>NZ_JBSHCT010000029.1:0-64554 GCF_053615935.1 Nocardiopsis sp. NPDC055879
TAACCCACCTACCAGGGGCTTCTTGCTGTTCAGAAGGGGTTCGGGGAGACCGGTACGGGGCTGTGACCTGCACCTTCAGGATGAAAAAGGCTCACGGCTTCGTCAACCGTGTCGCGGAACTCAAGACCCTCGACGTCCATCTCGATGATCATGACATCGGTGATTTGCGTGGGACCCTGCTCCACACCATCGTGGGCACTCCCGGAGTAGGGAAGACAGCACTGGCCCTACATTGGGCCCACCGAGTCCGGCGTCGCTTCCCCGATGGGCAGCTCTACTCCGACCTTCGGGGATATGGCACCGGCCGACCGGTCTCAGCGGACCAGATCTTGGACCGCTTTCTACTCGCACTCGGAGCGACAGCGGACGTCGTTCCACACGATGTCGATGGCAAAGCGGGTCTGTTCCGATCTCTCATCGCGGACCGTCGCATTCTCGTCATCCTGGACAACGCGGCGACCACAGCCCAATTACGTCCTCTGCTTCCAGGGACATCCACCTGTGCCGTACTGGTAACGAGCCGCGACAGGCTGTCCGGTCTGGTGGCGCTGGAGGGGGCACGACGCTTGACGGTTCGGGCTTTGGAGTCCGCTGAAGGAGTGGCCCTCTTGGAAGGGGCCGCCGCCCGGCACCGTCCAGATGATTCTCCGGAGGAAGTCGCCGAACTGGCCCGACTCTGTGGTCACCTTCCTCTAGCGTTACGAGTCGCGGCTGAACGCGCGGTGAGCCGCCCGTACATGCCCTTGGGCGACCTCCTGAGGGACCTCCGGGACGAGTCCACCTTGTGGACCGTTTTGGCGAGCGAACCCGAGGACGAGTCGCACGTTGTTCGTTCGGTTTTCTCCTGGTCCTATCGGCCCTTGCCTGAAGAGACGGCTGGAGTATTCCGTTCCCTGGGCCTGTACCCGGGGGTGACCTTCGGGACGAACGCGATCGCCGCACTCTGCGGAATGTCCACGACGGTGGTTCGCCATGCGTTGGACGCTCTCGTAGGAGCCCATCTGGTCGAGCAAACGGATGCCGATCTTTACCAAGTCCATGATCTGCTGCGCTCCTTCGCGTTGGACAGGGCGCGAAACGAGGATCCCGAAGAGAAGAGGCGTACCGCTTTGGAGAACTTGGCCCATTGGTACCTGTACTCCGCTGACGCCGCGGCCCGGGCCACCGACTCCCACCTGCGTCATCACGATCTGGGTGGGGTTCCGAGGCCGGAGACGGAGGTGCCCACCTTCTCTGGTCACCAGGATGCGCTTCGCTGGTTCGATCGTGAGTCCCTGAACATGTCCGCACTCGTGGAGGCCACGGCCGAAGCCGGACTGGACGCGCTCACTTGGCGGTTTCCCGTCATCCTGCGCCATGTGTACGTCTTCTACGCCTGCGGCTCCGAGTGGGAACGAATGATCGAATCGGGGATGATCGCGGCCACTCGCGAGAGGAACAGGGAAGCAGAGGCCGATCTACTCGAAGCATCGGGCATGGCCTGTGTGCAAGGCCATCGCTACCCGGAGGGTTTGGAACGCCACCGCCGGGCCCATGAGCTCAGGCGAACGATGAAGGATGAATTCGGAGTGGCGATGTCCCTCAACGCCATCGGAATCGTCCATCTGAGGGTCCGACGGCTCGACCAGGCCGCACAGCACTTCCGTCGATCCCTGGAGATCCTGGAGCCGCTCTCGAAAAGAACCTGGTCGGGGATCGCTCTCGGCAATCTGGCCAGGACCCACTTGGAAGAGGGACGGTTCGAGGAGAGCTGGTCATTGGCTGAGCGGGCGGCGCGCATCCACCACGAGACCGGTAACCGGTTGAGCGAGTTCTCTTGCCTGACGACCCTGTGCGTGGCACAGAGAGAGTCGGGGCACACCGAGCAGGCGTTCATGGCGGTGCGGCTGGCTCTGGAGGTCGCCGCACAATTGGGTGGTTCGCTTCGTGAGGCACTTGCTCTGCTCGAACTCGGGATGCTGCTTGTCCGGGTCCGTTCCTGGGACGAGGCGATCGCCGCGTACCAAAGGGCGGCGGTGCTCTATCGACAGGGCGGGGACCTCATCGGTGAGGCCCGAGTGCTCGAAGCGACGGCGGATGCCCACCTGGCCATGGGACGTGCCGATGACGCGGTGCGATCCTATGCCCGAGCGATCGAGGGTTATCGATCCGGCGACCATTACCGTCGGTCCCTCGCGCACTGTCTGTATCGGCTTGGTGAACTGCACCGTGACGCAGGACGAGACCACCACGCGCGGCGAGAGTATGAGGAGGCCTTGGAGGTCTTGAAGGGTTCCATCGAGGCCGATTCGTCCGGACTTCGGGAGAGAATCGAAGGCCTGATACGAAACGGCCTGACATGAAACCTGCACCAAGAAGTTCGTGTTACAAGGGTGCGATGGGGAAGACATCGCAGTCCTGCCGCGTGAAGGTGGACATCGACGCCGCACCAGGGTGATCGGAACCGAACCGATCGATGAATACCGCCCGCAGTTCACTCCACTTGGCAGCCATGTCCTCACCCATGGCATGCCGGGTCACCAGATGGTTCCGATGCGTGGTCAACAAGGTCGGGTGGTCGGAGGGCAACCGAAGCAGACAGTCCGCGACCGTCATGGCCTCCAACTGGTGTGCCTCCTCGACACGGTCGAGGTGGAACAGATCGGTGGCCAGGTTCAATGTGGCCGGTAAGCAGCTGAACGCTCCCGGGCCGTAGATGCGCGTTAGGCGTTCCAGTCCCTCTTGATCGAGTTTGAGTGCTTCGGTGTAACGACCCGCGGCCCGCAGCACGATGGCTGCGCTGAGACGAGCGGTGGCGGGAAACGGGTGCTCGTTCGGATAACGCTCGTCCAGCGGACGCATGAGCGCCTCGGCCTCACGGACCGCCTCTTCCAGGTGTTCGTCGGAGCCCGTGCCCGCCAGGTTCACCATGTTGATCACTCGGCAGTACAGCACTTGCCGGGTATCGGCGGGATGGTTGCGTCGGTACATGGTCAGAGCTCCTTGCGAGAGCTCGGTGGCCGGTCCGGTGCGGCCAAGTCTGCGGTAGGTGACGGACAGGAACATCTTTCCCTGGAGCACGTGCGGGCTGTCCGGTTGGGCCGCGGAGGTGAAGCGGTCCATGCACTCCTCGATCTGGATTCGTGCCTCCTCCAGGCGGCCCAGCAGGATGAGGTTGAGGCCGACCGACAGGCCGCTGCGCAGGGTGTGCACGTCGTTGGGGCCCAGCACGAAACGCCGGCCCCGGAAGGTGTGCTGGTCGATGGCGAGGGCGGCCTCGAACCGGCCCTGTTCCTGGAGGACCTGGCCGTAGTCGTGCGCGGCCTCCAGGGTCTGCGGGTCGGATTCGCCGTACTCGGAGCGTCGGTGTTCGAGGATGCGACGGAAGTGCCGACCCGCCTCCTCGAAGCGGCCCAGTCCGCTGAAGGAGATGGCCACCGCGCGCAGTGACTCCAGGGACTCGTCGTCGTCACCGCCCACGCGTTCGATCTGGTCGGCGTGGATCCGCTCGGCCTCGGCCAGGGCCGTCACGTACTCGCCGTGGATGCGCCGGATCTTGTTGCGGCGCAGCCGCGCGTGCATACGGAGGGCGGGGTCGTCGGACCAGGAGTTGACGGCCTGTTCGACCAGGCTGGTGGCGTTGGAGTAGTCGCCCACCTCGGTGAGGAGGTCGACCACGTTCAGCACCAGGCCGCGCACCCGTGGATCCCGACTCAGCCAGGCCTGCGAGGCCTTCACGTGCGCGTACAGCCGGAGGTACATGGTCCGGTAGGCCGGGTCGGTGGGGTTGCCCGGGTCGCTCCGCGCCAGGATCAGGTGTGCCAGGTCCCGGTACCGCACCCGTTCGGCGTGCGGCAGGGACTCGCGGATGACCGACTGGAACAGCTCGTGCAGTTGGAGGGTGTTCCGCTCGTGGTCGAGGTAGGCGAGGTGGTGGCGGCTCATGAAGTCGAGGACTCGCCCCAGGAGTGCGTCGTCGCCGAGCAGCGCGGTGCCCGAGGGGGTCGGGCCCAGGTCACGGGGGCGGGAGAACAGGGCGCGCCCCAGGGGACGCGGCGCGAAGAACGCGCAGAGCCGGATCAGCTCCAGGACCATGTGCTCGATCTCGTGTTCTTCGCCGCCCGAGGCCAGTTCCTCGGACTGGATGCTCCATGCCACCTTGAGGGGGATCGTGTGGTCGTCCGGGCCGGAGTAGCAGAGCATCCGGTTGTAGCGTTCCTCGAACGTGTCCAGGAACTCCGCGGTGGGAACCGCCGACTCGCGCAGGAACGCGCCGACCTGGTTGAGGGTCAGGGGCAGGTATTCGAGCAGTTCGGCCAGACGTTCACCGTCCCGGGGGTCTTCGAGGCGTTTCGGGCAGACCTGGCGCAGCAGCGAGAGGCTCTCGGCGTTGGTGAGCCGGGGGACGACCTGTCCGTCGAACCGGCCCGCCGGGAGCGTCCGGGTGGTCCGACGGTGGTCGCGGGAGGTGACGAGGATGTTGCCGTCCCCTCCGGTGGGGAAGTAGTCGGTGGCCAGCCGTTCGACGTCGGTGACGTCGTCGAAGACCAGGAGCCAGCGGCCGACGGCGTGCCCGCCGGAGAGGGCGTCGCGTACGGTCTGGACGGCGCGGGGAACGTGTTCGTAGGCGACCGGCAGTCCGATGTGTTCGGCGAGCCGCAGGTAAGCGCGGTGCGAGTCGATGTCGGTGGAGGCGGGGATCCACCAGATGAGGTCGTACTCCTCCGAGTGACGGCGCGCGTACTCGGTGGCGATGCGGCTCTTGCCGACACCGCTTCCCCCACCGATCAGGAACCGGGATCCGGGCCGGGAGAAGACCTCGTGGATCTGCTCCAGAATGGCCTCCCTACCGGTGAAGTGCGGGTTGGCGCGGGGAACCCCGCCGATCACCGGGAGACGGGTGGTGTCCCTCTTCCGGAGGCGGCCGGTCGTCATCGGTCCACCAGCTTTCTCATATGGCGCTGAGCGAGGGGCCCGGCGACGCGGGCCGGGGATGACCGTTCACCGGGGACTCTCGGACGGTCACGGGTCGAGCACACGGATGGGGCGGGCCGGGTCGGGCCCGGTGCCCGAGGCGAGTCCCGAGAGGGATACGCGGTGCGCGCGCGGCCGCGAGGATGTGCGCGCGCAGGGGTCTCCCGCGGTGAGGAGGGCGTGCCCGGGGCATGGTGGGGGGACGTGCGGTGTCCGTCCACCGCCCGCGTGATCCGTGACCCTGGGGGTCCGGGGCACCGGTTCATGGCGTGATCCCCATGCCTCGCGTGACGACGGGTCCGGTGGACATGAAGACCATCACCGGACCGGGCGGGTTTCCCGCTGTGGGTGGACGGGGCCGACAGCGGGCGCTTGGTCCCAGGCTAGGTTCTGCCTTCGTTTCTGTCGATAGTTGTCCACAGCCTGTGGACAACGGTTGCCGGAACGAGTCCGCGGAAGCGAAAAACCGGCCTGAACGCGCGTTTTTGCCACGTGAAAAAGGAGATGTGGTGCCATCCGAAAATGCGCAGGCCAGGCCATGGAAAGGAAATGGAGGGGCGGGAACTCCTACCGGGCGCGCGTCAGCCCGAAGTGGGTTCGGGTTCGTAGTTGCGCATCATCATGGAGTTGCATTTGGTGCACAGGTGGCGGGCCGACCCTGGTGAGGAGGGCTGCCAGTCGTGCTCACCGCGAGGACATATCCCCGATGGTCCGATACTGCGGGCGCGGATGGCGGCGGGCTGTGCGTCCATGCGGCAACGTTAACGCGCTCACCCCGCTTTCCACCACCCTCGGCCGTGGAAGGTCGGCCGGAGGTCCACTCCTCCCCGAAGAACGCCGAACCGGTCGGGTTCTCGGGTTTTTCCGGACAAGCGGGCCGAACGCGACCTCGCCGGTTCGGGCACGGGCCCGGAGGACCCGCCGGCCTACCTGTGTGGTCTGGAGGCGGGTACGTACGCCCTGGGCGGCCAACCGTCCACGGCGGAGGGGCCGACCCGAGCGGTCCGCCGATCGCCCACCCACAGCCCGCACGTGCCCCGGCGACCGGGCGCCCATATTGTCGTGAGGTCCCATGACCTGATGACTGGCATGTCCGATCAGACAAAGGAGATGCCCGGGCGGTGGCGGGACGGACAATTGTTCCTGGTCGAAGACTCGACGAGGTCTCGAACGGGTGTTTTTCCGCACACGGGCATTGTGGTCCAGGCGGGCCAAGGTGATGATCTGTTTGTTCCGCATAAGTTACGCATAACGGTCCGACGTTGGCGTTTTTCAGGGAAAGGAGGGGACGGTTGAACGACTCCATGATCTGGTCGATCCTGACCTTCGGTGTGTACCTCGCCGGGATGGTCGCGATCGGCCTTTGGGTCTACAAGCGCACCGTCTCACAAGCCGACTTCGTGCTCGGCGGCCGGCAGCTCAACAGCTGGGTCACCGCTCTCAGCGCCAACGCCAGTGACTTCAGTGGTTGGCTGCTGCTGGGGCTTCCCGGAGCCATCTACGTCTCAGGCCTCGGCGAGGCCTGGATCGCGGTCGGACTGGCCTCCGGTTTCGCCGGCAGCTGGATCCTTCTCGCTCCGCGGCTCCGCGTCTACACCGAACGGGTAACCGACACCCGGTCCGGCGGGGACTCCGACTCCCTCACGATCTCCTCCTTCATGGAGAACCGTTTCAACGACCCCACCCGAATGCTGCGCGGGGTCTCCGCCGTCCTGATCATCGTCTTCTACTTCTTCTACGTCGCCTCCGGCCTCGTGGCGATGGCATCACTCTTCGACATGGTCCTCGGGCTGTCACCCGTACCCGCCATCGCGGTGGGTGCGGGCATCGTGGTGCTCTACACCGTGCTGGGCGGATTCCTCGCGGTCTCCTACACGGACGTGGTGCAGGCCGTCATGATGTGGCTGGCCCTGCTCATCGTCCCGGTGCTCGCCATCTCGCTCCTAGGTGGGTTCGGCGGACTCGCGGACGGAGTCGGCGCCAAGGCCGACGGTCTGATGTCGGCATTCGGTGGAACCTCCCTGGACGCGGACCTCGGAACCTGGGTGAGCGCGGAGACCTTTGGCTGGGTCGTCGTCATCTCCGGACTCGCGTGGGGCTTCGGATACTTCGGTCAGCCGCACATCCTCGCCCGCTACATGGGGATCCGTTCGGTGAAGGACATCCCCAAGGCCGCGGTCGTCAGCGTGAGCTGGGCGGTCTCCGCCATGATCCTCGCGGTCCTGGTGGGCTTCATCGGCATCGCCTACTTCGACACCCCGCTGGGTGACCCGGAACAGGTCTTCCCGCGTTTGATCGAGGCCCTCTCCCACCCGGCGGTGGCCGGGCTCCTCCTGGCCGCCATCCTGGCCGCCGTGATGAGTACCGCCGACTCCCAGCTGCTGGTCGCCGCCTCGGCCATCACCGAGGACGTCTACAAGGGCTTCGTCAACAAGGACGCGGACCCCCGCTTCCTCATGTGGGTCAGCCGCGGCACCGTCGTGGTCGTGGCCGTGGTCGCATCCCTGGTCGCCCTGTTCGGTGACAGCTCGGTGATGGACCTGGTCGGCTACGCCTGGGCCGGGTTCGGCGCGGGCTTCGGTCCGGTGCTCCTCATGGCCGTCTTCTGGAAGCGCATGACCTGGGCGGGCGCCCTCGCCGGCATGGTGGCCGGCGGCGGCATGGCCATCCTCTGGGACTTCATCGACGAGGCCTTCCTGGGATGGGGCCTGTACGCCATGGTCCCCGCGGTCATCCTCAGCTTCGCCTGCATGCTCGTCTTCAACGGCCTGGGCAAGGTCAGCTCGCAGATGGAGGCCGACTTCGACCGCGTCGAGGCCGAGATCAAGAACGGTGGAAGGGACGAGGAACCCACCACCACCGCCTGAGTCCGTCGGGGCATCGGATCGTCAAGGTCCACAGGTCCTGTAACGAAAGGCTTCCGGGCCCGTGTCACGTGCGGCACGGGCCCGGTCGCGCTCTGGCGTCGCCCGGTCCTGGAACGGTAGAACGGTGACATGTCGTCACCGACGGAACACCCGGCAGCCTGGACCCGCACCGACGTCCCCGAAGGACTGGGGCTCGGCGCCCTCCTGCCCGAGCCCGATGGTTTCCGCCTGGAGGCCGGGGAGACCGTCGTCGAGGACGAGGGGAGGTTCTTCACCCGTTTCACCGTGCGAACGGACCTGGCCTGGGCGACCACGGAGGTCCGCGCCGAGGTCCTCTCCGCCGGCGGCACGGAATCGATCACCCTCCGGGCCCAAGGCGGCCACTGGAGCGACGCCAACGGTCGTGAACTGCCCGAACTGGTGGGCTGCCTCGACGTCGACGTCGCCGCCACACCGCTCACCAACACCCTCCCCATCCGCAGACTGGGCCTGAGACCGGGGGAGCACCGCGACATCACGGTCGTGTGGATCGACGTCCCCTCCCTGCGCGTCAGACGTGTTCGCCAGCGCTACATCCGGCACGCGGCCGAGGGCGGCCTGGAGTGGTACACCTACCGCGACCCCCTGCACGGCGAGTACCGGATGTCCGTGGACGGGGACGGTGTGGTGGTGGACTACGAACGCTTCGCCCGCAGGCTTCACCCGGGTTCCCCACCCCCTCGACACGTGCCCTCCCGCCAGACCCCGAGGTGACCGAAGGGGCGCCGGGATCGGGGAACGTCGAAGCGCGGACCCTGGAAACCCGCGCGTAACACGAGGCGGGCGATAATCGAGGGGAACAGCCGCAGTACATCGAGGGAGCACACGTGACCGAGACCGATCCGAGCCGGGCGCGCGGCGAGATCATCCGCGACCTCGGGGTCCCCGCGGACTTCGACGTCGACGCCGAGATCGAGCGTCGTGTCGCCTTCCTCGCCGAGAGGCTCACCACGACCGGAGCGCGCGCGTTGGTGCTGGGCATCAGCGGCGGTGTCGACTCGCTCGTCGCGGGGCGACTGTGCCGACTGGCCGTGGACCGTGCCCGTGAGTCCGGGCACGAGGCCGAGTTCGTGGCGATGCGCCTGCCCTATGGCGTCCAGAAGGACGAGCAGGACGCCGCCCGCTCCGTGGAGTTCGACGCACCCGAACGCTGCCTCACCGTGGACGTACAACCCGCCACCGACGCCATGGCGGCCGCCCTCACCGCTTCCGGGATGAGCTACGCCGACGGCGCCGCCGAGGACTTCGTGATCGGCAACGTCAAGGCCCGTGAGCGGATGATCGCCCAGTACGCGGTCGCCGGTGGCCTGGGTGGTCTGGTGGTCGGCACCGACCACGCCGCCGAGGCCGTCACCGGATTCTTCACCAAGTACGGCGACGGCGCGGCCGACCTGGTCCCGCTGGCCGGGCTCACCAAGCGCCGGGTGCGCGCGGTCGCCGCGGCGCTCGGCGCCCCGGAGGACCTGGTCCACAAGGTGCCCACCGCCGACCTGGAGACACTCACCCCGCAGAAGCCGGATGAGGAGGCCCTCGGCCTCACCTACGAGCAGATCGACGACTTCCTGGAGGGACTGCCCGTCGACGACGAGGTGACCCGTCTCCTGGTGGGCCGTTACCGCTCCACCGCCCACAAGCGGGCCATGCCCACCGCTCCCTGACCGCCGCCGTCCCCTTCGGCCGTCGCCTTCACCGGGGCGGCCCACCGGTCGGTGGTGCCATGGTCCCGGCATCGTTATCCACAGGCCTCTGACCGGTGGGCCGCGGATCGGGTATTTTCTCACCAAGCCCTTCCGACACCCGTCCTCTCGGGTGCAAGGTAGTGCAGGCCCTACCTCGGTGGGTGGGCCTGCCGCCGTCGAGGAGGGGATCCTGTGCCATCGCGACCGAACGGCCTCCGCGCCTAGGGTCGTTTTCGACGACGCGTCATCGAGTGCCACTCGCGGTCTCACTCCAGGGCCTCCGCGGGGACGTGTCGACACCCCCTGTATCCCGGTCACCGCGACCAGCGGGCGCCTTCGTGTGCTCACCGGTCGTGCGGGACGACCAAGGAGCGACATACCGATGACCATGACCGTCGAACCCGCGGGTGGGCGACCGCCCACCACCGCAGCCGAGGCCGCCGTGCCCGCGCCCCGTACCCGCGACCGCTTCCTCGACGTACTGCGTCTGTTCGTCATGGTCCTGGTGGTGAGCCAGCACTGGTGGCTTCCGGTACTCAGCGTGCAGACCCAGGGCGAACTGTCCGCGGGCAGCGTCCTCAGCTCCGAGGGCGGCTTCGCGCTCACCTGGATCTCCCAGGTCATGCCCTTGATCTTCTTCGTGGGCGGCGCCGCCAACTACTTGAGTTGGCGTTCGGCCTCGGGGCGGGGCGAGCCCGCCCGGGTGTGGTGGGCCAAGCGGCTACGCCGGCTCGCCTGGCCGGTGGTGCCCCTCGCGGTCGTGTGGATCGTGGCCTGCCACCTGATCGTCCTGAGTGGGGCGCCGGCGCAGCCTGTCCTGGTCGGCGCGGGTGCCGCGGGCATGATCCTGTGGTTCCTGGCCTCCTACGTCATCGTGGTCATGGCCACGCCGCCGCTGGTCGCCGCGCAGAAGCGGTTCGGCTGGTGGGTCCCGGCGGTGCTGCTCGCCTGCGCGGTGGTCGTGGACACGCTCCGGTTCAACTCCGGGGTCGAGTGGCTCGGTTACCTGAACGTGGCGTTCGTCTGGTTGGGCGTGCACCAGATGGGTTTCCGGTACGCGACCGGCTCGATCGGCAAGGCACAGGCCGCCGGGTTGGCCGTCGTGGGTGGCGTGGCCGCTCTGCTGCTGGCCTGGTTCGGTCCGTACTCGCTGAACATGACGGGTGTGTTCGCGGCCGAGACCTCGAACGTCGCCCCGCCCACGCTCGTCCTGGCGGCGCTGGGGGCCCTGCAGATCGGTGTCTCCGTGCTGCTGCGCGACGTGATCTCCGCTTGGGTGAACCGACCAGGGCCGGCGCGGATGATGGACCGGATCAGCCCGCAGTTGATGACCGTGTACCTCTGGCACATGTTGCCGATCAGTGTCGTCGCCGGTGTGCTGGTGTTCGGTCTGGGCATCGACACCCCCGAACCGATGACGGGTCTGTGGCTGCTGTGGGGCGTCCTCGGGATGGTGGTGTTGATCCCGCTCATCCTGCCGTTGGCACACTGGGCGGTGCGCTTCGAGGAGCCACCGCGGATGCTCAAGGGCGACCCCGGCCTGATCCGGGTGTTGGCCGCCGCGGCCCTGATCGGCGGGGGCCTGCTGGTCCTCACGGTGGGCGGTCTCGGGTTCGGGCCGCTGCCGGTGCTCGGACTGATCGCGGTCATCTGCGGTCTACTGCTCACCGCCGCCCCGCGCGCCCGGGTGCGGGAGACCGTACGCGAAGCGGTCCGCGTCTGACCACCGGGTGAATCGGCCGTCACGAGGCGTCGACGGGAATCCACCTCTTGTCCAGATTCACACCCGAACGGTGTGGCGTTGATGGGCGCGCGAGGGTAGACACGACCAATGGACCCCAGACACATCGCCTACGAACGGCACGGCAGTGGACGACCGATCGTTCTCCTGCACGGACTCGGGGACCGCAGACAGAGCTGGCGGGCCGTGGCGCCGCAGTTGGTGGCCGACTACGAGGTGGTCTCCATCGACCTGCCGGGTTTCGGTGAGTCGCCGGCGCCCTCCACGGACGAGCCCTACGACGTGCACAGCCTCGTGCGGGTGATCCGGGAGTTCTGCGCGCTGCACGGCCTCCAGCACCCGCACCTGGCGGGCAACTCGCTGGGTGGTTCGATCGCGTTGGAGTTGGGCGTGCAGGGGGTCGCCGGTTCGGTCACGGTGTTCTCACCCGCGGGGTTCTCCGACAACCTCGCCCGTTGGGGCATGCGCACCGTGGGGGTGGTCGCCAACCTGGCCACCCGTATCCCGATGCCGGTCAAGGAACGCCTGGCGGACACCCCTCCCGCCCGGGCGGCGGCCCGGGTCGCCCTGCGCGGGGACCCCTCCTCTCCGGAGGCGAAGGCCACCAGGTTCGGTGTGCAGGGGCTCGAACCCGGCGCTCCGTACGTGCGCATGGTGCCCAAGATCGCCGAGTACGACTTCGTCTCGCGCCCGATCGACTGTCCGGTCACGATCGCCTGGGGTGACCACGACCGGACCCTGCTGCCCTCCAGCGCCCGGCACGCCCACGAGCGGGTTCCGTCGGCACGCATGGTGTCGTTGCTCGGGGCCGGTCACATCCCGATGGCCGACGATCCGCTCGCGGTGGCCGAACACATCAGGTGGACCTGCAACGCCGCCGATCGGCTGGTCGCCCGGATCAGGTGAACCGGAACCCTCCCTCGGAACTGATCACCTGGCCGGTGATCCACGCCGCCTCGTCGGTGGCCAGCCAGGACAATAGCCGTGCGGGGTCGTCCGGTTCACCCAACCGGCCCAGCGCGAACATGGGCACCACCCGTTCCAGGAGTTCCCCCTCGATGTAGCCGGTCTGCACCGGGCCCGGGTTGACCGTGTTGACGGTGATGCCGCGCGGCCCCAGCTCCGCCGCGATGGTGGGGGTGATCTGGGCCAGCGCGCCCTTGGCGGATGCGTACGCGACCTCGCCGGCCATCGGCCCGTGCATCTGCCCGGAGGTCATGAACAGCACCCGCCCGCCCGGGCGACCGTCGTGTCGGGCGGCGAAGGCCTGGGCGAGGAGTAACGGGGATCGGGCATCCACCGCCCAGTGCCCGTCGAGCATGTCGGCGGTGATCTCGGCGAGGGTGCCGTCCCCGCCGCTGCGGGCGTGGTTGGCGACCAGGACGTCCAGGTGGCCGAACTCGGCGACGGTCGCCTCGACCACTCGCGCGGGGGCCTGGGGATCGGCCATGTCGGCGCCGATGTGCGCCACGCGGGCGTTCGGGTCACCGAGCACCGAGCGCACCCCGTCGGCCACCGCCTCGACGTCGTCGCCGCCCCAAGGCTGTGACTCGTCGTGCGGGCGGAAGTGGTGGAGCATCACGGAGGCCCCGTAGGCGGCGAGGCGGCGGGCGACCGCGTAGCCGATGCCCTCGCGTCGGCTGGCCCCGGTGACCAGGGCGACACGCCCACGGAGGGGGAGCGGGTCACGGGTGAGCGGTGAGAGGGGGATCGGTGACTGCTCCGGTTCTTCGTGGTGGGGCTGGGGCGGATGGTCCATGTTCGTCTCCTGTCGATTCGGCGGATGGGGGCACGAAGACTCATCGGTTGGCGGCACTCTGTCATCCGACCGGGGTGATCGCCATCGCTTTTCGCACGCGCGCCGCCGGTGCCGTTCCCGCCCTCGATCTCCGGCCCTCGGCCCTCGGCTTCCCGTCCCCTGCGCCCCTGGTTCCCGTCTCCGACCTCCGGTCTCCGTCCTGGCCCGCCCCGGCCATGGGAAGGGGACCGAGACCGAGACCGCGGCCGTGGGCACGACTTCCGCCTTCGGTTCGAACCACCCGGCCCCACGGTCTTTCCCGAGGTGGTCGGGGCGGGATAGCGTTGCGCGCGGAACAACTCCCCGAGGAGGCACTGGTTTGACCGCATCGACACACCCGGTCCCGGGAGGGGCCGCGTGGCTGAGGGAGCAGGAGCGAGGCCTGGTGGGCTTCGCTTCCGGGGCCGCGGTCCCGGAGGGCTTCGGCTGGTTGGACGCGAAGGGCGGGGTGGAGCCCGAACGCGCGACCGCCGCCTGGATCACCTCGCGCATGACCCACGTGTTCTCCCTGGCGCACCTGCGAGGGGTCCCCAACGCCGCCGATCTCGCCGATCACGGGCTGGCCGCCCTGGCGGGTCCGCTGCGCGACGCGGAGCTGGGCGGATGGTTCGAGGAGGTGCCGGAGGGCGGGGATCCGAGAAGTCTTCGGGAGCGCTCCCAAGCGCTGCCGGAGAAGGCCGCCTACCCGCACTCCTTCGTGGTCCTGGCCACCGCCAGCGCCGCCCACGCCGGCCGTCCGGGGGCGCGGGCCCTGCTGGACGAGGCCCTCGGCGTCATCGAGAAGAGGTTCTGGGAACCCGACGCCGCGTGCGTGCGGGAGAGCTGGGACGCCGACTGGACCACCACGGAGCCCTACCGTGGCGCCAACAGCGCGATGCACTGCGTGGAGGCCTTCCTCGCCGCGGCCGACGTCACCGGTGACACCCTGTGGACCCGTAGGGCGCTCGCGATCGCCGAGCGCCTGATCCACGGGGTGGCCGCCGACCACGACTGGCGGCTGCCCGAGCACTTCACCCCGGACTGGACACCCCTGCCGGACTACAACCGGGACCACCCCGACCACCCCTTCCGCCCGTTCGGTAGTACCACCGGGCACCTGCTCGAATGGGCCCGTTTGCTGGTGCACCTCGAACTCGCCCTGGAGCGGGCCGGTGAACCGGTGCCGGACTGGCTGCTCACCGACGCCGAACTCCTCTTCGACAACGCGGTCCGTCGCGGCTGGGACGTCGACGGGGCCGAGGGGTTCGTCTACACGCTCGACTGGCAGGACCGACCGGTGGTGCGGCAACGCATGCACTGGGTGGTGGCGGAGGCGACCATGGCCGCGTGGGTCCTGGCCGAACGCACCGGCGCGGAGAAGTACACCGAGCACCTGGACCGTTGGTGGGCCTACGCCGACCGGCACCACGTGGACCGGGAGAACGGGAGTTGGTGGCACGAGTTGGATCCGCGGAATCGGCCATCGGGTTCGGTGTGGGCCGGCAAACCGGACGTCTACCACGCCTACCAGGCGGTGCTGTTGCCCCAGATCGGTCTGTCCACCTCGCTCGCGTCCGCCCTGCCCGCCCGTGATGTCGACGGGGGTGCGGAGTGAACGAGCGGACACCCTCCCGGCTCGTGGTGGTCGGGGAGAACGTCATGGACCTGCTGCCCACCCGGCACGGCCCTCAGGCCCTGTGGGCGGCCCCCGGTGGTGGTCCCGCCAACACGGCGGTCGCCGCGTCCCGGCTGGGTCTGCCCACCCGGCTCCTGGCCCGGATCGGTTCCGACGGGTTCGGGTCGATGATCCGGGAACGCCTCCTGGGTGAGGGGCTGGATCCGGCCGGGCTCGTCGACGCGGACGAACCATCCGCCCTGGCCCTGGCCACCCTGGCCGCGGACGGGTCGGCGAACTACGACTTCCGGATGGATGACGCCGCCGACTGGCGTTGGCGGTCCGATGAGCTGCCCGAGACCCTGGAACCCGAGGTCGTCGCGGTGCACGCCGCCTCGATCGCCCTGTTCCGGGAACCCGGAGCCTCCCTCATCGAGGCCCTGCTGCGTCGCGAACACGGGCGGGGCCGGGTGACCATCACACTCGATCCGAACATTCGCGCGGCTGTGATCGGTGATCGGTCCGACGCCCGCGCCCTGGCCCTGCGGCACGCCGCCCAGGCGCACGTGGTCAAGGCCAGCGACGAGGACCTCGACTACCTCTATCCCGACCACACCCTGGAACAGGCCGCCTCGGCACTGGCGGCCCTCGGCCCGGTCCTTGTCGTGGTCACCCGGGGTGCGGAGGGCGCCTTCGCGCTCTCCCACGGGGTGTCGGCCTCGGTACCGGCCCCGAAGACGGAGGTGGTGGACACCGTCGGCGCGGGTGACTCGTTCATGGGCGCCCTCCTGCACCGGTTGGATCTGGACGGTCGGTTGGGGGATGCGCCCCGGGAACGTCTGGCCGGCCTGACGGAGGCGGACCTGGAGGCGCTGTTGACGCACGCGGCCACGGCGGCCGCGCACACGGTCACCCGGGAGGGTGCCGAGCCGCCCACGTCGGAGGAATTGAACGCCGCCTTGGCCCGGGCCACGGCCGGGTAGCGTTCGTCGGTCCCGGACCTCGGCCCCCGGCCCTCGGTCCGCACCGACCGGGGTCCGTATCGTCTTGATTCGTCGGTCACCTGATGTGGTCTGTCCGACCCGAGCCGCACCGGGCTTCGTGTGCCCGGTGCGGCCTTCTCATGGGTGGGTCCCGTTCGGTCAGCTCAGGAAGGTGATCAGCGGTTGGGCCAAGGCGCCGGCCAGCGCGGCCAGTGCGTAGCCGGTGATGAGGTGGCCGATTCGGCGACGGGGCCTGCGGTGGCTCGTCGGGCGGCGCGGGCGGTCCGACCTTCGAGGGAGCGGAGGCGGCGGCACGTACTCCCGGCGTGGGCGCGGGATCGGTAGCGGGCGGTCGAACTCGACGTCCTCGTCGGGTTCGTGAGCCGGTTTCGGGGCGGGATTCGGCTCGGGTTCGGGCTGTGCGGTGTGGTCGGGGCGCTGATCCTGCCGCCAACAGGAGCCCTCAGAGGCGGCTCGGCGTATTCGTTCGGGCAGGTCACCGCGCTCGATTCGGCGGCGTAGGCCGGGGGTGTCGGGCATCTGGGCGAGGAGTTCGCGTTCCCTGGGGGTGCGGCCCAGGGAGACCAGCGGCGGAAGCGGGTCGGCTGTGGCACCTGAGGAGGGGCGCGGAGACGGGCGGGTTCCGGGTCGGTGCGGGGTGTGGCTGAAGCGTCGGCCTCGGGGAGCGTCCAGGACCCGGCGCAGGTCCATGGGTATGGTCGCGTTGCTCATCGCACACCCCCGCAGGCGCAGGTGGTGGAGGTGCCGGCGGTAGCGGTGGGGGTGGCGGGCGTGGGATAGGCGAACTCCGCCCACAGCACCGTGCCCGACACGGCCGGTGAGGTGGGATCGGTCCAGCGCTGGGTGCCCCACTCGCTCGCCAGTTGGTGGATGAGCAGGAGGCCGCGCCCGGACTCGGCCTGTTCCCACTCTTCGATGGAGCTTCGCGCGGGCGGGCACACCGGGCGTGCGTTCAGGGGTCCGTCGTCGATGACCGACAGGCGCACGGTGGCCTGGCTCCCTATGACGATCGGGGTGGAGAGCAGGCGGACCACCGTGCCACCGGGGCGCTGTGAGCGGGAGTGCGTGACGGAGTTGGCGAAGGCCTCGCTTCGCACAGTTCGATGTCCTCGCACAGGGAGCGGGGTACCCCGGCCAGGGCGTGCAGGTCAGAGCGCAGTTCCGCCCGGAAGCGGGTGCAGGTGGAGCGGGTTCCGGGGTAGTGGCGGGCCTGCCACCGCCGCCCCGGGTAGGCGGGCGTGGGGATTTCAGGGACAATGGACATGTCGGCAACTCCTGGTTGAAGGGTTGGTTGTCGGCTGGCCCTGGCGGGTGTCTCTAGCACCTGCCAGGGCCTTCTGCATGCCCGGACACATGGAGTTTCGATCGGGCACACGAGCCTCCACATGTAGGGCGAGACCGAACTCAGCAACTGAGTTCGAGGAAGCCGATCCGACCTCGCCAAGCCCCTGACAACCTTCTGGAACCGGTGGAATACTCGTTGTAATCAGGAGACAGTGTTGCCATGGGAAAGTCAAGTAGAAGTTCCACTTAGGCTGAACCAGGCCACCAGGTTGGAACTCGGCAGACGGACGAGTCGGACTTCAAGGGCGGATTTGAGTCATGGTGACTTCAGGACCACGGGTACTACGCCTCCAACTGGGCCGTGAAATCCGGCGGCTACGTGAGGGCGCGGCGCTCACAAGAGAGGAACTCGCCAAGTCGCTGAGCTGTGGAACTTCGAAGATCAGCAAGCTCGAACTCGGCTACAGCACACTGGGCACATCCGAGTGCGACAACCTCGTCGAACTGTTCGGGTTGAGCGGCGATCAGGCGACCGTTTTTCGAGACTTGGCTGCTTCCGCCCGTAAGCGTGGCTCTTATGGCAAGGTCCTCGACTTCGCCCGTGGCTACGTGAGCATGGAGGCAGACGCCACAGATCTGAGGTTTTTCTACGAGGAACTCATCCCTGCCCCGTTCCAGACTCTTGCTTACGCCAAGGCCGTCTGTTCAACATCAGTCACCATCGCACCCGCTGATATCAACCAGGTTGTCAAAGGTCGTATGGACCGTGCTGCCGTACTCACCCAAGAAGATCCACCCCACGTAGGGCTCATCCTTGGGGAGGGGGCTCTGATGCGAACGGTCGGCGGCCCCGCCACTCTCCAGGATCAGCTACAGCACCTGTGCCAACTAGCTCATCAGCCCCATATTGACCTTCAGGTGCTCCCCTACTCCGCAGGCGAGCACGCAGCGATGGGAACCGGGTTCACACTCCTATACCTGGACGAGGTCGAATCGACCTATGTCTACCTGGAGGATCTCACCAGCTCCGACTTCTGGGACCGTCCTCAGCACACCGGTGTCTATGAACTCGTCTTCAACAAACTCCAGATGGCTGCCTTGGGCAAGCGTGAGAGCATAATTCGCATCGAGGAACAAATCAGAGAACTAGACGAAAGGGTACATTGATGCTGAAACAGGGCCAAGCGTCAACACCCTGGCACAAGAGCACCTACAGTTCCGGAGCCCACAACTGCGTCGAGGTCTCGGAAGGGCCGACCACCGGGGTCCGAGACACTAAGCACCGTGAACTCGGGGCACTCTTCTTCTCCGGTGGCGAGTGGGAATCCTTCCTCAACCTCGCCAAGCGCGACCTCGGCTAGCGAAACAGTTCGAAGCCTCGCGGGTGGAACCCTTGGGCTCCACCCGCGACTAACAGGCCCGGGTCCGCGCTGCTGCTTCACCACCACGCACGCGTGCTCCCGAACAAAGCGTGATGGCCGGAAGGCCGGAGAGTCGCCAGGCTCGATCGGGCACCGATGACCTTGTACGTAGCGCGGGTCTCGGCATCAGCAAGTTCATCTTCGCTATGACTTCTGCACCAGTGGGTATGCCAGGGCCAACCGCTGACATTTTCATGGGGGACCCGCCGGACGTCACAACATTCCGACGGTCTTCGAACATCTATGTAAGGCATGAGATGAACCAGAGCATTCCTGCGGAGAGCTGGTACAAGTCCACCTATAGCGCTTCTCAGACTGCCTGTGTGGAGGTGGCGCATGTGCCGACAGACTTCCACAAGTCCTCCTACAGCGGGGCCAACGGCAACTGTGTGGAGGTGGCTGGCACCCCTGCCTTCTCCGCTGTTCGCGACACCCAGAACCGTGAGTTGGGTGCGCTGATCTACGACCAGGCCGAGTGGAACGCTTTCCTCCACACCGCCAAGAGTGACCTGCGCTGACCGAAGGCGAGCCTCGCAAGTCGCGGGTGGAACCCTTAGTAGAAGGACTTCCCACATGAGCATGAGCCTGGAATTCCGCAAGTCCTCCTACAGCGCTGATCAGACTGCCTGTGTGGAGGTGGCGGACTGGCCAATCGGTGCCGCTGTCCGCGATACCCAGAACCGTGAGCTGGGTGCGCTGATCTACAGCCCGGCCGAGTGGAACGCCTTCCTCCACACGACCAAGAGGGACCTGCGCTGACCGGAGGTGAGCGGGAGCGCGGGCCGGGGTGAAGGCGTTGTCCACAGGCTGTGGAAACACGATGGCCGGGATGGCCCGCGCGTGGTTCTTTCGACTCCTGGGGGAGTCCGCGAACACGCACCGCTTTCCCAATGACGGCGGAAAGCTGCCGATGGTGGCATGTGTCCCATTTGTCTGTTTCGCGGGTTGGGTGTTGCCCGCACGTAACGTCTTGATAACCCGGGCGGTCGTGTTCGAGCGGTGCCCAGGGAGCTTTCGGGGGTGGATGCGGGCCGCCGACCTCTTCGAGACGAAGCGGCGGAACCACAGGTGGAGTAAGGGTTCCAAGTCCCCCAG
This sequence comes from Nocardiopsis sp. NPDC055879, assembly GCF_053615935.1. NCBI lineage: Bacteria > Bacillati > Actinomycetota > Actinomycetes > Streptosporangiales > Nocardiopsidaceae > Nocardiopsis > Nocardiopsis sp. NPDC055879. The sequence continues at coordinate 19,476 of NZ_JBSHCT010000029.1, forward strand.
GGTCTCTTTGTGAGGCCCGCTTTCGCTCGCGCGAACCCCCGGTTCGAGGTGGCGCGCGTGACTCGGTGCGGGGATCGGTGAAACGACCAGTGTCCCTGGTCGAACCTGCCGGAACCGGGTCCCTCTGTGCAACGGTGTGACACGTGGCACACATGTACACGGATCCCCCCGGTCCACGTCTTCGCGGACGGGACGCCGAACAGCGGACACTCGCCGACGCTCTGGGCGACGCGAGGTCCGGACGAGGTGTGTCCATGCTGTTCACCGGCGGCCCCGGCCTCGGCAAGACCACCCTCCTCGAACACGCCCGCACCATCGCCGGTGATTTCACCGTCCTGCACGTGGCCGGTGTCGCCGACGAATCCGACATCCCCCTAGCCGGACTCCACCGACTCCTCAGACCGGTCGAACCCGCACTGGATCGACTCGCGGAGGACCGACGCGCCCTCCTCCGGGAAGCCGTCACCCGAGGGGGTGTCGCCGAGTCCGACCGGTTCGCCCTCTCCACCGCCCTCCTCGACCTGGTCTCCCTGGTCGCGTCCGAGCAACCCCTCCTCATCCGCGTCGACGACGCCGACCTGCTCGACACCCCCACACTCGACGCCCTCGCCTTCACCGCCAGGCGGCTCACGGGCACCGCCGTCGCCCTCGTCTTCGCCGCCCAGGACGGGCGCGGCAAACCCACCGACACCCGGGTCGTTCCCGGCCCTACCGGCAACGGAGCCCGCGAACCCGTGGTTCACGGCGTCACCGAACACCCGCTCGCCCCACTGAGCGACCGCGCCGTCCACGACCTCCTCACCGACCGGGCCCCGGCCCACCTCGCTTCCTCGGTCCGCTCCGCCCTGGTGCGCGCCTGCCACGGCAACCCGGCCGCGCTGCTCGGGTTCCTCGGTGGACTGAGCACGGCCCAGATCCAAGGCGAAAAGGCGCTACCCGAACCACCACCCCTCCCGGTGCGGCTGAGTTCGGCGCTCCTCGCCCCGTACGTCGCGCTGCCCGAGGGCACGCGGGACGTGCTGTTGCTCGCCGCCCTGTCCGCGGACCCCCGACTCCACCTGCTCCTGGCGGCCGGCGGGCCCGACGCGACCGTCTCCGTGCTGGAGCCGGCCGAGGAACGCGGCCTGGTCGTCGTGGACGTCGACACCGTCACCTTCACAGACCCGCTGTTACGAGACACGATCCCCCAGGGCACACCCATCGGTCGGCTGCGCGCCGCTCATCGCTCCCTGGCCGCCGTCACCGATCCCGAGTTCGCGCCGGTGGAGTTCGCCCGGCACACCGCGCAGGGAGCCGAGGCCCCCGACACCGACCTGGCCGACCGGGTCGCGGTCGCCGCGCGTGGTGCCAGACGTTTGGAGGGCCCGCTGGCGGCCTCACTCACCAGCGAACGCGCCGCCGCCCTCACCCCGGAGGCGGACGAACGCGCCTGCCGTCTGTCCAGCGCCTCCCACAAGGCCTACCTCGCCGGGGACACGGGCCGGGCATCCCGGCTGCTCGCCCAGGCCAGACCACTCGCCGTCTCGGACCGACGCCGCGCCATCATCGACCTCATCGACGCCCAGCTGAAGATGCGCGACTCCAACGCCATCGACGCCGCCGAGCGCCTATTCGAGATCGGCCGTGACCTGGCCCCGCACGATCGGAACCTGGCTCTGCGCGCGTTGGCCCGCGCCGCCGACAGTGCCTCCTACGCGGGCGATCCGGTACGACACGACCGCGCCGCCGCCCTGGCGATCCGGCTGGTGCGCCCGGACGACCCCACCCCGATGCGGCTGACCGCCGCGTACCTGGAGGGGTGCAGCATCTCCTTCCGGGGCGACTACACGGGCTCCACCCCGCTGCTGCGCGAGGCGGTCCGGCTCTCCTCGGAGGTGTCCACCCCCACGGAGTTGGTGTGGGCGGGCATCTGCGGTCTGCGTCTGGGCGACGCGCCCTTCGTCCGCAGCGTGACCTCGCGCGCGGCGGAGACCGCCCGGTCCCGTGGCGAACACACCTTCGTCCCCTCGGCCCTGGCCTTCCTCGTCTTCTCCGAGTTCTGGAGCGGGCGCTTCCCGTCCGCCGCCGGGACCGCCCTGGAAGGGCTGAGGGCCTCCCGAGAATCGGGTCAGGCCATCTGGGCGACCCAGAACCTGGCGTCACTGGCGATGATCGCCGCCATCCAGGGCGACGTCGAGACCTGCCGGATCCGGGCACGGGCGGTCGCCACCCAGGCGGGGGAGAACAGCCTCGGTCTCCCCGCCGCCCTGGCCTCCTGGGCGCTGGCGGTCCTGGAACTGTCCCGAGGCAACGCCGCCGACGCCTTCTTCCGGTTGCGTTCCCTGGTGCACGCCGGCCCCGGGAACGGGCACCCCACCATGCGGTTGCTCACCGCCCCGCACTTCGTGGAGGCGGCGGTCCGCATGGGCGAGATGGAGTGGGCACGGGCCTCCCTGACCGGATACCGGGGCTGGGCCGAGTCCGTGGACAGCACGAGCGCCCTGGCCCTGGCCGCGCGCGGGGACGGCCTCCTCGCCACGGGCGAGGAGGCGACCGACCACTTCGGGACCGCCCTGGCCCTGCACCGGGCCTGCGGTGACGACGACGTCGAACACGCGCGCACCCAGCTGCTGTTCGGCGCCCACCTGCGACGGGGCCGCCTACCCGGCCGGGCCCGCGAACACCTGTACAACGCCCTGGAGACCTTCGAACGTTTCGGGGCGCGGCTGTGGGTCCGACAGACCCGCGCCGAGCTGCGCGCCATCGGCACCTCCGAACGCGGACCCGAGACCCCTCCCACCGGTGAGCTGACCGCGCAACAACAGCAGATCGCCCGGTTGGTCGCGGAAGGCGCCACCAACCGTGAGGTGGCCGCGCACATGTTCATCAGCCCGCGCACCGTGGAGCACCACCTGCGCGGCATCTTCCGCAAGCTCAACATCAGGTCCCGGGTGGATCTGGCCCGCCTCTTCAACTGAAGGGGGAGGCATCCCGGTCCGGACGCGATGGGGCGGACGGATCACCGTAACGTGCCGACCGGTCGGTACGTCCGGCCCGTCACCAGAAAGGCAGTCATGGAAACGACAGCACCGGAACACCTCCTGAGAGCGGACGGGGTGACCGTGCGCTTCGGAGGCCTCACCGCGCTCGACGACGTCGGACTCCACGTCGCACCGGGCTCCGTCGTCGGACTCATCGGCCCCAACGGTGCGGGCAAGACCACCCTGTTCAACGTCCTGTCCGGGGTCCTGCGCCCCACGGCCGGGACCATCTCCTGGAAGGGGGAACCACCGCCCGGACGCCGGACCCACCACCTGGCCAAGGCCGGCATCGCCCGCACCTTCCAGGGACTCAACCTCTTCCCGATGATGCCCGTGATCGCGAACGTCATGGTCGGTGCGGACCGGCTCGCGGGCGGTGGCCCGTTCTCCCTGATCAGCGGGCTCGGACGACACCACAAGGACGAGAGGGAGCTCCGCGAGCGGGCCTTGGCGACCCTCGAACGGTTCGGTATCGCCGAGTACGCCACGCGGCTGCCCGGCACCCTCCCCTACGGCGTGCAGAAGCAGGTCGCCCTGGCCCGCGCCTGCGTGGGCGAGCCGGAACTCCTCCTCCTCGACGAACCCGCCAGCGGCCTGTCCGGTCAGCAGATGAACGCCCTCGCCGAACAGATCCGCGGCTTCAGTCGGGACATGGCGGTCGTCCTCGTCGAACACCACATGGACCTGGTCATGGACGTGTGCGACCACATCTTCGTCCTCGACTTCGGCAAGGTCATCTCCGCCGGCACCCCCGACGAGGTGCGGGCCGACCCCGCCGTCACCCAGGCCTACCTCGGCACCCCCGCGGACGAGACGCCGACCGCCGGCGGCCCTGGCGCCGACGAGCGGGGACTCAACGGAACGCGACGGAACGGAGCCGTCCGATGAGCGCCGAACCCCTCCTGTCCATCCAAGGACTGACCGCCCACTACGGCCCCGTCCGCGCCCTCGACGACGTCTCCCTGGACGTCCCGGCCCGGGGGCTCTGCGCGGTGCTCGGCGCCAACGGCGCGGGCAAGACCACCCTGCTGCGCACCCTCACCGGACTGCATCGCGCCACCTCCGGCCGGGTCCTGCTCGAAGACGAGGACATCACCCGGCTGCCGACCGAGAAGGTCATCACCCGTGGGCTGGCCCACGTGCCCGAGGGCGGTGGGGTCATCGTCGAACTCACCGTCGAGGAGAACCTGCGCCTGGGCTCCCTGTGGCGCTCGGACCGGCGTGACCGAACGACGTTCGACCAGGTCCTGGAGCTCTTCCCGCCCCTGGCGGAACGCCGGAACAAGTCCGCGAGCACGTTGTCCGGTGGCGAACGCCAGATGCTCGCCATCGGCCGTGCCCTCATGGCCCGCCCCAAGGTGTTGTTGCTCGACGAACCCTCGCTCGGCCTCGCCCCGCTCATCACCGAGCAGATCTTCACCCTGCTGCGCGATCTGCGCGACCGTACCGGACTCACCGTCGTCCTGGTCGAACAGAACGCGGCCGGTGCCCTGTCGGTCACCGACCACGGGTTCGTGCTGAACCAGGGCGGCGTCGCCGCGGAGGGCCCCTCCGACGACCTCCTCGCCGATGACCGCACGCGCCACGCCTACCTCGGTTTCTGAGGGAGATCCCCATGACCCACTTCATCAACCTGACCCTGAACGGGTTGGCGTCCGGGGCGGCGTACGCGGCCCTCGCGCTGTCCCTGGTCATCATCTACCAGGCCACCCGGCTGGTGAACTTCGCCCAACCCGCCCTGGCGTTGGTGGCGGTCTACGCCGCCTACACCATCACCCAACTCACCGGCTCCTACTGGATCGGGTTCGCCGCCGCCCTCATCGTGGGCCTGGCCGCGGGCGCCCTCGTCGAGCGCGTCATCATCCGGCCCATCGCCAAGACCTCACAGCTCAACGCCATCATCGTCACCCTCGGCCTCCTTCTGGTGATCCAGGGCGGTGTCGGCATGACCTGGGGCAACGAACAACACGGATTCAGCTACGCGTTCAGCTACGTGGGCCGCTTCTCACCCGCGGACACCTTCGCGCTGGCGGCCGTGGGCGTCGTCGCCCTCCTGCTCTTCCTGGTGTACCGGTTCACCCCGCTGGGCCTGCGCATGCGCGCCGCGGCCTTCCGCCCGGAGGCCGCACGGCTCAGCGGGGTGAAGGTCGGTCTGATGCTCACCGCGGGATGGGGCATCGCCTCCCTCATCGGCGCCCTCGCGGGCATGCTCGCCGGGCCCCCGTTCATCTCGCCCAACGTCTTCGACGTGGTGTTCGTCTTCGGGATCACCGCCGCCGTCGTCGGCGGCCTCGACAACCCCTTCGGCGCGGTCATCGGCGGCCTGCTCATCGGTCTCGGCATGTCGTACGTGTCCGGGTACCTCGGGCCCGAGCTGGCCACCCTGTCCGCCCTCGTCATCGTCGTCCTCGTCCTGAGCGTGCGCCCCGACGGCATCCTGTCCCGGCCGACCGCGCGAAAGGTGTAGCCATGTCCCAGCCCACCGCACAGCGCGAGAAGCGCACCGCGCCCACCGAGGCCGCGGCCGTTCCCAGGCCGTCCCGCTGGGCGGCACTGCCCCTACCCGTCCGACACCTGGTCTTGGCCGCGCTCGGCCTGGCCGCCGTCACCGGGCTGCTGTTCGTCACCGGTGATCTCACCGCCCTGCGCATCGCCGCCATCGGGTACACCATGCTCGCCATCGCCGGGCTCCAACTGCTGGTCGGCGGTTCCGGGCAGGTGTCCCTCGGCCACGGCGCGTTCATGATGATCGGCGCCTACGCGATGGCCCTGCTCGTACTGCATCAGCCGATGCTGCCGATCAGCGCCAACCTCGGCATCATCGTCGTGGTGTCGATCGTCGCCGGCGTCGCGGTCGGCGCGGCCACCGCCCGCCTGCACGGGCCCTACCTGGCCGGCGCCACCCTCATCCTCGCGGTCGGACTGCCCGGACTCGCGCACCGCTTCCACGACCTCCTCGGTGGCAGCAACGGGCTCAACATCCGCACCGCCGGGGTTCCGCCCTTCCTTCAGGGCGTCCTCAGCATCAGCGAATGGCGGGCACTGGTCGTGTGGACCACCGTCGTCATCGGCCTGGCGGTGCTCGCCACCATCTCCGCCGGTCGCCTCGGCCGTCGGATGCGCGCCATCCGCGACGACGAGACCGCCGCCGCCATGGCCGGCGTCCCCGTCGGCAAGACCAAGGTGGTCGCGTTCGTCATCGCCTCCACCGCCGGTGGTCTGGCCGGTGGCCTGCAGGCCTACGTCCTGGGCACCGTCACACCCAGCAGCTTCACGCTCGTGCTGTCGCTGACCCTGCTCGCCGCGCTGGTGTTGGGCGGTATCGGCAGCCTGTGGGGTGCCCTGTGGGCGTCCATCGCCATCGTCTACCTGCAGATCTGGGCGACCGACCTGGCACGCGCCATGGAGCTGAGCCGGGACGTCGAGAACAACCTGCCCATCGTGTTCTTCGGCGTCGTGCTCATCCTCGTCCTGCGTTTTTGGCCCCTGGGTGTCCACGGGGCCCTCCAGAGCCTCAGAGCCCGCCTCCGAGCCCGCAACTCCTAACCCCCTTTCAAAGGAGAGAACCATGCGTACAAGTACCGGAACCCGGGCCCTTCTGGCTCCGGGCCTGGCCCTGGTCCTGTTCGCCACCGCCTGCACGGGCGCGGGCGAGGTCGGCGACAGCGCCGAGGTCGACCTGGACGTGTCCCCGGGCGTCACCGACGACGCCGTCGTCATCGGTACCCACCAGCCCCTGACCGGACCGGCGTCGGCCGGATACCTGGCGGTCTCCCAGGGGGCGGCGGCCGTGTTCGAGTTCGTCAACGCCCAGGGCGGGGTGAACGGGCGCGAGATCGACTACCGGATCGAGGACGACGTCTACGACCCGTCCCAGACGATCGACGTCACCCGTCAGCTCGTCATCGAGGACGAGATCTTCGCGATGGTCGGCGGTCTGGGCACGCCCACCCACAGCGGTGTCCTGGACTACCTGAACGAGGAGGGGGTGCCCGACATCTTCCCCTCCTCCGGCGCCCTGGCCTGGAACAACCCGGACGAGCACCCGCTCACCTACGGTTGGCAGACCGACTACACCAAGGAAGCGAAGATCCAGGGTGAGTACATCACCGAGAACTTCCCCGGTGAGTCCGTCGGTTACCTGTACCAGAACGACGACGTCGGAGAGGACTCCCAGGCCGGGCTCGACCAGTACCTCAGTGACGACGTCGTCGCCCGTGAGCACTACGAGTCCGAGGTCAGCGACCTGAGCGCGCAGATCGCCGAGATGGAGAGCTCCGGCGCCGAGGTCGTCGTGTGCTCCTGCATCCCGGCGTTCGTCGCGCTGGGCATGCTGGAGGCCGCGCGGATCGGCTACGAGCCCCAGTGGGTGGTCTCCAGCATCGGTGGTGACACCACGACCCTGCAGGGGCTGCTCGCGACGTTCACCGAGGGCAGCGACGCCGAGGACGTCCCGGCCGACGAGTTCCTGTCGGACATGCTGATCACCACCTACATGCCCCGGGTGGAGGACGAGGACGACGAGTGGGGACAGTTCTTCCTCTCGATCTACGACGAGTACGGCGAGGGCGACACCGTCACCAACACGCACGTCTTCGGCATGACCCAGGCCGTGATGTTCGCCCAGGTCCTCAAGTCCGCCGGCGAGGGCCTCACCCGCCAGTCCCTGATCGACGCCATGGAGAGCCAGGAGTGGCAGGGACCCGGCCCGGTGCCCTTCTCCTCCTCCGAGGGTGACCACGGTGGCCACCAGGGCGTGTACGTGGTCCAGTACCAGGAGGGTGGCGCCATCGAGGTGGTCCAGGAGCCGCGTGTCACCGACCGCGAGGGCGGTGACATCGAGGAGGTCGACTTCGAGCCCCTGATGCCGGACACCCTGCCCTTCCACGACTAGTACCGACGCTCCCGAACCGACGGCGAGGGAGAACGACGAACGGCGGCCCGGAGGAAGATTCCTCCGGGCCGCCGTGGTGCGGGGTCGGATGTTCACAAGAGAGGGTCAGCCGCCGTGCGGGCAGGAGTCCCGGTAGTCGGAGAAGTCCGTGCCGAACCCGGTCCTGGGCGGCGGGCACAGGAACTGCTCATACCGCTCGTCCTCGTCCACGAACCGCTTCAGCCAGGAGATGCTGTACTTGGCGATCGTGGTGTTGGAGACGTTCGGCGCGAAGTGACTCGCGCCGCGCAGCTCCAGGTAGGCGCGGTCCAGAGAACTCGGCAGGCTCTCGTACATCGGGATCGCGTGCGAGCGGACCGAGGCCGTCACGTCGTTCTCGGCGCCGACGATCAGCGTGGGCGTCTCGACGCTCGACCAGTTCTTGCTGGTGTGCCAGGGGGTGAGCGGGATCGCCGCGCGCACCTCGGGCCGGTCGTCCACCGCGGCGAGCGTTCCGCCGCCGCCCATGGAGTGCCCCATGACGGCCAGTCGGTCACCGTCCACCGTGTCGTTGACGTCGCTGTCCTCGACCAGGTAGTCGAGCGCGGCCTCGATCTGGCGGCCGCGGCTGTTCGGCTGGTCGAAGCGGGTGTTGGTGTCGATGGTGAACACCACGAACCCCTGCGAGGCCAGGCGGTGCCCGTACCAGGACATGGAGGACTCGCCTGCGGTGTAACCGGGGGCGATCACCACACCGCCGAAGGTGCCCTCGCTGGTGTCGGTCGGGTAGTAGATCGTGCCCCCACCGAAGCCGCTGACCAGTGAGGAGACGGAAGTGGTGTCGGTGTCGAAGTGCCCGCGGGGCGCGGTGACGCTGGACTCGGTGGGGTCCGGGCCGCGTTCGTGCGGGCTCTCGGCCAGGGCCGGGCCGACGGTGGTGCCGGCGCCGATCAGCGACAGTCCGAAGACGAGGGCGGACTTCGCGGCGAGTCCGGACATCCAGGAGCGGGCCCGCGTTCTGGGGCGGGTACGCCCTTCGGGGGACGGGGGAGTTTCGGTCAGCACGTGATTTCCCTTTCTCGTGCAGCGGGAATCCGCGGCCTTTCGGTTATCGCGGATCGGGGGTTTCCCGAGGAAAGGTCAAAGGTGAGGGAATCGCCTTTCCCTTACTGGTTCTCGGGATGTGGGTTCACTATGCGGTCGATTGTGTGAACGCGCATCCGTCGAATCACCAGCGTCCGTGTGTTCCCAGTTCGAGAGGGTTGTCGGTGTTTCCCTTGGCGCGGGGTCGGGCAGGGCGGCCCGTAAGGAACCGAAGCCCAGGGGGTGAGGACGGTGCCAGGAGTCGACGAACTACCGGACACTCTGCGCCGGTCGCCGGAGAAGGCACAGCGCACGTGGATCGAGGCGCACGACAGCGCGGTCCAGGAGTACGGGGAGGGCGAACGCGCCCATCGGGTCGCCTTCGCCGCGGTCAAGCGCAAGTTCGAGAAGGTCGGTGACCGCTGGGAGCCGAAGGAGAGCAAGGGCCCCTCGGACCAGCAGGCGAAGAACCCCTCGGCGGGGCGGCGTCCCGGCTCGGACCGACCCACGGCCGGTGGTGTCGACGCCAACGCCAGCAAGGAGCACCTCTACCAGCGTGCCCGCCAGTTGGGTATCTCCGGGCGGTCCCGGATGCGCAAGGACGAGCTGGTGAAGGCCCTGCAGAAGGAGAGCAACCGCAGGACCTCGGGCTCGCGGCGCTCCAGCTGAACATCGGGCCTCGCACGCGGGCCCGAACACACGAGCCCACACACGAGGGCGGCGCACCCGCGGGTGCGCCGCCCTTCCCCTTGGTCGGTCGTGTGCCTCAGCTGCCCTGGATCTCGCCCCCGGTGGGCGTGAGCGTCTCGCCCGAGTAGAAGGACGAGAGCCGCTCGCTGGCGAAGAACACGTACGAGGGCGCGATCTCGTCCGGGTCCGCGGCCCGACCCATGGGATCCTGCTTCCCGAACCCCTCGCTGCCGCTTTCGCCCAGGGTGGCGGGGATCAGCGGGGTCCACACCGGGCCTGGGGCCACACAGTTCACCCGGATTCCCCGGTTCATCAACACCTTGGACAGGGACAGCGACAGGTTCATCACGGCCGACTTGCTCGACGCGTAGTCGATCAGGGAATCGTTGCCCCGCAGCCCGTTGATCGAGCCGGTGATGATGATCGATCCCCCGTCGGACATGTGCGGGAGGGCCTCCCGGATGGTCCAGAACACCCCCATCACGTTGACGTCGAAGGTCCGACGCAGCTGCTCGGTGGTCAGGTCGGTGAAGTTCTCGACCGGTGTCTGGGTGGCGGCGTGCTCCACCAGGATGTCGATCCCGCCGAGCTCCTCGACGGCCCGTCGCACCAGGTGGCCGCAGTGCGACTCGTCGGCCAGGTCGCCTCGGATCCCCACGGCCCTACGACCTTCCGCCTGCACCAGGTCGGCCGTGTGCTGGGCCTCGGCGTCCTCGCTCAGGTAACCGAAGACGGAGTCGGCGCCCTCCTTGGCGAAGGCCACCGTCACGGCACGCCCGATACCGGAGTCGCCTCCCGTGATCAGGGCGCGGCGGCCACTGAGGAGACCGCGCCCCTCGTAGTCGCGCATCTCGTCCCGAGGCTGAGGATCCATGGGTTCGGTCCGGCCCGGGTACGGCTGGCTCTGAGCGGGCGGTTGTTCGTGGTTCATGGTGTTCTCCCCTCCCACCGGCCGCCCTGCCCGACCGGTGGCGCGGCCACACATGGAGTCAGGGGGTGTGGCCCCGGACCGGAGGGTGTTTTTTCCGATCGGTGGTGTTTCCGTTGCGACCGAGCCGGTCAGGGCACTGGACGAGGGGGTTCTCATGCGAGTCGGTTACAAGCTCTTCGCCGAGGGATACGGACCTCGGGAAATCGTCGAACAGGCGGTGCGCGCCGAACGCGCCGGGTTCGACTTCGTCGAGATCAGCGACCACTTCCACCCGTGGTTGTTCAGCCACGGACATTCCGGGTTCGTGTGGTCCATGCTGGCCGCGATCGCCGAGCGGACCGAACGGATCGAGATCGTCACAGGTGTGACCTGCCCGTTCATCAGGGTCCATCCGGCGATCGTCGCGCAGGCGGCCGCGACCACCGCGCTGCTCTCCGATGGGCGTTTCACCCTGGGGGTGGGATCGGGGGAACGTCTCAACGAACACGTGGTGGGCAAGGGGTGGCCCGACGTCACCACCCGCCACGAGATGCTCCGCGAATCCATCGAGATCATGCGGCTGTTGTGGTCCGGTGGCTACCACTCCTACAAGGGAGAACACCTGACCCTGGAGGACGCCCGGGTGTTCGACCTGCCCGAACGGCCGCCACGGGTGATCGTGGCCGCGTCGGGGGCGAGGTCGGCACGCCTGGCGGCCCGGTACGGGGACGGACTCTTCGGGACCGAACCCGGAGTGGCGCTCACCGAGACCTACCGGGGCCAGGGCGGCGACGGCCCCTGCTTCGGGGAGGTCCCCTTGGCCTGGGCCGCCGACGACGGTTCCGCGCTGGAATCGGCCCGTGAGCTGTTCCGCTTCGCGCTCACCGGTTGGAAGGTCCAGTCCGAGCTGCCCAACCCGGTGAACTTCGAGGCGGCGACCTCACTGATCAGCCGGGAGGCCATGGCGGACGTGTTCGGGTACGGCCCGGATCCGGAACGTCACCTGGAGGTGGTCCGTTCCTTCGTGTCCGCCGGATTCGATCACCTGGCCCTGATCAACGCCGGGCCCGACACCGAGGGCTTCTTCGAGTTCTTCGAGAGAGAGCTGGCCGGGCCGATCCGGGACATGACGCGGACACCCGTCGGCGCATGAGGGAGGCCTCCTCCGGACGCCCCGACACCGGACGACCCGGGCCGTGCGATCACAACCCGCGCCACCAGCGGAGCAGGCGGCCCAGCAGGTCCTCCGGGGGTTCCTCCTCCTCTACCGGGACCGGCACCTGTTCGGTCCGCCGGGTCCGGAGGGCAGGAGGTTCGCTCGGTCGTCCGGGGGTGAAGGAGACGGGCAGCCGACGCAGCCCGCGCAGGAACGGGGAGTTCACCACGCTCAGTTCCTCCGGTGGCACGGCCAACCGCAGGCCGCCGAGCCGTTCCTGAAGGACGTTCACCCCGATGGAGGCCACCAACCGCCCCAGTGAGCGGGCGGGGCAACTGTGCGGTCCGGCCCCGAACACCAGGTGGGCGCGGCGCCCGCTGGCCAACCCGGTGTCGGGGTCGGGGTGGCCGCCCCGCACGCTCGGATCCCGGTGTGCGGCGTCGATACCGATGAAGAGGGCGTCGCCGGAGCGAATGCGCGCGTCACCGATCCGCATGTCCTGCATGGCGATCCGCCCGGCCAGGACCTGGAAGGGCGTGTCCGTCCACATGACGTGGTCCAGGAGATCGTGGGTGGACAGACGCGCGTCGGTGTGGGCCTCGTGCATGCGCTCGTCGGTGAGCAGCGTGCGCACGCTGTTGCCGATGAGGTGGGTGGTGGGCATGTGGCCGGCGCTGATGATGAGGGCGGCCGTATAGGCGACCTCGCTCGGGCTGAGTCCCGACCGGTGTTCGAGCATCCGGGTGACGAGGTCGGGCCCCGGGTGCTCGGCCTTGCGGGCGACCAACCCGGCGAAGTACTGCTGCATGCGCTCGACCGCCTCCTCGGCGCGGCCGGCGTCCTCACCGAACACGGTCGTGGTCAGGTCTCCGAGCATGTGTCCGTAACCGTCGGCCAGACCGAAGAGCCGGTTGAGGACCAGGACCGGCAGGGTGGCGGCGAACTCCTCGATCAGGTCGGCCTCGCCACGGATGACGAAGGAATCGACCAGTTCGTCGGCGATGTCGCGCACGGTCCCGGCCATGGCGGACATGTCGATCCCGCCGATACCGTCCATGATCGGAGCGCGCAGGCGGTGGTGCTCCTCGCCGTCCGCGAAGAGCGCGTTGGGCAGCCAGGACATCATCGGGAGGGTCTTGGCGAGGTCGATCCGGCCCTCGACCACCTCCCGCCAGCGACGGGTGTCCCGCGAGAACAGGTGCGGTTGCTGGAGCACGGTGAGGTTCTCGTGGTAGTCGAGCAGGATCCAGGCCTTGGCCCCCGGTTCCAGCTCCACCGGAGCGATGGGCCCGTGTCGTTCGCGGAGCCTGCGCCACAGGCCGTCGCGTCCACCGGGCGGAGTCGTTCCGTACAGGGGCGTGGCTTCGGCCGAATTTCCTTGGGCGAGGGCGGATATCCCGTGTTCTCCATCGGGTCGGGTCGTGTTCATCAGGGTGTACGGGCGACCGGGAATGAGGGTTCGCGGTCCCCCTTCCCTCCCTTCGAGAAGTCGTGACACTGCCGTGGTGATGGGAAGGGGGAGAGGTTGGAAAAACGGGGGACCGGTGGTCGGGGATGGGCCACCGCGGTCGTCGCATTCTAGGTTCGGCCCGGCGTCCTCACAACAGCGTCGTATTCATTTGTGGCTTTCGGTGAGAGAAAGGGCAATAGGTATTCGCCTTCGTGTTTCCGGTGCTTTAGCGCTAATCGTCCCTCCTTCGGGAAGTGTCCCCGGGGCGCGGAGGGGCGGCCGGGACGCTCCGGTGACACGGTCATCGGAGTTGGGTCGAAGTTGTCCCGAAGCCCCCTGGATTGTCAGTGGTGATCACTAATGTTTCCTGTGTGAGCGATCGATGGAGTACCGACGAAGTCTGGGCGCTGGCACCGGACGCCTCATCCCACAAGGCCGCTCTCAAGGTGGCCAAGTCCGGGTCCTGGCCCGCGAGCGGCGTGATCGCCGCCGAGGGTGGAGCGACCTCGGCGGTGTGGGGTGAGTGCAAGGGCAGTGGGTCCAAGCCGTACCTGGCCGCCGCGCACCTGGACGGGGACAAGGGCCCCGCCTACAAGTGCAGCTGCCCCAGCCGAAAGATCCCCTGCAAGCACGTCCTCGCGCTGCTGGCCCTGTGGAGTCAGGGTTCGGTGGAACCGGCGGAGGAACGGCCCGAGTGGGTCGCCAAGTGGCTCTCCGGGAGACAGACCCGAGCCGATCGCGCCGCCGGCGGGGCCGCCGCTGCGCCCGTCGATCCGAAGAAGGCCGCCGCCACCCTCAAGGCCAGGGAGGACGCGGTCGCGGTGGGCCTCGAAGAGCTGAGGGTCTGGTTGCACGACCAGGTCGACGCCGGTCTGGCCGAGGTGCCGCGTCTGGGCTACGACCACTGGGACCGCATGGCCAAACGCCTGGTGGACGCCAAGGCCTCCGGCGCCGCCTCCCTGGTCACCCAACTGCCACAACGGGGCGGTGGCGACCACTGGCCGGACCGTCTCCTGGAACGTCTGGGCATGCTCCACCTACTGGTCGACGGCTACCTGGCCAGGGAAGAGGTCGACGAACGCACCCGCGCGGTGCTGCGCGCACGAGTCGGTATCAGCACCCGTTCCGAGGACGTCCTCACCTCCGGTGAGCGCGTCCACGACACCTGGCGGGTCCTGGGCCACAACGACGGACTCACCCCCGACGGCATGCGCAGCCGTCGAACCTGGCTGCGCGGGGCCGACACCGGGCGTGTGGCCCTGGTCCTGAGCTACGCGCGAACGGGACAGACCCCGGAGTCGCCCTTCCGGTCCGGCACCGAGGCCGAGGGCGAACTCGCCTTCCACCCGGACGGGCGACGGGCGGTGCGGACCGACCGGATGACCGAACGGGCCTGCACCCCACCGACGGGCGGCGGTATCGACCAGGCCCTGGACTCGCACGCGAGGGCCTTGGCCGACGACCCGTGGTTGGAGGAATGGCCCGTGGTGCTGGAGCACGCCGTTCCGGCCCGCGCGGGCAACGGCTGGTACATGGCCGACCCGAACGGCGCCGCGCTGCCCTTGGAGACCGGAACCCTCTGGGCGGTCCTCGCCGCGACCGGAGGCCGGCCCACCACCGTGGCCGCCGAATGGTCGCCCAAGGCCGGACTGGCCCCCATGACGTTGTGGGACGACGAAGGAAGAGCCCTAGCCCTGTGAACCAGGAACCCTCGACCCCCGAACACGAGGCGGACGCCTCCGACCCCCGTGGAAACACCGGTACGGACTGGGGACGGCTGGTCTCCGCCGCCCTGGTCGGCACCGCCCGACGTACCGTGCCCACCCCGCCCGGTCTGCCCGAACGCTCCGAGAACGCCACCGCGCTGCTCGACCTCGCCGTCGTCGAGACGGTCCGCGCCAAGGCGGGGTACATCGCGCACACCGCCACCCCCATCGACCCGGACCCCTCCGACCCGCTCCCCGAGATCGGCGTGGCCGAGACACACCGTCTCGACGTCATCCTCGCCGGCCGTCCCGAACTGTTGGCCGAGTGGCTCGACCTGCTCGTCCGCTCCGGTCGGTGCGTGCCCCGCGCCCGCATCCCCGACCTGCTCGATCGCGCGGCCCGCGACCGCAAGCTGCGGCCGGCCGTGGCCGCCGCCGTGGGAACGCGCGGTGTCTGGCTGGCCGGCTTCAACAAGCCGTGGTCCTTCATCACCGCGGAACCGATGCCCGGTGACACCTTCGACCAGCGGACCTGGGAACAGGGCACCCCGGAGCGACGCCGCCGTGCGCTGTCCGCCCTCCGAGCCCAGGACCCCGCGGCCGGCCGTGACCTGGTCCGGAAGGCATGGCCGAACGAGGGCCGTGGCGAGGTGCGCAGAGATCTCCTGGAAACCCTCGAACCCACGCTGGAACCCGAGGACGAACCGCTGCTCGACCAGGCCCTGGACGACGGCAACGCCAGCGTCCGAGGACGTGCGTTGTCCCTCCTGGTGGGGCTTCCCGACGGCGCGCACGCCCACCGGCTGCGCGGGTACCTGCGTCGTCGGCTGCGGGTGGTCCCGGACGCCCCGAACCCCGTCCACCTGGAGAACGTCGACCCCGACGAACCGGAACTCCTGCGCGACCTCGCCCTGGTCGCCGCCAAGACCCGGTCGCGCGTCAAGGACCCACGCCCCCAGGACGAACACCGCGAGCGTCACCAGGTCCTCATCACGCACACACCGCCGGACGTGTGGACCGAACTCCTCGACACCACCCCGGACGGGGTCCTCACCCGAGTCGCCGAGGACGACCTTCTGCGGGAGGCGATCATCGACGCGGTGGGCCTGCGCGGGGACGCCACCTGGGCACGAGCGGTGCTCGACCACCCGACCGTCGGATTGTCCCGAATGGTCGGTGGGTCGGTCCATGATCTACAACGACAGCGGATCCGGCAGCTGCTCGCCCCACTGCCGGTGGACGAACGGTGCGAACGGATCCGCGCGGTCATCGGGCGGACCAAGGGCAAGATCACCCTGTGCCAGGTCCTGACCGCCCTCCCCACCCCGTGGACCCGGGAACTGTCGGCTGACGTCGTCGAGGTCCTGAGCCGATCGACCGATCGTCGCAGCCCCACGGACACACACGCCCACCAGCGGCTCTGCGTGATCGCCGCCGAGTCCATGCCACCCGAACACCTGGACCTGCTTCCGGAGTCCTCGCCCAACGAGGAGGAGGCGCACGAATACCTCCGCCTCCGCGACACCCTCCGATTCCGCCTCGAAATGCACAAGGAGCTTTCGTGACCACCACCGCACTCAGCACCGACTCCGCGAGCGCGCTGCGCCCCCACGCCGAGCAGACCTACGCCGCTGAGCTGGAGGCTCTGGCCAAGGTCGACGACCGTCAGCGCCCTCCGGGCTGGCAGCTGTCCCCGTGGGCCGTCACGCGGTACCTGCTGGGCACCACCCTCGACGACGGCACCGAGATCACCCCGAAGTACATCGGTTCCCGTCGGGTCGTCGAGGTCGCGGTGGCGACCCTGGCCACCGACCGCGCCCTGCTCCTCATCGGTGTGCCCGGTACCGCCAAGACCTGGCTGTCGGAGCACCTGGCCGCCGCGATCGCCGGTGACTCCACCCTGCTGGTCCAGGGCACCGCCGGCACCTCCGAGGAGGCCGTCCGGTACGGGTGGAACTACGCCCGCCTGCTCGCGGAAGGGCCCTCCGAGGCGGCGCTCGTGCCCAGCCCCATCATGAACGCGATGGCCCGCGGGTCGATCGGTCGCATCGAGGAACTCACCCGTATGCCCTCCGACGTGCAGGACGGTCTCATCACCGTCCTCTCGGAGAAGGCCCTGCCCGTGGCCGAACTCGGCATCGAGGTCCAGGCCCGGCGCGGCTTCAACATCATCGCCACCGCCAACGACCGCGACCGCGGCGTCAACGACCTGTCCAGTGCTCTGCGCCGTCGGTTCAACACGGTGGTGCTGCCCGTCCCGGACAGCGCGGAGGACGAGGTCCGCATCGTCACCCAGCGGGTGGAGCAGCTCGGCCGCTCGCTCGAACTGCCGGAGGTGCCCACCAGCCTCACCGAGATCCAGCGCGTGGTGACGGTCTTCCGGGAACTGCGTTCGGGGGTCACCGAGGACAACACCACCAAGGTCAAGTCGCCCAGCGGCACCCTCAGCACCGCCGAGGCGATCTCGGTGATCACCAGCGGAATCGCCCTGGCCGCGCACTTCGGCGACGGGGAGCTGCGGCCCTCCGACGTGGCCGCCGGCATCCAGGGCGCCGTCGTGCAGGACCGCGTCGCCGACGGCGTCGTGTGGCGCGAGTACCTGGAGACCGTCGCCCGCGAGCGCGAGGGCTGGAACGACTTCTACCAGGCCTGCCGCGAGGTGGGCGCCTGATGGGACGCCCCCGAGTGGACACCTCCAAGGTGAGTGTCCTGGGCGTCCGCCACCACGGCCCGGGTTCCGCCCGGGCCGTGCGGGCCGCCCTGGACGAGATCAAGCCCGACCTGGTGCTGATCGAAGGGCCACCAGAGGCCGACTCCATCACCTCCCTGGTCGGTGGGCTCGAACCACCCGTGGCGCTGTTGGTGCACCTGGCCGACACCCCCAAGGCCGGTTCGGTCCGATCGCGGCAGGGCTGGGGCTTCTGGCCGTTCGCGAGCTTCTCCCCGGAGTGGGCCGCCCTGCGCCACGCCCACGACAACGACGTACCGGTGCGGTTCTGCGACCTGCCCGCGGCCCACACCATCGCCGAACGTATCGCCCGTGCCGAGGAAGCCGAGGAACGGCGGGAGAAGGCCGAGAACGAGAGGGCCGCGAGCGAGGCGGCGGAGAACGAGGAGACGGACCAGACCCCGGAACAGGCGGAGGACCCCGAGCCCGAACAGGTTCCAGAACAGGCGGAGGAACCACGGGTGCGGTTGGACCCGCTGGGGGTGCTCGCCGAGGCCGCCGGCTACGACGACGCCGAACGCTGGTGGGACGACGTCGTGGAGCAGCGCACCGACGGTGAGCCCTCGCCCTTTCCCGCGATCGCCGACGCCATGGCCGCCGTGCGCGCCGAGTCCGGACCCGAGACCGGGCGGGACGCGCGCCGGGAGGCGTACATGCGCCAGACCCTGCGCGGTGCGCTCAAACAGGGGTACGAGCGGATCGCGGTGGTCTGCGGTGCCTGGCACGCCCCGGCCCTGCGCGACCTGGGCGACTACTCGATCAAGGACGACACCGCCCTGCTCAAGGGGCTGCCCAAGGTGAAGACGGCCGCCACCTGGGTGCCCTGGACCCACGGGCGGCTCGCCTCCGCCAGTGGCTACGGTGCCGGGGTGACCGCCCCGGGCTGGTACCACCACCTGTTCACCGCCACGGATCGTCCGGTGCACCGGTGGCTCACCGCGGCCGCCCGCATGCTGCGCGAGGAAGGCCAGCAGGTGTCCTCCTCGCACGTGATCGAGGGGGTGCGGCTGGCCGAGAGCCTGGCCATCCTGCGCGGACGACCGCTCGCCGGACTCGACGAGGTCGCCGAGGCGACCACCGCCGTCCTCTGCGAGGGCGAGCAGACACGCGCCGCCCTCGTGCACGGGCGGATGGCGATCGGCGAACGGCTCGGTTCCGTGCCACCGGAGACCCCCATGGTGCCGTTGCAGCGCGACCTCATGGCCGCGCAGAAACGGCTCCGCCTCAAGCCCGAGGCCTTCGACCGCGACCTCGACCTCGACCTGCGCAAGGACGGTCAGCACGAACGCAGCGTGCTGCTGCACCGGCTCCGGCTCCTGGGCGTCGAATGGGGTGTGCCGCGCACGCCCGACGGCGGTCAACGCGGCACGTTCCGGGAGAGCTGGCGACTGCGCTGGGAACCCGAGATGGACGTGGCGCTGATCGAGGCGGCCCCGTACGGAACCACCGTGGCGTCCGCTTCCTCCGCCCGCGTGGTGGAGATCGCGGCCGACGCCGAACTGCCCACCCTCACCGCGCTCACCGAACAGTGCCTGTTCGCCGAACTGGGCGAGGCGTTGCCGGCCGTGCTGGCCACGCTCACCGACAAGGCCGCCACCGACAGCGACATCACCCACCTGATGTCCGCGCTGCCACCGTTGGCCCGCTCCACCCGGTACGGCGACGTGCGTGGAACCGACAGCGGCCACCTGCGCACGGTCGCCCAGCAGATCCTGGCCAGGGTCCGGGCCGGGTTGGCGCCGGCCGTTCGCGGGCTCGACGACGACGCCGCGGCCCGTTTCGTCAACGCCCTGGACCGTACCCACAACGCCGCCACCCTGCTCGACGACGACCTGCCGGCCTGGCTGGACACCCTCGCCGACCTCGCCGTCCGGGACAACGTGCCCGGCCGGATCGCCGGTCGGGTGAACCGGATCCTGTCCGACAGCGGACGGGTCGACGCCCCCGAGCTTCGCCGCAGGCTCGGTCTGGTGATGTCGCCGGGCACCGAACCCGCCCAGGCGGTCGCCTGGTTGGAGGGATTCCTCCAGGGCAGCGGGCTGATCCTGGTCCACGACGAAGAGCTGCTCGGCATGATCGACACCTGGCTGCTGGCCCTGCCCGAGGAGCGTTTCACCGCGATCCTGCCCCTTCTCCGTCGCACCTTCGGGGCCTTCGACGGCGCCGAGCGTCAGGAGATCGGTTCGGCGGTGACCAGGATCGACGGCGGTGGGGTCACCGACAGCCGTGAACGACGGCCGATCGACGCGAACCGGGCGGCTCCGGCCGTGGCCGCGGTACTGGGACTACTCGAAAGGAGCGGTGCGTGAACGCCACGACCAAGGCCGAGACCACCGAACGGGCCCGCCGCTGGCGGCTGGTCCTGGGACAGGAGTCCAACTGCGCCACCCTGTCCGGTGCCGATCAGGCGATGGACTCCGCCCTGGCCGCCCTGTACAACCGCTCCGGCCGTTCCTCCGGAGGCGGTCTCGGCGGATCCGGTGGCCGAGGCGCCGACCTCAGCGGTTCCGCGCCACGGGTGGCCCGCTGGCTGGGCGACATCCGCGAGTACTTCCCCTCCTCCGTCGTCCGGGTGATGCAGACCGACGCCATGGAGCGGCTCGGGCTACAGCAGATGTTGCTGGAGCCGGAGATGATGGAGGCGGTGGAACCCGACGTGCACCTGGTCGGGACCCTGCTCTCCCTCAATCGGGTGATGCCCGCGGAGGCGCGCGAGACCGCCCGGGAGATCGTGCGCAAGGTCGTCGAGGACCTGGAGAAGCGGGTCGCGCAGAAGACCCGTTCCGAGATCAAGGGCGCGATCGACCGTTCCACCAAGACCCACCGGCCCCGGCGCGTGGCCGACATCGACTGGAACGCCACCATCCGCCGCAACCTCGCGCACTACCTGCCCGAGTACAACACGGTGATCCCGCAGACCCTCATCGGCCACGGGCGTCGCAGCCAGGGAGTCCAGAAGGACGTGGTGCTGGCCATCGACCAGAGCGGTTCGATGGCGTCCTCCGTCGTCTACGCCAGTGTCTTCGGTGCGGTGCTGGCCTCCATGAGCACCCTGAAGACGTCCCTGGTCGTGTTCGACACCGCCGTCGTGGACCTCACCGAACAACTCACCGATCCCGTCGAGGTCCTGTTCGGCACCCAGCTCGGCGGCGGCACCAACATCAACAAGGCCATCGCCTACAGCCAGGGACTGATCGACCGTCCCACCGACTCGATCTTCGTGCTCATCAGCGACCTCTACGAAGGGGGCGTTCGCGCGGAGATGCTCAAGCGGGTCGCGGCGATGAGGGCCGCCGGGGTCCAGGTCGTGGTGCTGCTGGCCCTGTCGGATGAGGGCGCGCCGTTCTACGATCGCCACAACGCCGCCGCCTTGGCCGAACTGGGCGTCCCGGCGTTCGCCTGTACCCCGGACGTGTTCCCCGAGCTGATGGCCGCCGCCATCCAGGACCAGCCCCTGGACGCCTGGGTCGACAAACACCTCGACGGATAGGTTCCCCCGAACGGGGGTGGAGGCCGCGCTCGGCGGCCTCCACCGTGCTCTCCGAGCGGCTTGGGAGCGGGGTCGGAGTGGTCGATTCGGTGGTGCCGGTGTGCCCGACATCAGAGGTTCAGCACGCCAGGGGCTTTCCCCGCGGGGGAACGCGCAGATCCACGGAGGACCTCCGGCTTCCCGGCGATGCCGCCTCCCCGGACGGGCGACCGCCGAACCACGAGGCTCCTCAATCGGCGGACGCCGGTTCCATGGACTCCGGTTCGGGGCAGACGGAGTTCAGGTCGGGCACGGGGGTCAGACTCACCGAGAAGCGGGGCACCTTGGTGAGGCCGTGCTCGCGGTCCCACAGGAGGTCGACGTCGTTCGCTCCGTCGAAGTACAACACCGGCCGGTCGGTGGTCGGCGGTGGTCCGATCCGTTGGATCGGATCACCACCCGGTTCCACGCACACGACGGACGGGGTGACCCCCACGTGGCCACGCGGTTCGCCACCCTCCGAGCGGTAGTGGGCGACGTGGTCGGAACCGACCTGGGCGCCCTGTTCCAAGGGCCCCTTCATGGTGGTGAGGAGTACGTACAAGGTGGCGAGCCCGTACAGACAGACCGCGAGGATCGTCAGCAGCCGTGGAAAGAACGATGCTCCCGGGGTACCGATGTGGAAGTAGCGGAGGAGACCGAAGGCCCCCAGCGAGACGAGGAGGACAACCAGCACCGGCAGAAAACCGGCCAAGGCGAAGAGCCGGCCCGGACCACTGGTCACCACGTCCCCGGGAGAGATCCCGAACGCCTCCAGGTAGGCGTCCTGGTTGGCGGTGCTCAGGGCGATCGTGAGGGGCGGGACCAGGGCGGTCAGCCCCAAGGGGAGCCAGGTGTTGATCCGACCCTCCGGGATGTGGCGGAACATCTGCCACACCCCGAACCCACAGGGCAGGGCGAGCAGTGGGGCGACGACGACCGGGAACAGGTTCCCCTCCGGTCGCCAAGCGGCGATGTACAGGCCGAAGAGCGCCACCCCTCCCACGGCCAGGATCATGAGCGTCACGATCGGGAGGAAACGCCGGTCGTCCAGCGGGTCCCTCACCGCCGAACCCCTTCCGTCCCCCGCGGGGGGCGTGGCGCCGGGCGGGTCCGGTGGGCCCACCACCATGAGTCCATCGGGTGGTCCGGCCTCGGGGTTGCGCTTCACGAAGTCTTCCAGCATCGACCTCGCCTCGGCGAGCGAGGACGCCTGGATGGTCCCCCGGGAACGCCACGACCTCAGGACACGGGCGGGGGCCGCCAGCCATTCCCACCGGGGCATCCGGTCCCGGGGGAGCACCAGGTACCGGCGTGACGTCGACGGAGTGTGCAGCGGTCGGGCCGCGAAGGTGACCCGGACCTCCGTTCCGGACTTGGACAGTGCGTGTTGGAACTCCGCCAGGGCCGCCCGCGTGGCGCCCAGTGCCACACCGGAGACCGCGACACGCACGTCGTACCGACCCGCGCCCAGGTGCCGTGTCTGCCAGGGACGTCCACCCACCGTCGCGAGGAAGGCCGGCTCGTCCCGGGGTTCGACCTCCACCCCGATGCGCACCACGTGGTCGTAGTGCGCGGGAAGTTCGCCCGTCAACGGCCCGGGGGCGGAGGGCTCGGGTGACGCGGAAGTCCCTGGATCATGCCGGGATCGCCGTCGTCGCCGGAGGAAACACATACGAACCTCGTCTGCTGGGGGTCGTGGGGAAGCCTACGACGCCCGTGTGAGGGCCGTTTCCGCGCCTCCTCCGCGCCGGATCCGGACCCCCACCGGAAAATCCCTTGGCGAGACGACCCCGAAAGCGGTTGACTCGTGCCCATGCCGCTCACGGAAGAGCAGGCCGCCCTCTAGCGGCGGCCAGATCCTCGTAGTTTCCGACCGCCGCATCAGCGTCCTCGCCGGTGCGGTCTCTCGGGCTGCCCGGCGTCCTACTCACCACGCCGGATGTCACTCGTGAAATCACCTTCGGGTGGCGGCACCCTCGTGCTCGTCACCGTTCTGCTGTCCACTCTGACCCTGCCGTTGTCCCTGACCGGGGCCTCGGTCGCGCTGCCCGACATCCAGACGGACCTGGGGGTCGGCCTCACCTCGGCGCAGTGGGTCGTCAACGCCTACAACGCGTGTTTCGCCGCCTTCCTCGTGTGCGCCGGTTCGATCGCGGACGCGGCCGGCCGTAAACGCGTCTACGTGTTCGGGGTCGGCCTGTTCCTGGTCAGCGGCCTGCTGTGCCTGTTCGCCCCCGGCATCGAGGCCTTGGTCGCGTTGCGCGCGCTGGGCGGGGTCGGCGCCGCCGCGGCCGTCGCGGGTGGCGGGTCGATGCTGGCCCTGGCCTTCGAGGGTCCGGCTCGGGCCCGGGCGTTCGGTCTGCTCGGCACCGTCCTGGGCGCCGGCACGGCCTTCGGTCCCGCGGTCGCCGGCCTGCTGGTGGAGGCCCTGGGCTGGCGGTTCGCCTTCGCCGGCCCCGCGACGGTTGCCGGTCTGGCCCTGCTATCGGCTTCGCGAATCCCGGCGATGCGCGGCGATGGCCGTTCCGTCGACTGGTGGGGCGGAGCCCTGTTCACCGTCGCGCTGTTGTTGCTGATCGGTGGGTTGGTGGAGGGACCCGCGCGGGGCGTCGGTGTCCTGGTGGGGCTCATCGCCCTGGCGGCCGTCGCCGCGGTGGGCTTCGTGCTGGTGGAACGCCGTCGGTCGGAGCCCCTCGTGGACGTCTCCCTGTTGGCCAACCGTCGTTTCGTCGCCTACGCCCTGGCCGCGGCCACGTTCATGTCGGTGTTGGTGCCCTTGCTCGTGTACCTGCCGTCGTACCTGATCAACGTGGTCGGGCTGGGAGCCGGCACGGCGGGCCTGTGGTTGCTGTTCCTGACCGTGCCGACCCTGCTGCTGCCCACGGTCGGCGCGGAACTGGTGAACCGGCTGCCGCACGTCGCCGTGGTGGTCGGTGCCCTGCTGCTTCTGGGAACGGGGGTCCTCGGCTTCACCACCCTGGCCCCCGACGCGTCCATGTGGTCGGTCATGCTGCCGTTCCTTCTGGTCGGGTCGGGTGTCGGGCTCACCGGCGGGATGATCGACGGGCTGGGCCTGGCCGCCGTCCCGCCCGAACGCGTCGGTACGGCCTCGGGTGTCTTCAACGCGACCCGGCTGAGCCTGGAGACGGTCTCCATCGCCGTGGTCGGCGCTCTCCTGGCGGTACTGACCGGTGGCCGGTTGGCGGGTGCGGACTTCACCGAGGCGCTGCACCTGGTGGCGCTACTGCTCACCGCGCTCGTCGCGGTGGTGTCGGTCGCCGTGGTCGCCCTGACCCGGAAACCTCGGGAGCGCGAACCGGCCCGACGATGACGACCCGGGGCCCGGAACCCCGGGCCCCGGTACCGATTCCGGGAAGTACCGGGCCACGTCCGTGGATCACGAATCTTCTCGGTTTCCGTGCTGATTCGCGCGATCGGGTGGTCTCCTGGGCATGATGAAGGGGGAGTGATGGGGAGGACGCATGACCGATTGGCCGATGGGCACCTTCATGTCCAGGATCGGGGGACCCGCAGCCGAGCGGCTCCTGTCACTGGCGCCACCGCGCTACCTGCGGGCCAACCGGGTGCTCATCTCCCAAGGTGACGAGGACGAGCAGATCATGCTCCTCGGCCCACCGCCGGAAGCGCGGAATTGGGACGCGGCCTGTGTGAAGGTCACCTCGGTCATGCGCAACGGCACCGAGGCGATGCTCGGTATCCGGGTACGCGGAGACCTCGTCGGCGAGCTCAGCATGTTCCGCGGCACCGCTCCGATCGCCACGGTCACCTCGTGTTCCCCGCTGTCGGTCCGGACCTTTTCCCACTCGGTGTTCGAGGCCTTCCTGGAGGAACACCCCAAGGCCTGGCGCGCACTGATCACGATGATGGCCGAACGGTTGGAGTGGGCCGATCGCCACCGTGCCGAGTTCGTCGGTTACGAGGTGGAGGCGCGCTTGGCCCGGGTGCTCATCGAACTGGCCGAGCGTCATGGCATCCCGACCCCGAACGGGATCGACCTGGGTGTCCGCCTCTCCCACACCGACCTCGGCAAGCTCATCGGCGCGCGCACCGACGCGGTCGGCAACGCCATCCGCCGCTTCCGGTCGGAGGGGATACTGGTGTCCGGATACCGCAACGTCGTCATCGTCGACATGGAGCGGTTGAAGGGGATCTACGAGAACGCGTGAGGGATTGCGGACTGATCGGTGGTCCGGTGGTCCTGAAAGCGACACAATGACTTTCGGGCACCATGCCCCGACCCTCGCTCCACCCAGCGCCCAGTCCTCCGGCGCCCCCTCCCCGGTGGAGAAGAGCGGTTCCGGCCGCCGGAGTGGTGAGGACGGAACCATTCCGGCGGTCACCTCTCCCCTTCCTGGATCGACGCGACACTCGGGCTTAGCCTGGTGTCCCGGCCGCACCGAACAGGGAGTGTCCCGTGACAGAGACGCAGCAACGGCCCCTCATCCTGGACGCCATCGAGACCGACGCGGAGAGCCTCGGGTTCGGCATGTCCTGTGAGGAGGCGGTCGGACAGCTCCTACGGGCCCTGGCCGCGTCCAAACCCGGCGGTCGCCTCCTCGAACTGGGCACCGGAATGGGCGCGGGCACCGCGTGGCTGCTCGCCGGAATGGACGAACACGCCCGGTTGGACACCCTCGACAACGATCCCGAGCGCTTGGGTGTGGCCCGCCGACACCACACCCGGGATCCTCGGGTGACCCTCTTCGAGGCCGACGGCGGTGAGTGGCTGATCGACCGTGCCACCGACGACGGACCCGGGTACGACATGGTCTTCGCCGACACCTGGCCGGGGAAGTTCACCCACCTGGACGAAGCCCTGTCCCTGGTGGACCCGGGTGGTTTCTACGTGGTGGACGACCTGGCCCGGCAACCGCGAAACACTTCCCTTCCCGAGGACCACTGTCTGGCGGTGGAGGCCCTGATCAAGGACCTGGAGTCCCGAGCGGGGTGGGAACGGCTACCGTTGCTCGGCTGGTCCTGCGGGGTCCTCGTCATGGTCCGACGCTGACCCGATTCCCTCTGGGCCGGCTTCCGAACGGTTTCCCTGCTGCGGCCCCGGGCCGGACCGTGAGCCACCCGGGCCCGTCATTGAAGGGTTCGACCCGCCCCTTCCTCGGGTAGTAGTGGCCACCACACGAACTGTGACCCTAGGAGGAGTGGAATGGCCAAGGGCGGTTGGGAACAACTGTGGCGGAGGATCGACCGGGCCCGGCGCAGACGTGGATTCGAGCGTGAGACCTTCGTCCTCATCCTCAAGTGCGCGATCGCCTCGACCCTCGCCTACGTGGTGGGACACCTGATGGGCGCGTCCACCCAGATCGGTTTCGCCCCCTTCACCGCGCTCTTGGTCGTCCGACCCAGCGTGTACGGGTCGGCGCTCCAATCCGGTCGATACGTCGCGGCGGTGTTCGTTGGCGCCCTGATGGCCGGAATCAGTGGTCTCACCGTTGGCCCCACCATGTGGATGTTCGCCTTGGTCGTCCTAGCGGCCCTCATCGTCGGGCAGACACGCTTCTTCGGTGAACAGGGAACACAGGTCTCCGTGGTGGCGGCCTTCGCCCTGGCCGGTGGAACCGCCACCAGCCTCTCGGACCTGGGGTCACTCCTGCTGATGGTTTGCGTGGGTGCGGGTTGCGCCCTGCTGACCAATATCGTCTTGGCCCCGGCGGTGCGTTTCCGTGACGCCGAGAACGCCGTCCTGGTCTTCTCCGACAGCCTGCGTTCCCTGACCGGTGAGATAGCTGCGGGGCTGAGCCAGGGCAAGGAGGGGTTGGACCCGGATTATTGGGCTGAGACCGCGGACGGGTTCGACGGGACGGTGCGCAATGCCCAGGAGTCGATCCGTCGGCAGGAAGACCGGTTGTGGTTCAACCCACGGCGGCTCCTGTCACGTGAGGAACCGTCGCCCGCGCAGTTCGACATCTACCGTGACTGGGTTCAGGCCCTGAGCCGAGCCGCGCAGCACGTGCAGTCCCTGGTGCGCGCGCTGCGCAGCACCACACGTTCGGGCTCTCGGTTCTCCGTCCTCGACGACGCGTTCCTACGGGAACTCGCTCCGTTGCTGGAGCGGGCCTCGGAGATCTTCAGGGTCGTGCATGATCAGGAGGAACCCGAGCGCAGCACCGCCTCCGACGACCTGTGCGCGATGGTCGACGACGCCCTGCGCGAGTTGGACAGGGTCCGCGAACGTGGGCGTCGGGAGTGGGGTGATGAGCAGTGGCCGGTGTACAGCGCTCTGCTCACCGACGTCGAGCGCCTTCTTGAGGAAGTGGACCAAGGTTACGAGAACGCCGAGCGGTCCGACGATCGGTGAGCGTACTCGTGCGCCCGGTGGGCAGGGTTGCGGCATGGATCGCACATCCACGCCCATCGGATCCCGAAGAACGACGACCAACACCATCGCCCTCCTGGGCACCGTCCTTCTCGTCACCTCCTGCGCCAACGGGGAGACCCGGAACATGAGTGACCAAGAGGGCCAGACGACGGGCTCGAACGGGGCCGGAGCCCTCGACCTCGGTGAACCCAGGGACCTGGCCACGGACCTCGACGTCCCCTGGGGTGTCGACTTCCTCCCCGACGGTTCGGCGCTCGTGGCCCAGCGGGACTCCGCGGCCGTCGCCCACCTGACCCCGGACGGCGACGTGACCGAGGCCGGAACCATCGACGGGGTGGCGCACGGCGGCGAGGGCGGGCTCCTGGGGCTCGCGATCGACCCCGGGTTCCCCGACGAGCCCTACGCCTACGTGTACTACACGACCTCCTCGGACAACCGTGTCGCCCGGGTCGCCTACGACGAGGAGTCCGGGAACCTGGGCGAGACCGAGGTGATCCTGGACGGCATCCCCGCGGCGAACACCCACAACGGCGGCCGGATCGCCTTCGGGCCCGACGGCCACTTGTACGTGGCCACCGGTGACGCCCAGGACACCGACAACGCCCAGGACACCGACTCGCTCGGTGGCAAGATCCTCCGGATGACCACCGCCGGCGACCCGGCTCCGGACAACCCCTTCGACAACCACGTCCTCAGCTACGGTCACCGCAACGTGCAGGGTCTGGCCTGGGACGAGGAGGAGAACCTGTACGCCACCGAGTTCGGCCAGGACACCCTGGACGAGGTCAACCTGATCGAACCGGGCGACAACTACGGTTGGCCGATCGTCGAGGGGCCCGGCGGGGGAGAGGAGTTCACGGATCCGCTGCTCACCTGGGAGCCGGCCGAGGCCTCACCGAGTGGTGCGGCCATCGCCGGCGATTCCCTGTGGGTGGCCTCCCTGCGCGGCGCGCGACTCTGGGAGATCCCACTGACCGGTGGGGGCGAGGTCGGTGAACCGCAGGCCCACTTCGTCGACGGATTCGGCCGACTGCGCACGGTTCTGGCCCACCCCGACGGCTCCGCGCTGTGGTTGACCACCAGCAACCTCGACGCCTGGGGTTCGCCCTCCGACGGTGACGACCGTGTCATGAACGTGCCCCTGGAGTGACCCGCGGCCCTCACGACAGGGGCCGGGGCCCCACCAGGGCGGGCCTCGCCGGGGCCCGGCCCGAGGAGGGCCGGAACCGGTCAGCCGATCAGGCCGCTCGGGATGACCTCCTCGGTGAGGACACGGCGGATCTCCTCCTCCTCACCGAGGTGACCGGGGTGTTCGGCGTCCTCCCGCAGCCGGGCGCGCACGGCCGCGACCACCTCGTCACCGAGCAGTGCCCGCGCGAGCGGACCGGGCTCGATGGCCTCGTGCCAACGGCGCAGTGCGTCCAAGCGGCCGTGCTCCACCGCGTCACGGGTCATGTGGAAGAGACCGTCGACGTTGCGGTCGTAGGCGTCCTGGTCCAGCAGGTCCACGTCGACGACGGTGACCGGCCGGGGCGCGCCGCCGTCGGGGTCGGGGCGCATGTGATAGACCCGCCAGACCCGGCCGTTGGTGAGGTAGATCCACTCCGCGCCCTTGTCGACGGCCAGCCGCCGCGACACCTGGATGTTGCGCAGGTCCAGTTCCTGACCGATCCGGCACACCTCGACGGGGGCGAAGAGCGCACCGTCCAAAACGATCGCGTAGTCGACGGAGTCACCACTGGTGCGGTACTCGGTGGTCATGTCCCGGTACTTGCTGAAATTGAGTCCGACGTCGAAGAAGTCGGCGACCAGCAGCCGGGTGTCACCGTCGTTGGCGTCGCGCTCGGCGAGCTCCGCGAGGGGGCCGGCGAGCCGGTCGACCGCGGCGGCCACGCGCCCCCGGACCTCGGTCTCCCAACCCTGGGTGGTGGTGAACTCGGCGGTCCTTGTCATGACCTGGGTCTCTTCAGCGTCCATGCCGTCCGTTTCCGTGTCTGGGGTGACCCCGTCACACGGCGTTCTCCGAGGGGGCGGGGGCACGCGGACGGGGGGGAGAAACCGCTACAGATGCTACCGCCCGGTGGGCCCGCCATCGAAGGCCGAGGCCCCACCGGGCAGTGGAATCAGGTTTCTTCCCCGCTGAGGTGCCGGACGAAGGAACGGTAGTCGCGCAGGGCCAATCGCAGGACCTCGGTGTCGACGTCCTCGGCGCCGTCCCAGGCGGCACGCAGCGCCGTGCGCCGTTCCTCCAGGGCCGCGACCACCGCTTCGGCGACCTCGGCCGCCAGCGCGTCCGCCTCGGCCACGGAGGAGCGCGGATCGTCCACGAAACCGATCTGCACCTCCTTCCAACGGTCGAGGAGCCCGGAACCCTCCAACCCTTGGGGCCGGAGCCGCCAGGGCTCCCCGTCCCGTTTCGAGGGCCGCCCCGGGGAGGACGGGCGTTTCTGCGCCGCCGGGACCCGCTTACGGCGTCCCGCACCGCTCTTGGGCTCACGCTTGGGCAGGGGGTCGGGGTCCTTCACCACGGCTTCGACCTCGGTGGTGGTGGGATCGACGTGGTCGGGTGCGGGGAGCCACGGGCCGCCGTCGGCGGACGCGGGGTCCTTCGGGGGATCGTGCGGTTCCTTCGGGGTCTGCATTGGTCGTGCCTCCTGACCCGGTCGTGGAATCCTTGCGTGGTGCGCCCGCAGGGTCCAACGGGCTCCGCGCCCGGAGCCACCGGGAAGGTCGGCCCCGCTCACCGACCCTCCTCGGCGGCGTTCTCGATGGCTCGTTCACCGGCCGGAGAGGGTTCCCCACGTGGTGGGAGCCCGCCGAGCAGTGAGTCGGTGAGACCGCGGTAGGCCACGAGCGCCTCGCGCAGGCTCTCGGTCTGTTCCTGGTCGGCCTCGGCGAGGTGGCCGGCCGCGTGGGCGCGGCGGAAGTCGGCGACGGCCGTGGGGTGGTCCACGGACAGGACCTTGGCCAGGCGTTCGAACCCGTCGTCGTCGGCGGTGACGGTCGGTACGTCGGGGTAGCCCACGTCCCGCATGATGGTCTCGACCAGGCCGCGGGCGTCGTGTACGGCTCGGACGGGGTCGTCCACGAACCCCTGCTGTACGGAGGTCCACGTGTGGGTGTGGGCCCCGCGCTCCTCGTCGGTGAGTTCGCGAAGGTCGATGCCCTCGCGGTGGTCGAGTCGTCGCGCGAGGTCCCGTTCGGCGACGGCGGTGTCGCCGTGGGCCTCGACGGTGTGGTCGTACTCGGTGCCGAAGCGCTGTTTGAGCCGGGCGGTGCGCCGGGCCGGAAGGATCGAGGACCGCGCGGCGAACGCGATACCTCCGGCGAGGACGACCGCGACCACGAGCACTATCGCGATGATGACTATGGTTTGGGTCTCCACGGGGGGTACCTCCTGTGCGGCTCCTGCCCTTGAGCGCGACCACGAAACTCCGCCCGAACGGTGGTGCGGTGTTCGCGCAGGTGAGAGGGCGATCGTGAGGGGACGGTCGGTTCGGCGGGTTTGTGACCGGCCGATTCTCCGGAGCGCGCGAGGCGGTTTCGCCGTCACGCGGGGCATGGACCACGTCGAGGTGCGCGGCCCCGGGCGATCGGCCCGTCGCTCTGGGTTCTAGGGTGGCGACGTCGTTCCAACCTCTTGAGAAAGGCCCTTCGTGCCCAAGCACATGTCCGCCTCCGCCGCCCTCTCCTCGGGTCTGGCCCTGGCCCTGATGTTGAGCGGGTGCGGAGGTGATCCGGAGACGACCGAAACGGACGCGGCCGCCGCCGACGCACCCGAGACGGAAAGGGAACCGGAGGAGGGGGAGAACGATCGGCCGGAGAGAGACCTCGTCGACCCCCTGACGATCGCCCCCGAGAACCTGTGCACCGTGCTCTCCGAGGAGACCCTGGACGACCTCCTCGGAGAGGAGGACACGCGCAGCGACACACACGGGACGACGGGCATCCCCGACCCCGATGACCTGGACGACCTCGACCGGCTGCGGATGAGCTGCATGCTCGTCTCGGCGGCGGGCGGGACGATCCACTTCTCGATGGAGGTCCACGAGGGGCCCTACGTCGAAAGCACCCTCGCCTCCTACAGCGAGGAGGACGCCGACCCGGACGTCGACCTCGGTGAGTTCGCCGTCACCGGTGAGGGCGTCGGCGACGGGGCCGGGGTGACGGTCGTGGACGGCCAGGTCCTCGTGGAGGTGACCTACGACCGTATGGGCGAGGCCGACCAGGACGAACTGTCGGAGGGCGCGCTCCGGGTCGCCGAGGAGATCATGGCGTCCATGGACTGACGGCATGGCCGCGATCGCCCAGGGGCGGGTCCTACGTCCTCGATCATCGGTGGCCCGGTTCGCACCACCGTGGACCCGCCCCTGCCCCGAGCGGGCCCCGCGTCACCGCTTTCTTCGACGGGCCAACGAGGCCCCCAACGCCGGTCGGTCGATCTTGGCGTTGTGCCGACGGTCCACGGGAAGGCGCCGCACCTCGACGAACTCGGTGAGGCCCCGGGTCGACTCGTTGCGTTCCGCCAGCGCGCGCAGCTCGGCGGCCACCGTCGCGGAGTCGCGTCGGTCCTCGTCGGAGCGTTCGACACAGACCACCGCGGCGATGCTCCCCGCCCGGGGCACACCGACCAGGGCCGCCCGGTGGACGGCCGGGTGGGTGGCCAAGACCGGCTCGACCCGCAACGGCAGGAAGATCCCGCCCCGGGTGATGACCCGATGCGAACGTCGTCCGCCCAACCACAGACGGCCCTGGTCGTCGAGGTGTCCGACGTCCCCCAACCGGTGCCACACCGTGCCGTCCGGATCGGGGACCTTGTTCGCGGCGGTGGCGACCGGGTCTTGGAAGTAGTCCTCGCTGATGTGCGGGCTACGGGCGATGACCTCACCGACCTCACCGGCCGGCAGGGCCTCCACGTCACCGATGTCGGCGATGTTCCCCTCGGTCACCGGGACGATCCGGAGTTCGACACCGGGCAGGCCCGGACCCACGCACAGGCCCTCACCGCGTTCGGTGCGCTCCCAGGTCTCCTCCAACACCGTCGTTCCCGAGATCTCGCACAGGGGAAGCGCCTCGGTGGCCCCGTAGTTGGAGTACAGCTCGCCCTCGGGGCCGAGCATGTCCCGAACCGCCGCGTACAGCGGCCCCTGGACCTCGGCGCCGCCCGCGACGATACGCCGCACGCTCTCCACCGTGATCGACTCGCGGCGGGCGTGCGCCGAGAGGTTTCGCAGCAGGGCGGGCGAACCGAACATCGACCGGACGCCGCGCTCCTCGATGGTGCGCAGCAGCGCCGCCGGGTCGGCGTCGCCGGGCCCCTTCATGGTGAAGTCCATCGGGGGGACCACCACCTGCCCGCCGGCCGACAGCGCGATGATCCAGAACATCGGGAACGTGGGCATGTCGATCACGTCGCCGCCGTCACCGAGCGCCCATTGGGCGCCGACCAACTCGACCATGGCGGCGAAGTTGCGTTGGCGCAGCACCGTGGGTTTGGGCTTGCCGGTGCTGCCGGTGGTGAAGGCGATGACGGCCGGATCGCCGGGTTCGACGTCGGCGGGTTCCGGTACGTCCGGAGCCCGGTCCGACAGCAGGTCGTCCATCGACCGCACGCCCGGCCAGGCGCCGTCCACGACGAACTCCTGACGCACCGTCCGCCTGCCCCAACCGAAGAGCCGTTTGGCCAGGTGCGCGCGGGGCGTACCGAAGAACACCTCCGGGCCGATCCGGTCGAGGCACTGCCGGACCCGGCGCATGCCGTGGCTGTAGGGCTCGATGCCCACCAGCGTGGCGCCCACACGGAAGAGCGCCGTGCCCAGCACGAGCGCGTTGAAGCTCGGCGGGACCATGAACGAGCAGAGGGTGCCCTCTCGGATCCCGGTGGCGCGCAGGCCTTCGGCCAGGCGTTCGGCGCGGTCCGACAGCTCGCCATAGGTCCGCTTGCGGTGGATGAGGACACCGTCGCGCCCACTGTCGGTCTGGACCATGGCGACGCGGTCGGGGTCGGCGCGCGCCACGTCCAGGACTCGGTCGGCGACGCGGATGCGGTCGGGGGTGGTGGGGGTCGGTCCCGTCATCGGGGGCACCTCCGGGGTCATCGGGCGGGGGAGTCGACGTTGTCCAGGAAGGAACGGATCTCCTGGGTCACCGTCTCGGGCCGTTCGAGCATGGGCATGTGGCCCGCGTCGTGGACCAGGACACGGTGCTCGGAGCGCAGCAGGGCGTCGAGGCGCACCCCGGCGACCGGTGACAGGACCCGGTTGCGGGCGCCCCAGATGGTGCAGAGCGGGGGCCCGTCTGGTCCGCGCACGATGCGGTAACTGGCGGGCAGGTCCGTGAGGACGTCGGTGAGGGCCGGTGTCTGGTCGTTCCGGAGCATGCAGGCGGTCAGTTCCGGGTCGTGGTGGAGCCCGGCGCGGACACCGGCCGGACCCAACTGGAAGCGGAGCGCCAAGGGGACGGCGGCGCGGGGGACACGGATTCGACGCAGCGCCGCCCGCACCGGAGCGGTCACCGGCGACCAGGCCTCGGTGGGGGCCATGAGGATCCCGAGGCCACCGCGGCGGAACGTCGCGTCCGTCAGGGGGTTGACCATGACGAGAGCCCGCACGTTCTTCGGGTCGCGGGCGGCTACCCCGGCGGCGATGGCCGACCCCATGCAGTTGCCGATCAGCGTGACGGGGGAGAGCCCGTCGTGCCGGACGAGGGCCGCGACCAGGTCCACGTGCGCGGCGAGGTCGATCGGCTCGGGCGGCATGGGAGAGGCACCGAAGCCCGGTAGGTCGATGGCCACCACGCGGTGGTCGGCGGCGAGGTCGGCGATCTGGTGCCGCCAGATGCCGTGGGAGGTGCCGCCGTTGTGGAGCATGACGACGCCGGGTCCATCGTCGCCGGCACGTCGGACCGCGACCTCGACGCCGTCATGCCGGAACCGTTCGAGTGTGGCGTCGTCGGGTCGACTTCCGGGATCGGAGGATTTTTGCGTGCTTTCTCCCATCAGGGCCTCCATGTCGCATTTCAGAGAATGATCATTCTCTGAAATCGGAGGCTACTGGGATGTGGTGCCCGCCACAACCCCCTGTGCGGGCGGAACGGCGCCGCGCAGGAGCCAGCCCACCGACTCGACGAGTTGCTCCGGCGAGACCGCGTTCTCGTCGACCAGCCGCTGCATCGCGTACCCGTACGCCATGGCCTGCACTGCGCCGGCGAGCCGTTTCGCCACGTCGGGATCGGCCACCACACCGGCGTCGACGATGTTCGTCAAGAGGTTGGTCCGCACCTCGGCCAACAGCTGCGCGACGGCCTCCTCCAACGGAGGATGCCGCAGCGCGTACAGCCAGAACTCGGCCATGAGGAGGACGATGTCGGGCGCGGTCTCGATCGTGGAGGTCCAGTTGGTGACCATCCGGGCGATCAGCTCGTCGTGGTCGGCGGTGACGTCGGCGTGGTGTCGACGCGAGGCCGCGCCCGCCTCGACCACGCGTCGGACCACGGCCAGGAAGAGTTCCTGCTTGCCGCTGAAGTTCGAGTAGATCGCACCGGTCGACATCCGGGCCTCGTGCGCGATCCGTGGAATGGAAGTGGCGCCGTATCCGTAACTCGCGAACACCGTCGTGGCGGCGTCGAGCAATGCCTCACGGGTGCGCTCCTGGCGCTGCCTGCGGATCCCGACCACGTCTGAGTCCTCCTCGTGTGTGTGCGGGACACAGACTAAGGCGATGCGTCACCCCGAGGGTTGGAGCCCGGAGAACGGTCGGGCGCGGACGTGGACGCCCACATGGAAGAACCGGCGGTAGGGGTCAGGCGCGTTCGGAGTCCAAGTAACGCAACACCGCGGCCACACGCCGGTCCGATCTGTCGTCGGGGGAGAGACCGAGCTTGCCGAAGATGCTGCGGATGTGCTTGTGCACCGCCCCGTCGGTCACGAACAGCTGCTTGGCGATGGCCGCGTTGCCCAGGCCCTCGGCCATGAGCGCCAGCACGTCGCGCTCGCGCGGGCTCAGCCTGCCGAGCGCCTCGTCGGCGTTCTGCCGCGCGAACAGTTGTGTGACCACCTCGGGGTCGATCACGGTCTGGCCCTTGGCCACCCGGCGCAGGGCCTCAAGGAACCGGTCCACCCGGCCGACCCGTTCCTTGAGGAGGTAGCCGACGCCCGAGGCGCTCACCGCCATCAGGTCGCTGGCGAAGGACTGCTCGATGTAGGCGGAGAGCACCAGCACCGGCAGACCGGGGTGGATCTCGCGGACGCGGATCGCCGCCCGCACCCCCTCGTCGGTGTGGGTCGGCGGCATGCGCACGTCCACGATGGCCAGGTCCGGTGCCTTCTCGGTCACGGCGTCGATCAAGGCGTCGGGATCGCCCACCGTCGCGGCGATCTCGAACCCCTCTCCCCGAAGCAGCGCGGCGAGCCCTTCCCTGAGGAGCGTGTCGTCCTCGGCGATCATGATGCGCACGGTAGCTCCGCGTGCAGGTGGGTCGGCCCACCGATGGGGCTGGTCACGGTCAACGACCCGTCGTGTGCCTCGACCCGCGTGCGGATCCCGGCCAGACCGGTGCCGGCCCCCTCACCGGCCCCACCACGGCCGTCGTCATGGACGTCGATGCGCAACGTGTTCTCCCTTTCGGTGACGCTGACCCGGGCGCGCGTGGCGTCGCTGTGCCGGGTGATGTTGGTGATGGCCTCGGCCACGATGAAGTAGGCCGTGGCCTCGATGCTGGAGGCGTATCGCTTCAGGCCATGGACCTCCACGATGCAGGGCACCGGGCAGCCACCGGCCAACGCGTTGAGCGCGCCCTCAAGGCCCCTCTTCTCCAAAGCCGGCGGGAGGATGCTCCGGATCAGTCCACGCATCTCGGCCAGGGCGTCCTCCGCGGCGCTCTGTGCCCGTTCCAGGACGTCATCGGCCTCCTCGGGGGACGTGCGCACGGCCCGCCGCGCGGTCCCCAACAGGATCGTGACGGCGACCAGCCGGTTCTGGGCGCCGTCGTGCAGGGCCCTCTCGATCCGGCGCAGCTCGGTGGTGTGGGCCTGGAGCGCGGCGGCCCGTGTCGCGGTGAGGTGGTGGATGCGTTCGGTGAGGACGGCCTGGGAACGCGATCCGAGCAACCACTTGCCCGGCAGGCCCTGGACACGTGCCAACGTCGGGCTCAGGCCGAACATGATGGCGCACCAGGCCAGGCCCAGGAAGCCGACGGCCAGGGCGCCGGGCCAGCTGTGCACGGGAAGCCCCACCGAGGCGCCCGCAGTGTTCGGGGGCAGTAGGTGCCACCACAAGGGGAAGGTGACGTCGCGGACGGCGATGATCGGGAGCAGGACCCCGAACAGGCCGAGGGGCAGGCCGAGGAAGGAGTGACACACGAGCCACAGGAGGTTCCGCCCCACCTGGACGTCGTCGTGGAGTGAGCCCAGCGCCCGAAGGGGGCCGCGCGGGACCTCGTCACTGTAGGGCTGGATGATCTCGGAACCCCAGCGCAGGAATCGGTCCCGTTCCCAGTTGGCCACCGTGCGCAGCAGGCGCAGGGCGGCGGGTACGAGGAGCAGACCGATCCCGAGGAAGGAGGTGAGGGCGACCGCGGCCAGGAAGATCAGGGTGAACAGTGCGGCCAACCCGGTCAGCAGCCCTCCCGAGAGCCGTTCCAGGCTGAGGAACATGTTGTGGAGCCCGGTCACGGTGAGGTTCCGGACGGGGGTGGGCGAACCGCTCCGTGTCGCCGGGCCGGGGGGTGTGTTCGTCTCCTGCGGGGGCACGGCAGAACCCTACCCGCCCGACCCGGCGGCGGTTCGGGCCGAGCGGACGGGTACAGCCTGCTGTACCCCGGGCGGGCAGACAGCGGGATGGATGGCGGGACGGGGGGTTCCTAGGGTGGTGTGCGTGCCCAACCCACGGGCCGTCATGACGGTTGTCCCTCGCCCGTCCGCGCGGCCGAGACCACAGGAGAACACGACATGACCGACCCCTACAGGTTCTCGAACACCCCCGCCGAACAGGGGCGTCGAGGTGACGTCGCCCCCAGGGGGCGACGTGCGGCGTTCCGAGGCGTGCTGTGGACACTGCTCATCCTCGGCGCGGCGGGCAACGCCGTCACCTCCCTGGGCGGATTCAACGCCCTGATCAGTCTGGCGTTCGGCCTGGCGACGGTTCTGTGCATCGTCCTGTTGATCGTGGACCACTTCCGTCACCGCGGCTGAGACCGGGCCGAAGGCGCACATCCGCCGGGGACCCACACGCTCGGCTCGACCGAGGAATTGTTAAAGGGTGAGAGATCTTCTCTCGCCCTTTTTTGTGTTGCTACCAGTTGTCTTCGTTTTATTAATGGAATGGCCGGATGCGGCCATTGCTTCCGGTAGCCCTACTCTATCGAAATATAGCTCTGTGTGATTTTGCGAGGTCGATTGCGTTTGTGAATATTTTTCATGTTGCGAGAAGTTGCCCCGCTCGATTCATTTTGGTGATACCAGTGAACGCGTGTAGGGGGTTTTTCTTTGCGGGCGGTTCATCTTTGGCGTCGGTCCGGTTGGTATCGCTCTGGAGGAAGTTTTTGCTGTTCAGGGTGGTCTTGTGAGTGTCCGATCGATGTTGGTTCGGCTTATCTCGAAGATCGCTTCCCGGGTGAATTTGTGAACTGCGTCCCATTTTTATCGGGCTTCTGGCCGATGTATTAAGGTCTTGGCCGTATGGTTTGCCATGGGGTGGGGGTGTAGGTAAGTATCAGTTCGCGGTACTGATGCTTTCCCTGTGGGCACGGGGCGTTATGTGTGGCCCAGGTTGCAAGTATTTCAAGCTTTTATTCTTAGGAGTTGATCTTGGAAAACGAGCTGTCTGGCCTGTTCAGAAGCCTGGTTCGTGAGCACGCCGTACCCGGGGCCCAGCTGTCGGTCTACCGTGAGGGAACCTTGTACGAGCTGGCCGAAGGGGTCGAGCACACGGGCTCGGGGCGGCCGGTCGGTCCGGCCTCCCGGTTCGCCTACGGATCGGTGTCCAAGATCTTCACCGCCGCCCTGGTCATGCAGTTGGTGGAGGACGGCGACCTCGATCTCGACGCGGCCCTGACCGACCACCTGAACGTTCGCGGTCTGCCCACCGGCCACCCGGCACACGTCACGACCCTGCGCCAGCTCCTCAGCCACACGGCGGGACTCGTCTCCGACCACGAAGCGGACCCGGCGCGAGCCGAACCCCTGCGCCACTACGCCGCCTCCCTCCTGCGGAGCGAATCGGTGGGCTCCCCCGAGAGCGCTTTCTCCTACTCCAACAGCGGGTACGCCCTGGCGGCCCACGTCGTGGAAGCCGTCACCGGCCAGGGCTGGTGGGAGACCCTGGAGTCCTACCTGGCCCTGCCCACCGGCCTCGACCTCGCCTTCGTGCACGACGCCCGAAGCCCCAAGGCGCCGAGTGGTCTGGTCAGCGGACACGCGGTGGACACCACCACCGGTCTCACCGAGCCGGTGGACTTCCACATCGAGCCCGAGCTGACCCCGGCGGGTGGTCTGGGTGGAAGCGCGACCACCCTGGTCGACTTCGCGCGATCCTTCATGGCTCCGGAGGACGCGGTGCTGGAGAGCGACATCGCCGACGCCACGATCCTCGATGAGATGGGCCGAGCCGTCCCCTCCGCCGACCCCTTCGGCCTGGCCGACGGCTGGGGCGCGGGCTGGGCCCTCCACCTGGCGACGGATCGCTTCTGGTACGGCCACGACGGCACACTCGACGGCGGGACCTGCAACCTGCGTGTCGACCCGGTGGGGCGCGTCGCGGTGGCTCTGACCACCAACGGCACCACCGGGATCCGGCTGTGGGAGGACCTGGTGTCCGGGCTGGGCGACCTCGGGTTGGACGTGGGGCACTACCGGCAGCGCACACCGGTGAGCCGACCCCGGAGGACGGGCGTGGACGTCACCGGGCGCTACGCCAACGGTGACCTCGCCGTCGAGGTCACCCACCAAGGGGACGGGACCCTGTGGTTCACCCTCTCCAATGGCTTCTCCGGACCGCTCGTCGCCGGCACCGACCTCTATTTCTCCGTGACGGTGGGCGATCTCGGCGGCATGTCCTTCGACGGCCGCTTCCTGCGTGCGACCGACGATCCCTCCACCATCGCGTCCATGCAGTACAACGGCCGCGTCCTGCGACGCACGTCCGCTCCCGTGCGTTCCCGGGCCTGAGCCCCGATCCGTCCTCCAGCCACTTCGGGTCCGTTCCCGGGCCGCCCCACACAGGAGTAGTGAACGTGCTGTCTGCCGATGCCTCCCCCAGCACCGACCAGCCCACCCGTACCCTTTCGGCCCTGTTCGCCGCGCGGGTGGCCCAGAGACCGGAGGCCGTCGCCCTGGTGTCGGAGGAGCTCACCCTCACCTACGCCGAACTCCAGGCCCTCGTCGAGCGCCGGGCCAGGGGCCTGGTCGCTTCCGGCGTGGTGCCGGGGGACCGTGTAGGAGTCCACTTGGGGCGCGGGGTCGACCTCGTGGTCGCCCTGCTCGCGATCACCCGGGTGGGCGCCGCGTATCTGCCACTGGACCCCGCCTACCCCGACGAGCGCCTGGCCCACATGCTCGCCGACTCTGGGGTGAACCTGGTCGTGACCGGCGCGGACACACCCTGGCAGGGCGATTCGGTGGTGACCACCGTCGACTCCGACCGGTTGGAGGGCACCGCTCCGCTCCCGGGTGCCGGGCCCCTGCCCGACGACGTCGCCTACGTCATCTACACCTCTGGTTCCACCGGCAGTCCCAAGGGAGTACTGGTCACCCACCGAGGCATCGAGGACCTGGCACGGACCCAGCGGGTCCGTATGAACGTCACCCCCGATTCCCGAGTGCTCCAGTTCGCGTCGCCCAGCTTCGACGCCTCGTTCTTCGAAGTGTGCATGGCCCTGCTCAACGGCGCCGCCCTGGTGGTCCTGCCACGACACGCGCTCCTGGGCGACGCGCTCGTGCGTACCCTGGCCGACCACCGCATCACCCACGTGACCCTGCCCCCCGCCGTGCTTCCGGGGCTGGACCCGACCGGTCTGCGTGATCTGCGGTCGGTCATGGTCGCGGGTGAGAGCTGCCCCGGGGCCATCGTGGAGCTGTGGTCGCGCGGGCGCGACGTGTTCAACGGCTACGGGCCCACCGAGACCACCGTGTGCGCCACCATGAGCGAACCGTTGTCCGGTGATGGCGTCCCGCCCCTCGGACACGCCGTCGACGGCACCAGGGTCATCGTGCTCGACGACCACCTGCGCCCCGTGGGTCCGGGTGGCAGCGGTGAACTGTACATCTCCGGGGCGGGGCTGGCCCGGGGCTACCACGGCCGTCCCGGACTCACGGCGGAGCGGTTCGTGCCCGACCCCCTCGGGCCGCCCGGAGCCAGGATGTACCGCTCCGGAGACCGAGTGCACGTGCTGTCCGACGGCGCCCTGGAGTTTCGGGGTCGCGTCGACAAGCAGGTCAAACTCCGTGGCTTCCGGATCGAGCCCGGTGAGGTCGAGACGGCCGCCATCGCTCTTCCCGAGGTGGCCAACACCGCCGTCCTGGTGCGCGAGGACCGGCCCGGCATCCGTCGACTCGTGGCCTACGTGGCGGGTGAGCCGGGCGGTGCCGACCCGGAGGAGGAAACCGTCCTACGGGGCCTGAGGGAGGTCCTGCCCGACCACATGGTGCCCTCCGTGGTGGTGGTGCTCGCGGCCCTGCCCACCACACCCAACGGCAAGATCGACCACGACCGGCTGCCCGCGCCCGACGCCGTCCGACGAGAGTACGCGGCGCCCGAGGACGAGACCGAACGCGTCGTGACCGAGGAGTTCGCCCGCGTCCTGGAACTGGAGCGTGTCGGCCGCCACGAGGACTTCTTCGACCTGGGCGGGGACTCCATCCTCGCGGCGCGCGCCCTGTCGAGGATCGAGGCCGGCCTGGGCCGAGGCGTGGACCGCCGGGCGATCTTCACCCTGCGCACGCCGGCCCGCGTCGCCGCCGAGGGGATCACCGGCGAGGAGGCTCCCAGGCCCATCGAGCCCGTCGACCGGGACCGCCCCCTGCCGCTGTCCGCGGCCCAGCGCCGCCTCTGGTTCCTCCACCAGCACGACCCCGAGAGCGTCGAGTACTACACGGGCAGCGCCTACCGAATCCGCGGGGACCTGTCGGTCCCGGCGTTGCACGAGGCCCTGGGCGACCTCCAGGCCCGCCACGAGGCACTGCGCACCACCTACACCTCCACCGACGAGGGGCCGGTGCAGCACGTCCGTGCCCCCCGACGGACCGAGGTCCCGCTGTCCCGGACCGACCTGACAGAGTCCGGGGCGCACCGGGAACGGCGGCTGGAGGCACTGCTCAGGGCCGAGACGGAGCGTCCCTTCGACCTGGAGGACGGCTCGCCCTTCCGCGCCCTGCTGGTGCGCATGGGAGCGGACGACCACGCCCTCGTGCTCAGCGCGCACCACATCGCCTGCGACGGCTGGTCCGTCGACATCCTCGTCCGCGACCTCGGTACCTTCTATCGCGCCCGGGTCGAGGGCACCGTCCCGGAGCGCGCCGGCGCCGCACCGGTGGACTACGCCGACTTCGCCGTGTGGGAGCGGAACCGCTGGACTCGGGAGACCGAGCGGGAACACCTGGAGTACTGGACCCGGGAGCTGGAGGACGCGCGGGCCGCCGAGGTTCCCGCGGACCACCCCCGTCCGGCGGTCCGGACCACGGCCGGGGCGGTCCACCGCGCCGAACTCTCGCCGGAGGTCACCGCCGCCCTGCGCGACCTCGGTCATCAGCGGGGAGCGACCCTGTTCGTGACCCTCACGGCCCTCACCCAGCTCCTGCTGTCGGCGTCCTCGGGTAGCGCGGACGTGACCCTGGGCGTGGCCTCGGCGGGGCGCGACCACCACCAGGTGGACGACGTCGTCGGTTTCTTCGTCAATCCCGTCGCGGTGCGGACCCGGGTGGACCCCCGCGCCACCGCCGGGGACTTCCTGGACGGGGTGCGCGACACCGTTCTGGCCGCCTTCGACCACGAACTCCCCTTCGACCGGGTCGTGGACGCGGTGGTCGCCGAACGCGACCAGTCCCGCACGCCCGTCTTCCAGGCCCTCCTGGTGCTGCAGAACGCCCACACGGGCGCACTCGGCCTGCACGGCCTGGACGTGGCGCCCTTCGACCTGCCCCGCACCTCCTCCCTCTTCGACCTGGTCTTCGAGTTCGAGGAGCGCGGGGGCGGGCTCAGACTCGACCTGGAGTACAACACCGACCTGTACGACCCCGAGCGGATCGCCGCGCTCGTCGAGGGCGTCCGCCGGCTCGCCACCGCGCTCACCACGAACCCGGACCGGCCGGTCGCCCGGATCGGTGTGCGCACCGACGCCCAGGAGCGGGCTCTGGCGGAGTGGGAGGGGACCCACCCCGAGGGCGCGGAGCAGACCGTCCCGGAGGCGTTCGCACGGCGGGTCGCGCTCGATCCCGACGGGCTCGCGGTCACCTCGGCGGACACGGAACTGACCTACGCCGAGCTCGACGCGTGCTCGGCCGCCCTGGCCGAGCGGTTGCGCGCGCACGGCACGGGCGACGAGTCGCCGGTGCTGCTCGTGTTGGAGCGCGGGGCGCACGTGGTCGTGGCCATGCTGGCCGCCGCACGCGCGGGCGCCGCCTATGTGCCCGTGCACGCCGATGATCCGGCCGAACGTGTGGCGTGGCTGGCGCGGGAGACCGGAGCGGTCTGTGTTCTGACGGATGCCCCGTCGCGGGGGCGGGTCCAGGGCGTCGACGGACTTCCGGTGCTGGACCTGGACGGGCCCGAGGCCGATTCGGTCCGCTCCCGGGCCGATGCGCAGGCCCCGCCGGAGGCCGAGGCACGCGTCCTGCCCCAAAGCCTGGCCTACGTGATGTTCACGTCCGGTTCCACCGGCAGGCCCAAGGGCGTGGCGGTCACGCACGAGGACGTCGTGCGCCTGGCCCACGACCGGCTGTGGACCGGCGGCGACCACGACCGTGTGCTGTTCCACTCCTCCCACGCCTTCGACGCCGTCACCTACGAGATCTGGGCGCCGCTGCTGAACGGCGGTGTCGTGGTCGTCGCACCGCCCGGGCGCATGGACGCCGAGGAGTTCGCCGGGACCGTCCGCGCGCACGGGGTCACCGGGGTGTTCCTCACCACCGCGCTGTTCAACCTCTACTCCTCCCAGGACCCCTCCTGCTTCGAGGGTCTGCGCGAGGTCATGACCGGTGGCGAGGCGGCCAATCCGCAGGCGATGGAGCGGGCCGTCGAGGCCTGCCCCGGTACGCGGATCGCCAACGTCTACGGACCGACCGAGACCACCACCTTCGCCACCCGATTCCCCCTGCCGGGGGCCGTGCCCGTCCCGATGCCGATCGGCGGCCCGCTCGACGGCATGCGGCTGCACGTGCTGGACCCACTGTTGCGCCGCACCCCTCCGGGGGCCGTGGGCGAGCTGTACGTGGGTGGTGCGGGTGTGGCGCGGGGGTATTGGGGGCGTTCGGGGTTGACGGCGGAGCGTTTCGTCGCCGATCCGTTCGGTTCGGGTGGTCGTTTGTATCGCACGGGTGATCTGGTGCGGTGGAACGTCGACGGGTGGTTGGAGTACGTGGGTCGGGCGGATTCCCAGGTGAAGTTGCGGGGGTTCCGGATCGAGCCGGGAGAGATCGAGTCCGCGCTGCTGGCCCTGCCCGGGGTGGCGGAGGCGTCCGTGCTCGTTCACCGGTCCCCGTCCGGGGCGCGACGCCTGGTCGGCTACGTGGTGCCGGACGAGAAGGGACTGCCGGAGGGTGGCGGGCAGGCCCTGCTCACCGAACTCTCCCGGGCCCTGCCCGCGTACATGGTTCCCTCGGCCGCGGTCGTGCTGGAGGCCATGCCGCTGAACGCCAACGGCAAGGTGGACCGGCGGGCGCTGCCCGAGCCGGACCTCGACGGACCGGGGGAGACGGTGGCCCCGCGTTCTGAGGTCGAGGGTGTGTTGGCCGGGGTGTTCGCTTCGGTGTTGGGTGTGGAGCGGGTGGGGGTCTTCGATGACTTCTTCGCTCTGGGCGGTGACTCGATTCTGAGTATTCAGGTGGTGTCGCGGGC
Organism: Nocardiopsis sp. NPDC055879; assembly: GCF_053615935.1. NCBI lineage: Bacteria > Bacillati > Actinomycetota > Actinomycetes > Streptosporangiales > Nocardiopsidaceae > Nocardiopsis > Nocardiopsis sp. NPDC055879. The sequence continues at coordinate 64,003 of NZ_JBSHCT010000029.1, forward strand.
GCGTCGTGCGGGTGTGGTGGTCTCTTCCAAGGACGTGTTCACGCGTGCGACGGTGGCCGGTCTGGCGGAGGTGGCCGAGGAGTCGGGTGCGGCCTCGGTGGTGTGGGGTCCGGTCTCGGGTCCGGTGCCGTCCACGCCGATCATGCGGTGGTTCCTGGAGCACCACACGGTCCGACCGGACCACTTCAACATGTCCGTGCTCCTCGACCTGGCCGAGGACACCGACACCTCGCTGTTGCCGACGGTACTGGCGGGTCTGGTGGAGCACCACGACATGCTGCGCCTGCGCATGAGCCCCGGATCGGGCGGAACGGACGGCGCTGACGGCGCGGCCGTGATCGTCCCGGCGGGGGAGGCCGGATGCGAGCCGACCAGGGTCGACCTGTCCGGGCTCGACGAAGCGAGTGCTCGGGCCCTGGAACGCGAGCGCGTGCACGAGGCGCAGAGTTCTCTGGACCTGGTGTCGGGGCCGGTGGTGCGTGCGGTGTTGTTCGAGGGTGAAGGGGCTCCGCGTCTGTTGTTGGTGGTGCATCACCTGGTGGTGGACGGGGT
>NZ_JBSHCT010000030.1:0-63906 GCF_053615935.1 Nocardiopsis sp. NPDC055879
GGAGTTCGACCCGGTCACCGAACGCGCGTTGGGCAACCACCCGCAGGCCTACTCGCATCTGGGCCTGATCCGCTGCGCCCAACTCCTGGACCGGTGACCAGGGGCGGCTTCTCGTCGCCGGCACCCGAACACGCACCGGCGCCCCCGGGGATCCGAGCTCACGGAAGTGAGCCGCCCCGGGGGTCGTGCGTCGGCCACGGCGGCCGGCGTGCCGCTTTCAACGTCGGCGGGGCCCTTCCTCCAGACGGCTACGCACGAGTGGCCACTCGGCGCGCAGCACCGAGTAGTACACCGCGTCCCGGCGCCGGCCTCCCGGCATCACGTTGTAGCTGCGCAGAACGCCCTCCTCCGTGGCGCCGATCCCGCTCAGCCCCCGACGGGCCCGCTCGTTCAACACGTCCGTCTTGAACTCCACCCGTTCGGCGTCCATGGCCTCGAAGGCGTGCCGCAGCAGCAGGTACTTCGCCCAGTGGTTGACTCCCCGACCGCGGAAGTCGCGCCCCAGCCAGGAGCTACCGATCTCCAGGCGCAGGTCCGGCTCCGAGAGGTTGCCGTAACTCATGCTGCCCGCGACCCGTCCGTCGACCAGGTCGGTGATGGTGAACGTGGTCCGTTTCCCCTTCTCGCTCGCCTCCAGGTAGGAGTCGAAGAAGCGCTCGAAGCCCGCGGCGTCATCCACCCTGGTGGTGAAGTGCGTCCAAATGTCGGGGTCGAGCGCCTGCTCCCGCCAACCGTCTCGATCGCCTTCCTGGAGCGGGGTGAGTCGTACGTACGCGTTCTCCAATCGGACCCGCGCCCGCTCCGCCCACACGTGGTTCTCCACCATTTCGTCCCCAGACGGCTCGTCGTCACCTTCGTGTCGCAGCTTAGGGCCGCCCTTTTTCTCCGTTTCGACGGGATCGGCCTCGGATCGTCGGTGTCGGTGGGTAGGGTTCCGACACGCAACGGAACCCGGAGTGCACCCGATGGCCACCGTCCTCAGCCGCCGCGCGCTCAACCGCGCGACCCTGGCCCGCCAGTTCCTCCTCGAACGTGTGGACCTGCCGATCGTCGAGTTGGTCACCCGCCTGGGCGGGCTCCAGGCGCAGACCACGCACACCTGGTACGTCGCCCTGCAGAACCGGCTGCGATCCCCCGATCCGCACGAGATGGGCCGTCTGCTCACCGAGGGCGCGCTGGTCCGCATGTCGCTGATGCGCTCCACCCTGCACCTGGTGAGCCCGCAGGAGGCCCGGTGGCTGCGTGGCACCACCGGTGAGGTCATGGCCAGGGACCTGGAGAACAGTTCCCATGGCAAGGCGACCGCCGGCTTGGACCGCTCCGCCGTTCTCGACATGGCGCGCAAGCTCCTGGAGGAGGAGCCGCTCACCCCCAAACTGTTGGGAGAGCGTCTGGCGGAGCATTGGCCGGGTGTTCCCGGACCACACCTCTCCTACGTGGTGCGCTGTCTCCTACCGGTCGTCCAGGTCCCGCCACGCGGTGTGTGGGGCGCCTCGGGGCCCCCGGCGCTGGCCCCCGCGGACACCTGGACCGGGCTGCCCATGGACGCCGAACCCGACCGGGAGCGCCTGGTCCTGCGCCACCTGGCCGCATACGGACCGGCGAGCGTCCAGGACATCCAGGCCTGGTCCGGGTCGACCCGTCTCAAACCGGTGGTGGAGGGCCTGCGCGACCGGCTGGTGTCCTTCCACGCCGAACAGGACGAGAGGCCCGAGGGAGGTCGTAGACCCGCCAGGCCCGTCGAGCTGTTCGATCTGCCCCACGCCCCTCGCCCCGGCTCCGACCTCTACCCGGACCTGCACGCCGACACCCCCGCGCCCGTCCGCTTCCTCTACGACTTCGACAACATCCTCCGCGCCCACGCCGACCGCACTCGTGTGATCTCCGACGAGGCCCGGCGCCGTATCGCCGTCCGCAACGGGATGCCGCCGTCGACGGTCCTCCTGGACGGTTCGGTGGCGGCCACGTGGAAGGTGAACCACATCCGCCCCACCCGTTCCTCCACTCACACCCCGTCCCTGGAGGTGGCCCCCTTCCGCACTCTCACCGGCTCCGAGACCGAGGAGATCGTCGAAGAGGGCCGCCGGCTGCTCGACTTCCTCTCCCCAGGTCAGGGCGGGCGAGAGGTCCGGATCCACGACCCCGCTTGATCTTTCGGCCTTCCTGCCCGGTCAGGCCCCCTCACCTGCACCGCTCCCACCACTCGCCCGTTTCGTGCACATGCATCCGGATCACAACAAGACAGTGCGGGTATGACAGGATTCTGGGGTGATTGAAGAGTTCCGCGCCGCGTTCCAACGGGTGCTCGACACCGCCGCCGGCCAGGCCCACGACTTCCCTGAGGCCGTGAAGGAAGCCTTCCGGCTGTCCTCCAGCGTGCCCAAAGAGGAACTCGAAATCGCCCTCGAAGCCCTGGCTCCGGTACTGGGCGACTGCGAACCCTACGCGGGTGTCGCGGCCGATCTCTCCGTCCTGGCCGGCGCCCTGGCCGAGTCCGGCACACCCGCCGGGCAGGCCGGTCTGGAGGTGCTGCGACAGGTCGGCGGCTACGGACAGGCCGCCGTGGCGTTCATGCACGCCTGGGACAAGACCGGCGGCGGTACGCTGCCCGCGCCCTCCCAGGTGGGCGACGAGGAGGAGAGCCGAGTCGAGGAGGTCCTCGGTGACAACGCTCCCCTGGCCACCACGGGTTGGTGGACCGCCCAGCGCTACGGGCTCGCCGCCAAGGCGATGCTGAGCGACTCCGGCGTGCGTTCGGCCGTGCGCGCGGACCCCAGCGCCCTGGACGGACTGGGCCAGATCGTCGAGGCCCTGTCCACCCGGTTGAGCGAGTTCGGTGAGGTCGCCGAACTGCTGCGCATGGCCGAGGTGAGCCGTGTGCTCGTCCTGGACCGCGCTTCGTGGCGAGGCTTCCGCGTCCGGTTCGACGGCGTGAGCGACAACTTCCAGCTGCACACGCTGCTCGCCGACGCCCTGATCGGCAAGGAGGGGCTGCGGCTGTCCGGTACCCGCCCGGACCCCCGTTGGGTGGTCGCCTCCCAGGACGGTCAGGTGGATCCGCTGGCCGACGTGGTGCGCGGCGAGTGGGACCTGGTCGGCGGCGACGGTACCTGGGTGGGAAACGAGGCCTGCCCCGGGGACATCCCCGAGGTGGACGGTGAACGCGTCCTCGTCCTGGAGCCCCAGTCACTGTCGCACTCCTGGCGGGCCGGGCGTCGCCACCCGCACATCGTCGGCGCGCTCACCGTCCTGTCCGAACTGCACGGGGAGGAGACGGCCGCCTGGTGGTCGCGACTCCATCCGGCGGGAAGCGTCCGTCACCCCATGGCCCCGGCGATCGAGAACGAGGACACGGGCACGTACCGACGACCCCCGCGGCATTTCGGTGTGGCCGCGCACTTCGCCGAGGTGGACTCGGGTCCGTTGTCCGCCCCGTTCTCCGCCCTGGACCCCGATCTCGACGCGCCCGACCCCCGAATGCGCTCCGACGCCCCCGAACCGGACTTCGACTCCCTCTTCGGTGGCGGGTCTCCGTTCGACGACGATCCCCTCGGCCCCTCGTCGTCCCCCGCTTCGTTCACGCCCTCCGACGCACCGATCCCATCGACCCACGTCGAGGAGGACGAACCCGACGACTTCGTGGTGCCGGCCCCCTGGGCCGCCGCCCCGCCACGGGTCGACGACGAACCGCAGGCGATCCCGGACCCGGGCCCCTTCCGCGACCCCGACCCGTTCGGCAGCGCGCGCGGCGGCGCGGATTCGCCTTCCTGGACCGACGCCCTCGACTCGCCCACCTGGGGTGATGCCCTCGACTCACCGTCCTGGAACACCCGCTCGGAACCCTCCTCCGATTCCCCCTCCTCGTTCGACTCCCCCGACTCGCCTGCTTGGACGGACACCCCGGCCGCACCTCGTTGGGACGACCCCCTCGACCCGCCCTCCTCGAAGGACGCCTCCGAGGAGACGGAAGAGGAGGACCTCCCACCCGGTCGCCGACTGCTGCCGCCGATGCCGCCCGGCGTATCGGACGCCTCCACCTGGGCGCCGCACTGGAAGTGGCCGCTGGACCCACCCCGTCGCTGACGGCACCGGGGCCGCACGGCTCGCGACGCCCTACCCTGTGACGTGCGTGGGGGCGCGGGACGCATGACACATGTCATCTCGCGTCCACGCACGGCTCACACCGCTCCGGTGACTCCTACGACTACTGCGCGAGTGGGACCTCGCGAGAACCTGGGGACATGATGACGACGACGCCCGTTCCCCGGCACGACGCCGACTCGAACCCTGGTTCCGACGACGGTCCGAACAGCGCCCGCCGCCCCACCCGTGAGGAGGCCCTGAAGGCCGCGGAGGAGGCCTGGGGCGTACAGGAGGCGGAGCTCGGCAAGGAGATCCTCCGCTCCATGAAGCCGTGGAAGGGCGAGATGCAGCGCCAGGACAAGGTGCTGCTCGCCGTCGCCATCATCCTTCCGGCGCTGATGCTGCTCACCCTCCCGCTGCGTCCGCTGTTCATCGCCGACCACCCTCTGCCCCTGGCCCTGGTCACCGGAAGTCATGCCGCGGTCGGTGCCGCCTCCGCCTTCGCGAGCATCGGCGAGGGTTCCCTGTGGCTGATCGTCCTGGCCGGTGTGATCGGCAAGATCAAGATCGACTGGGTGTTCTGGTGGTTGGGTCACCGCTGGGGCCGAGGCATCGTCAACTTCCTCATCCAGGGTGAGCGCGGGCGCCGCCTCGCCGACCGCCTGGAGACGATGAATCCGTGGGTGATGCGCGTCCTCATCCCGCTGAGCTACCTGCCGGGCGTCCCCGCGGGCATCCCCCACGTGATGGCCGGCGCCAACGGGATGCGGCTGCGCACCTACCTCCTCCTGGACGCCCTGGGCGCCCTCATGATCACCACGTTCGTCGCCTACGTCGGATACGTCTCCGGGCAGTCCGGGGTGGACCTCGTCCTGATGGTCGACAAGTACGCCCTGTGGATCATGCTCGCGCTCATCTTCGGCATGGCGTTGTACCCGACCCTCACCGCCGGCCGCGACCAGAAGGCGCGCAAGAAGGAGGCGTTGGACCTGGCCGCCGCCGAATACGACGCCGAGACCGACCGGATCGAGTCCGAAGGCTCCGCAAGCACCTCCACCGGCTCCGGAGGCGCCCCCGGACCGGGAGACTCCACCCCCACCGAACCCACCGCCACCAGCGAAGACAGCGTTAAGTGACGCTTGCGTGACAACCGGTCGCACACAGGTGGCCTGTGCGCGACTAGGCTGGCGTCCGGCAATCCGACACCCCGGGCAAGCCGGCTGCGCTGGGTGCGTCACAAACACACTCAAGGAGATCCCGTCATGGGACAGCGACACTTCGATCTGGTGGTCCTCGGCGCCGGGCCCGGCGGTTACGTCGCGGCGATCCGCGCCGCCCAACTGGGCCTCACGACCGCGATCGTCGAGGAGAAGTACTGGGGCGGGGTCTGCCTCAACGTGGGCTGCATCCCTTCCAAGGCACTCCTTCGCAACGCGGAGCTCGCGCACCTGTTCCACAACGACGCCGACACCTTCGGCATCAAGGTGGAGGGCAAGGTCGAGTTCGACTACGGCAAGGCGTTCAGCCGAAGCCGTGAGGTCGCGGACGGCCGGGTCAAGGGTGTCCACTTCCTCATGAAGAAGAACAAGATCACCGAGTTCAACGGGCGCGGCACCTTCGTGGACGACCACACCATCGAGGTGCGGAACGCGGACGGGGAGACCGAGTCGATCACCTTCGACAACTCGATCATCGCCGCGGGCTCCTCCACCAAGCTCATCCCGGGCACTTCGCTCTCCGAGCGCGTCGTGACCTATGAGGAGCAGATCCTCACCGAGGAACTACCCGAAAGCATCATCATCGCGGGTGCCGGCGCCATCGGCGTCGAGTTCGCCTTCGTGATGGCCAACTACGGGGTCGACGTCACCATCGTGGAGTTCCTCGACCGCATGGTGCCGGCGGAGGACGAGGAGGTCTCCAAGGAGATCTCCCGCGCCTACAAGAAGCTCGGCGTGAAGGTCCTGACCTCCACCAAGGTGGAGAACGTCGAGGACTCCGGTTCGGGTGTGCGGGTCACGGTCACCGGCAAGGACGGAGGGCAACAGACCCTGGAGGCCGACAAACTGCTCCAGGCGATCGGTTTCTCCCCCAACGTCGAGGGCTACGGCCTGGACAAGGCCGGGGTGGAGCTCACCGACCGGGGCGCGATCGGCATCGACTCCCGAGGCCGCACCAACGTGCCGCACATCTACGCGATCGGCGACGTCACCGCCAAGCTGATGCTGGCGCACACCGCCGAGGCCATGGGCATCGTCGCCTCGGAGACCATCGCGGGCGCCGAGACGCAGGAGATCGACTACCGGTTCATCCCGCGCGCCACCTACTGCCAGCCCCAGATCGCCAGCTTCGGCTACAGCGAGACCCAGGCGAGGGAGGCGGGCTACGACGTCCAGGTCGCCAAGTTCCCGTTCATGGCCAACGGCAAGGCCCACGGGCTCGGCGACGTCCGCGGCTTCGTCAAGATCGTCTCGGACGGGAAGTACGGCGAGTTCCTGGGCGCCCACATGGTGGGGCCGGACGTCACCGAACTGCTGCCGGAGCTGACCCTGGCCCAGCAGTGGGACCTGACGGTGCACGAGGTGGCTCGCAACATCCACGCCCACCCGACCCTGAGCGAAGCGGTCAAGGAGGCCGTGCACGGCCTGGCCGGGCACATGATCAACCTCTGACCCACCGCGTCACGGCCGACCACGTCGGGTTCGGCCACGAGGTGACCCGGAAACGGGGCCGGGCCGAGGGGATGTCCTCGGCCCGGCCCCGCCGTCTGTGCCCCCGTGCTTCCCGGAGTTGCTAAGTTTCCCTGTGTGTCCCCCGCCGGCGCCCCTCCCACGTGCCCGGCGCACCCCGAACCGAAAGCCACCCATGCGCCTGATTCCGTCCACTCCCCTGTCATGCCTGGGCACGGCCGTCGCCGCGGTCGTCATCGGCGGTTTCGTCCTCGTCGGCTGTGACGTGGTCGACCTCGACCTGGATATGAACCTGTCCAGCGGCGACGGCTCGGAGTCACCGGACGAGGAGGCGAGCGCGAGTCCCAGCCCCGGCGAGGAGGAGGCCGAGGAACAGGAGGACTCCTCCTACGGACTCCCCGAGTCGTGCGAGGCGGCGGGCGCCGCGCAGATCGTCGGCGACCTCGCCCCCGGCACCGTCCTCACCGAGGAGAGCGGAGCGATCGACGGGGTCGACGACGCCGAACAGCTCTCCTGCACCTACAGCGACGGGAACGCCGCACCGGGCACCCCCTCCTTCACCCTCCTGTTCACCTCCGGCGCCGACCCGAGCGCCAACCCGGACGTCATCGAGGTTCCCGGTTCGGAGGCCGAGATGAACTGGGAGGTGGACGTCGACGTGGACGTGGACACCTACCACACGGAGGAGTCCGACGACCTCGACGGCGACCTGGAGTACGTGGGCACCGTGGACGGCTCCAGCCGCCACCTGTACCTGCAACTGCCCGGCGACTTCCACGTCACCGCCATCGTCTTCAACGAAGACGTCGAGCGGGGCGACCTGGAGCGTGTCGTGTTGCAGGCCGCCGGTCAGATCCGAAACTAGTGTCATGGCCGGTGAGGCAGGGAGCGGACCCACACGAGGGGTCGGGGGACTGAGCCGAGAGGAGCTCGACGCCGGCCGCGACCTCCTGGTGCCCGACGTACTCGTCGAAGGGTTGTCGGTGGTGTTCTGCGGGCTCAATCCCGGGCTGACCAGCGCGGTGCGCGGACACCACTTCGCCACCCCCGGCAACCGCTTCTGGCCCTCGCTGGGCCGGTCCGGGTTCACCCCGGGCCGCTACACCCCCGACCGGGAGTGGGAGCTGCCCCGACTGGGGTTGGGGATCACCAACCTCGTCGCGCGCACCACCCGCGGTTCGGACGAACTCGCACCCGAGGAGTTCGTCCAAGGCTCCGAAGAGCTGCGCGGCAAGATCCTCGACCTGGCCCCCGCGTGGTTGACGTTCCTGGGCATCACCGGTTACCGGGCGGCCTTCGGGGTCAGGCGACCGAAGGTCGGCCCTCAGGAGGAGACCATCGGTCGAACCCGGCTGTGGTTGCTGCCCAATCCGAGCGGACGCAACGCCCACTACACGCCCGCGATGTTGACCGAGGAGTTCGTCCGGCTCCGGCTCGCCGCGGGCCTGCCCGACCGTTCGGCGGACACCGACTCCCCCTGAGAGCCGGCCCCGGGAAACGACAAGGGAGGGGGGCCCGACATCGTGTCGGGCCCCTCCCTGTTCACGTACCCCTAGTACTCCACCGGGATCTCCTCGAACTCACCGAAGGGGCCGGCGCGCATCGTGAGCTCCTCGATGTCCACCGGCGGGGCGGGGAACACCGCGACCAGCTCGTGCGTGTTGCCGGGCTGGATGGTGTGCACCTCCTCGGCGAAGCTGCTGTAGCGGTTCTCTCCGAAGTCCATCTGCGCCACGTAGCGGACCAGTCCGCCCTCCGGCTCGTACAACTGGAACCCGCCCAGGGTGCCCTTGTTGAACTGCTCGGGGCCACCGGCCACCGTCTCACTGCCGCCCAGCTCGGGGGCGAGCGGTTCGTCGGTGGTGTTGGTCATCGCCACGGTGCCGATGACGTAGGCGCCGTCACGGCGCAACGGGTAGATCTCCAGCCGGATCCCGTTCTCCTCCCCCTCGGCGACCACGGAACCCGGGTCGTCGCTGTAGGGGGCGGGCCAGGTCACGTTGCGCTGGGCCACGCCGAGGCCGTCGTCGTCGTACTCCTCGTCCTCGGTGGCCTCCACCGTCGGGTTGAAGACGTAGGAGAACTCCACGCGCCGGTTGCGGGCCCGCGCCTCCTCGTCGTCGGAACCGCCCTCGCGGGCGATGGGCTCGCGCTTGCCGCGACCCTCGACCTCCAGCTGGTAGTCGGTCCCGAGTTCCTCGGCGAGCAGGTCCCGCACGCTCTCGGCGCGTTCCACCGACAGGTTGTCGTTGTAGGCGTCGTCACCGATGCCGTCGGTGTGGCCGACCACGGTGATGCTGGGCTCGTCGGGGTCGACGTTCTGGGCCAGGGTGGTGGCGGCGCGGCGGACCACGTCCTCGGCGTCGTCGGTCAGGTCCGAGCGGTCGAACTCGAACATCACGTCCGAGTGCAGCGAGATGATCTCGCGGTCGCCGTCCCGGGTGGTGGAGGCGATCTCGGAGTCGACGAAGCTCTGTACCCAACCCTCGTCGGCGAGGGCGTCCTCGTCGGGGCGACGGTTGGCGAAGACGAGGTTCTCACCCCGTGCGGGCGGGTCGTCCAAGGTCAGGTGGTCGGGCCCGTTGGGGTTCTCCGGGTCCTCCCGCTCGGTCTCCACGTCCTGGACGGGGATGCCGGTCATGGCGCCCAGCCCGCTGCCGACGAACGTCACCTGGGACACCTCGTCGGGAATGCGGGGGAAGTAGCGGGTGTACTCGTTGGTGACCCCGTCGTGCACCGGGTAGAGCCCGTCCTCGTTGGGGCTCTCCGATCCGTACTTGAGGCCCTCGCCGTCGAGGAACTGTCGGTAGACGCGTCCGGTGAGGGGGTCGACCAGGGTGTGGGCCATGCTCAGGTTCCGGTTGGGCCCGGCGAAATCGTCCAGGTAGGTGACCTCGTAGTGCATGACCGTGTAGTCGTCGGTGCGCTCCAGTCCGGTGACGGCGAAGCGCATCTCGGCGTCCTGTCCGGTGTCCTGGAAGATGCGTCCCTCGCGTACGTAGGGGAACTCCTCCCTGACCTCGGGCGGTCCGGACGCGTCTCCGAAGGTTTCGGACCACCAGTCGGACACGGGGGCGCAGCCACTGAGGAGGAGGCTGCCCGAGACCATGAGCGCGACCACGGTTAGGTGCTTCTTCCGCGCCATGTGGGGGAACTCCGATCGTTGAGAGGACGTACCGGCAACATCTTCCTGCACTCACGGGGTCGAACCGACCACAGTGCCCCAAGAAGAGTCACGGCACCCGCCCTGGCCAGCCATGACCCGTATAGGCGGATTCCATGGCGGGGCGTTCCGGAGCGTTGGCCGGTGCCCCGTTTCGCGTTCGCGCATATGCGCGTCGCGGCTCTCGATGCAAGCGATTCACACGTAACGTGATGAACTCGTAACGTCGAGTCATCCATCGGGGCGGAAGATGCACCGAACCACCCTCACGGCCGGGTGTGCCGTACTCCTCCTCTCCCTCGCCGCCTGTTCCGGTGGCAACGGCGAGGGCGAAGGCGAAGAACACGGCCACAGCGCCGAGGCCGACGTCGAACCGGTCGGAGCCTTCGGCCCCGGCTGCGCGGACTTCCCCGACACGGGACCCGGAAGCCTCTCCGCGATGGCCGACCGCCCCCTCTCCACCGCCATCGCCGACAACCCCTTTCTGGGCCGCCTGGCCGAGGTGGTGGAGCGATCCGGTCTGGCATCGGACCTGGACACGGCCGACGACATGACCCTGTTCGCCCCCACCGACGACGCCTTCGACATGTATCCCACCCCGGCGATCCAGGGCCTGCTGGACTCCCCCGACGGGCCGGCGCACCTTCTGGGCCACCACGTCGTCCTAGGCGAGTTCGGCAGCGCCGATCTGGACGGCGGCTCCTTCGACACCCTCAACGGCGACCGGATCCGCGCCACCGCGGACGAGGGCGAGTACACGGTCGACGGCTACGCCCCGGTGGTCTGTGCCGACGTACGAACCACCAACGCCACCGTCCATGTGGTGGGCATGCTCCTCATCCCGTCCTGACACACCGCCTCGCGTTCCGGCACACCACTCGACGTGGGCCGCGAAACCCACGTCGACGGTGGGCGCACGATGGCTCCGGGCGCTTGGAAAAAGAATCCCGAGAAAAGTCGTCGACCGACCCATCCGCCCCCGCGTCGGCGCCGAATACCCGACGTGACCACCAAGGAACGCGGGACACGACGCCCGCAACGCGACACCCGGCACCTCATGGTCGGGGTGGGCCTCGGCCTGCTCGTCGTCGGGGCGGCCCTCGGATTCGGCGAACTCACCGCCGGACTGACGCGTGCGACCTCGCCGGTGGTCACGGTCGGCGACGCGCTCGTCGACAACAGTCCCCCGTTCCTCATGGAGTGGGCGATCTCGCTCTTCGGCACGGCCGACAAGGCCGTACTGATCACCGGGGTCGTGGTCGTCCTCGTCCTGGCCGGCGCACTGCTCGGTGTCGTGTCACCGCGCCGCCCGGCCGTCGGATACGCGGGGCTGCTCCTGTTCACGGTGGTGGGGCTCGCCGCCGTGTTCCTCCGCCGCGCCGATGACCTGGGAGCGGCCTCGGCCGTGGTCGTCGGCGGGGCGGCGGGCGCCGTGGCGCTGTGGCTCCTTCTCAGGAGCGCTCGCCCGGCCCTCGAAACCGGGGGAGAGAAGGGGGAGCCTCGGGCACCGGCGGAGGCGGAGGGTGGAACACCCCCCGCGCCGGGGCCGGACCGAGGACCTGGGAGGCGCGGTTTCGTACTCACCGCGGCCGGGGTCCTCGCCGCCACCGGTTCCGCCGGTGCCCTGGGGCGGTTCCTTCCCTCCATGACCGGCGGTACCGGATCGCGAAGCGCACTGGCGCTGCCCGCACCCGCCGAGCCCCTGCCGGCGCCGCCCTCCGGGGTCGACCTCGGCGTTCCGGGACTGGCGCCCTTCACGACCCCGAACCGGGACTTCTACCGGATCGACACCGCCCTCACCATCCCGCGCCTGGACTCCGATCGTTGGACCCTGCGTGTGCACGGACTCGTGGACCGGCCCTTCGAGATCGACATGGACGAACTGCTGTCCCGCGAACTCGTCGAGACCGACACCACCCTGACCTGTGTGTCCAACCAGGTCGGCGGGGACCTGGTCGGCAACACCCGCTGGCTCGGGTTCCCCCTCGCCGACCTGCTGCGCGAAGCGGGGGTCCACGCCGACGCCGACCAGATCCTCAGCACCTCGCACGACGGCTGGACCTGCGGCACCCCCACCGAGGTAGTCATGGACGGGCGCGACGCCCTCCTCGCCGTGGGGATGGGCGGCGAACCGCTCCCCCACGTCAACGGCTACCCCGCTCGCATGGTGGTGCCCGGCCTGTACGGGTTCGTCAGCGCCACCAAGTGGGTCACCGAGATCAGGCTCACCCGTTTCGCGGACGACCAGGCGTACTGGGCCCGGCGCGGGTGGGGCGTGCGCGCTCCGATCAAGACCATGTCCCGGATCGACGTGCCTTCCCCGCTGGGTCGTGTGGACGCCGGCGAGGTCGTCCTGGCCGGGGTCGCCTGGGCCCAACACCGCGGGATCGACGCCGTGGAGGTGCGTGTCGACGACGGCGACTGGTGGGAGGCGGACCTGGCCGCCGTCCCCGGCATCGACACCTGGGTGCAGTGGGTGGCCGAGGTCGACGTCGACCCCGGCATGCACTCGGTGGAGGTACGGGCCACCGACTCCACCGGCTTCACCCAGCCGGCCGAACGGGTCGACCCGATCCCGGACGGGGCCACCGGGTGGCATCGGATCCGCTTCACCGCCGACTGAACACCACAGACCTCATCCGCGACAACGGCTCGACACAACCGCAGATCGTCAACACCCACAGATGTGACCAGAGGGAACAACGGGAGAAGAGATGAACACCATGCTCCGCAAGAACACGCTCACCGCCACCGCTGCCGCCGCCGTGCTCGCCTTCGGTCTCTCGGCCTGTGGCGACATGGACGGCGCGGCCGAGGAGTCCCCGGAGATGGGTGGCGCCGAGGAGACCACCGAGAACACCGATGGCATGGAGGAGGAGAGCACCGACGAGGGCGCGGAGACCGCGGGCGAGAACTTCGGCCCGGGCTGCGCCGACGTGCCCGAAGACGGTGACGGCAGCTTCGAGGGCATGGCCCAGGACCCGGTCGCCACCGCGGCCTCCAACAACCCGCTCCTGTCCACCCTGGTCAGCGCCGTGGAGGAGGCCGACCTGGTCGACACGCTGAACTCCGCCGAGGACATCACCGTCTTCGCTCCCGCCAACGACGCCTTCGAGGCGATCCCGCAGGAGGACCTGGACGCGCTGTTGGCCGACCAGGAGCAGCTCACCGAGGTGCTGACCTACCACGTCGTCGAGGGCACCCACGCTCCCGAGGACCTGGCGGACGGCACGTTCACCTCCCTGCAGGGCGAGGACGTCACCACCAGCGGCTCCGGCGAGGAGTTCACCGTGAACGACGAGTCCCAGGTGGTGTGCGGCAACGTGCAGACCGCGAACGCCACCGTCTACATCGTCGACACCGTGCTGATGCCTTCCTGATGGGAGGCTGAACCGAGCACCCGGGCGGCTCGAACTTCGAGGACGGGCCGCCCGGGACCACCCATCGCACCGTAACCACCAGACCACGACTCCCCACCGGAAGGCCGTAGATGGACAGGGCAACGGCGGCACCGCAGGGGTCCTCCCCGGAGGGCCCTCTCGGGTTGGAGGATCTTCTGAGCCGCGTGGCGCGCGGCGAGGAGCAGGCGTTCGACAGGGTGTACGACCTGATCAGCCCGACCGTGTACGGGCTGGTCAAGCGTGTTCTACGGGACCCCGCCCAGTCGGAGGAGGTCTCCCAGGAGGTGCTGGTGGAGGTGTGGCGCAGTGCCTGTCGTTACGACCCGCGCCGGGGGAGCCCCCAGGCGTGGGTGATGACGTTGGCCCACCGCAGGGCGGTGGACCGGGTGCGTTCGGAGCAGGCGGCCACCGACCGGGAGTCCCGAGCTGCGGCGGGCGACACCGAACGCCCCTATGACCAGGTGGCCGAGGAGGCCACGAACCGGCTCGAACGCGATCGTGTCCGACGATGTCTGGAGAACCTCACGGAACTCCAGGAGCAGTCGGTGCGCCTGGCCTTCTACGGCGGCTACACCTACCGTGATGTGGCACGCCTGTTGTCGACGCCCCTGGGCACCATCAAGACCAGGATGCGCGACGGACTCATTCGACTCAGGGACTGTTTGGGGGTGGAGTGGTGAGAAGGTCGCTCAGCCCGGACCTGCACACGCTGACCGGCGCCTACGCGTTGAACGCCCTCACTCCGAGCGAGAGCGTGCGCTTCGAGGACCACTTGGCCGACTGCGACTCCTGTGTACAGGAGGTGCGGGGTTTCACCGAGACCTCCGCGCGGTTGGCCGCCACGGCCGCCGAGACACCGCCCGCGGAGCTTCGGGCGAAGGTGCTGGAGGAGGTCTCCCGGACCCGTCAGCTCGCCCCCGCCCCCGAGCGCCTGCCCGAGCCCCGCCGCCGCGGACTTCCATGGACGCTGGGTCTGGTGTTGGCCGCCTGCCTGGCCGCGGTCATCGCCCTGGGCGCGGTGGTGCTCGACCAGCGTGAACAGGTGAACGAGCTGCGCGGCAACGAGCGGCAGATCGCCGCGGTGCTGGCCGCGCCGGACGCCGTCACCACCAGCGCCGAGCCCATGGAGGGTGTGAGCGTCACGGTGGTGCGCTCCGAGTCCCTGGGCGACCTGGTGTTCAGCGCGCACGGTCTGGAGGACCTGCACGACGAGGACTACCAGCTGTGGCTGAGCCGGCCGGACGGGTCGGTCTACTCGGCCGGGACGCTCTCGGTCGACCAGGAGGGTTTCGTACTCCCGGTTCTGGCCACCCCGCAGGACGAGGAGACCGACGGCGTCGCCGTCACCATCGAGCCCGAGGGCGGGTCCGAGCAACCCACCTCCGATCCGGTGATGGCCATGCCGGTCACCGGCTGACCGGTACCGATGGCCCGAGCGCGCCGTGACCCCGCGGGACCAAGGGGTCACGGCGCGCTCGACGGGCGGCCGGAACGGCGGGGAACGGCTCCTCAGAGGACGGCGACCTCATCCGGGCGAGGCAGGGCGCGCATGGTGGGTCCGAGGGTGAACAGCGCGGCCGGCGCGGACACCACCGCCATCGTCACGAACACCGCGATCGGGCCGGCCAGGTCGAAGACCACCCCCACCCCGACGATGCCGATCGGTTGGGACAGCAGCGCCATGAAGGTCACCGCGCCCAGGGCCCGCCCCTGGTAGTGGTCGGGCACCGTGGCGGCCACGTAACCGAAGAAGACCGCGTTGACGCAGGGGACCGCGGCGAAGACGAACGCCACGATCATCCCCAGCGGAAGCACTCCGGGCGTGACCACCAGGACGAGCGCGCAGACCGGAGCCGACCACGCGGTGAAGAGGAGGATCCGGGAGGGGCTCACCGCCCGCAACACCGGACCGGCCGCCAACGCTCCGGCCAGCCCGCCCATCCCGGCCAGTGACACGGTCACTCCGACCAGCAGGTTGGAGGCACCTCGTTCGTTCGCGGTGGCGATGATCGCGAGGAACACACCCGTCTGGGTGAAGGCGAGGTTGAACCCGATGATCCAGCACATCATCGGCCGCAGGATCGGGTGCCGGGCCAGGAGCACGAACCCGGTGACGGTGCCGCGCAGGGTCCACGGTTCCCCTTCGGCGCGCCTAGGGGCCTGCATGGGTCGGCGGATGCGCAGGAGCAGCGCCGTGGACAACAGGTAGCAGACCGCCTCGGCGAGGAACGGGAAGGCGCGACCCAGGCCGAACAGCGAACCGGCGAGCGGCGCGCCCAGCGCGGTGGTGCTGAAGAAACGGATCTGGTTCTGCGCCGACGCGCTCGCGATCTGCGAGGACGGGACGAGCTGTTTGATCGCCGCCATGGCCACCGGGTTGGAGACACCCGTGAGGGCCGAGGAGGTGACCGCCACCCCGATGACGAGCGGCACGTCGGCCTCACCGTTGAGCAGTAGCGAGGCGAAGGCGACGAGGAGCAGGAGCCGTCCGATGTCGCAGACGAGCAGGATGGCGCGCCGGTTGACGCGGTCGGCGAGGGCACCTCCGACCACGGCCGTGATCATGGTGGTGGCGACCTGCGCGGCGCCGATGATGCCCGCCTGGGACGCGGACCCGGCCAGGAGGAGGATCAGCAGGGGGTAGGCGACCTCGCCGCTCTCCTTGCCCAATCCCGCGAAGAAGCGGCCGGCCCACAGGGCCTGGAAGTCCTGGTTGCGGATGAGCGGAGCGGGTCCCTCGGCCCCGTTCCCCGGTCGTTCCGGGTGGCGGTACGGCTGTGGCCGTTCCATGGTCATTGTGTGCGACTTCCCGTGGTGTGCCCGCGGAGAGCCGGGGTTCCCCGACCCCACCTCCGACGTGCTGAACCGTTGTTCCCCTCGGGGTCGAGGCGATCAGGGAGGGAATTCGGGATACGCGAAATAAGGGCATGCGGGGGGTTGGATGCTCATGTGGCCATTATGCGCCTGTTGTAGGCATTGACGAGCTTCTGAGACCGCATGTGATGCATATCCATGAAAGTGGCCACTATTGGCCGTTTGTGCACATGCATGCGCCTGTTCTCCCTGTGCCTTTCGTCCCACAGAAATGGGACTCAGGGCACTCACAGGGGCGGGTGTGACGTTTTCCAGTGACCGTCCGTCACCGATTTTCCCTTTCGGGACATCGGTGGGCCGGACGGAAACGGAATCGGTGGGACGGCCCCTCCCTCCCGGGGTTGGGAAGGGGCCGACCCGAAACGCTCACGTCTCTCTCCCGGGCGCCATCCGATCAGGCGTGGAGGAGCCCCGCCCCGTCTCGACGGGGACGCCGTCCCCGCGCCGCCGCCTCGATGGTCCACGGGGTGCGTTCGACATAGGCGACGACCGCCGCCACCACGAGCGAACCTCCGGCGACGAGGACGTAGGAGGCGGTCCAACCGCCGGTGAGCTCGCTCAACAGTCCGAACAGCAGCGGCCCGCCCAGGGCGATCCCGCTACCGGCGCCCTGCACGAACCCGGACAGGGCGGCGGCGCCCCGGGCGGTGGAACTTCGAGCGTTGATCATGGTCATGGTGACCACGAACAGGCTGGTGCCCAGTCCAAGGAAGAGAACCCACACGACGGCGAGCCCCGGTGCCAGCGCCACACCCAGGTAACCGATCCCGTAACCGGACAGTCCCAGGGCGACGATCGGGAAGGTATCGGCGGTGCGCAGGGTGGCCGCGGGCGCGACCAGGCCGAACAGCAGGCTGGTGCCGACCATCAGCGAGACCATGCTCCCCGCGGCGGCGGGGCCGTGCCCGGCGTCGCTCAACAGGGCGGGCAGCCAGGTGAAGAGCGTGAAGACGTTCCAGGTGACCATGCCGAAGAGCAGGGCCATCCGCCAGGCCATGCCGACCCGCGGGATGGGGCGGGCCAGGGGCCGATCATCGCCCATCGTCGTGGTCGGGGAGGCCACGGGGCCGCCCCTGCGCCACTGCACGGCCCACAGGAGGGCGGCGACGAGGGCGATGCCCGACCAGGCGCCCAGGGCGACCCGCCACCCGGCGACCTCGGCCAGGGGCACGGCCACCAGCGGTGGGAAGAGCGCGCCAAGGTGGATCGCGACCATCTGGACGGTGCTCAGCGCGGCGATTCGGTCGGGGAAGTACTGCTTGATCAGCGGCGGCAGCACGACGTTGCCCAGGGCCGCTCCGGTGAGGGCGATACCGGTGAGCGCGAGCAACGCCCCGGTGTCGGGGGCGAAGGCCCGCAGGACCTGTCCGATCCCGGTGAGCAGCATGCTCAGGGTCGCCGTGGCCTCGGCGCCCAGACGACGCATGATCGCGGGGGTGACCAGGCCGAAGATCGCGAAGGCGACCAGCGGAAGGGTGCCGAAGACACCGACGACGGTGGCGGTGAACCCGAGTTCTCCGCCCACGGTGGTCAGCAGTGGGGACAGTGAGGTGACGACGAGGCGCAGGTTGAGCGCCGCGCAGACGATCGCGACCAGGGCCAGGACGCGGCCCCTCGTCACAGGGCCCACCGACGATCGGTCGGTGCCGGCCGCGGCAGAGGAAGGTCTCATGGTGACGGGACGTCCCTTTGTTGTGCGGTGGTGCGGCGTCGCACCGGAGCGTGGTCGATCGGCGGGCGACGCTGCCGGCCAGGAGAGGATCACTCCCCGGCGAGCCAAATACGACCTTTTCTCTCAGATGTTACGCATACTCCGGAGTTGAACTCAACATTCCGGATTAAGTACGGATAGACTCCGCGTATGGCTGATATTGACGAACTAGATACGGCGATTCTGGCCGAACTCCAGTCGGACGCACGGAAGACCAACCGCGACGTGGCCGCGGCGGTGGGCGCCTCGCCCACCACGACGCTCGATCGCACCCGCGCACTGCGGGAAAGGGGTGTGATTCGCGGCTCACTGCTGGACGTGGACCTGGAACTGATCGGTCGCCCGGTCCAGGCGCTCATCACCGTGAGCGTCGTGAAACCCTCGCGGCACAACATCGAGGCGTTCCGCGACTGGGTCCGCTCCCTGCCGGAAACGCTGTCGGTCTTCGTGACGTCGGGCGAGGAGGACTTCCTGGTGCACGTCGCCCTGCCGGACAACAACAGCCTGTACGCGTTCGTGGTGGACAAGCTCACCGAACGACCCGAGGTCGCCGACGTGCGCGCGTCGATCGTCTACGAGCACCTGCGCAACCACGCCGTCACCCCCGCCACGCGCACCCGTACCTGAGTCGGAACATCGACCGCCCACACCCTGTGGGCGAACCCGATCAGGTCGAGGACGAGGGCCGGGGCCTACTCTTGCGGGGTCCTCTGAACCCTGCCCGAGAGGTCCAATGACCACACCCGTCCTCGCCGCGGTCCTGGTGGCCGCGCTCCTGCACGCCACGTGGAACGCGATCGCGCACGCCATCACCGACCGGCTGCTCGGGTTCGCCCTCATCGGGCTCGGCGGGATGCTCGCCACCCTGCCCCTGCTGTTCGTGGCCGGGCTCCCGCCGCTCGAGGCCTGGCCGGTTCTGCTCGGGTCACTCGTCGCGCACGTGCTCTATCTGAGTCTGCTGATGCTGTCCTACCGGACCGGTGACTTCGGGCAGGTGTACCCGTTGGCGCGTGGCACCGCCCCGTGGGTTGTGGCACTCATCGGCGTGGTGGTGTTCGGTGACGCCCTGCCGCCGAACGAGTTCGCCGGGGTGCTGACGGTGTCCGCGGGGCTGATGGTGCTGGTGTTCGCGAACGGCATGCCCCGTAGAGAGCACGCCCCGGCACTCCTGGCGGCCTTCGCCACGGGGCTCGCCATCGCCACCTACACCGTGGTGGACGCCTACGGTGTGCGCCTCACGGAGAACCCGACCGGATACATCGCCTGGGTCATGTGTCTTCAAGGACCGGTGTTCCTCTTGGTCGCCCTGGTCACCCGGCGGGGAAGGCTGGTGGAGCAGCTGCGCCCCATGTGGAAGGTCGGCCTGCTGGGCGGGGCGGTGAGCGCGGGCGCGTACGGGCTGGTGCTGTGGGCCCAACTGTCGGGGGCGGTCGCCGGCATCGCGGCACTGCGTGAGACCAGCATCGTCTTCGCGGCCGTCATCGGCCTGATCTTCTTCCACGAACGGTTCGGGACGGTGCGCGTCGTCGCTTCGGTGGTGGTGGTCGCCGGGGTCCTCCTCCTGGCCCTGTGAACCCGCTCCGCGACGCGGTCCCACCACGTACCGCTCTCGAATCGCATGTCCCTGATACGTGGTTTTCAGGAGGCCGGGCCAGGTTCACGGTGTTCTACCGAACGCACGTGGCGCGCTTTGTCACCGCAGCGTGCTATCCAGGCCTTTCCACCCCTTTACTACGTGCAAGGTGCCTCCAGTGCGACCCCCTTCCCAGCTCTTGCTTCCGTCCTTCCCCACGGGGGAGGAGGAGATCACGGTCTTCCTCGTGGTTCGTACCGCCTACGACGACCAGGACGCGTGGCAGGACACGCTCTCGTACCTGTCCGACCTGCCCGGTGTGCTTCCGCACCCGCCGCTCCCCCGGTCGGAACACGGTGACCAAGGGTCCGTTCTCCCTCGAAACGACAAGCACCTGCTTCTGGTGGACGACCCCGTCTGGCGGAACGCCACCACCGCCGATGTCCACTCGGCCCTGGAGCAGGCCGGATCCTGGCTCCCGCACATGGTGCTGCTGGCGGACGAGCGCACCATGGCCGACCCCGTGCACCGCCCCCTCCTGGCCTTCACCACCTCTCCCGAGGACGAGGACACACCTCAGGAGCCCCCTTTCGTCCCCCACGAGCACGTGCTGCGGATCGGAGCCCGCCAGGCGTCCATGCTCTACCTGGTGTTCGATCCCGAAGGCCATTACCTGGACGATTGGAAGTCCACCCTGCCCGAGGAACCCGACGAGGTGTTCGGCGCCGACCTGGACCTACTGGCCTCTCCTCCTCGCTACCGCCCCCTCACGGGGCGTCCACCACGCCTCCCCGTCAGCGAGGACCCACTGCTCGTACGCACCCATCACGGTGACGACGGGGCATGGAAGGCGGTCCTGAAAGCCGTACGCGCTCCCGTCTTCGACGACGAGGAATTCGAGCTGCCCGAGGAGGACCCCGACACCTTCTACGCCTATGTCCACGTGGTGGACGACAGCGGCTACACCGGGCTGTCCTTCGAGCAGCTCATGTGCCTGTCACCGCACGACGAGCACACCTTCCTGATCGTCGCGGACGAGCTGACCATGCTCGACCCCCGGCATCCGCTGTTGGTGGTGGACCTGTGGGACCAGCCCGGCAGATCCTTCCGAGCCGTACCGGGGGCGATCCAGGCGATCCAGAACAACCTGTCCATCTCCAACATGGACTTCGACGACTTCGACTGTGGTGAGGGGTTCATCCAGTTCTGGGAGACGGAGCACGAGGACGGTGCCGAGGTCCTGTAAGGACACGGGGCCCACTGGGCTGAGGAACGAGCGGACCGGCTCCCCGGGGTCGGTCCGCCCCGAGCCCTCCGGGTGGCCGGTCGCCGCCCCGGCTCCGAGCGCGGTTCGGACGGGCCATAAGCTGGATGATGTGACTGGAGTCTCATCATTGGTCGGGGCCGACGAGAGCGCCGAGGTCCGCCGGGTCTGGCGGGACCTCGGACTCCCCGGCCTCGTGGACGTGCACACCCACTTCATGCCCGACAACGTTCTGAGCAAGGTGTGGGCCTACTTCGACGCCCTCGGTGACGGCGTCTGGCCCATCACCTACCGCTTCGACCAGGATCAGCGCCTGGACATCCTGCGCGGATTCGGGGTCCGGCACTTCACCGCGCTGTCCTACCCGCACCGCCCGGACATGGCCCGTTGGCTCAACTCCTGGGCCGCCTCCTTCGCCGAGGGCAACCCCGACTGTCTGCGCAGCGCCACCTTCTACCCCGAACCCGACGCCAAGGACTACGTGGCCGAGGCGATCGACTCCGGGGCCCGGGTCTTCAAGGCCCACTTACAGGTGGGCGCCTACGACCCGCGCGACCCGCTGCTCACCGACGTGTGGGGGACGCTCGCCGACGCCGGGACCCCGGTGGTCGTGCACTGCGGTTCCGGCCCGATGCCGGGTGAGTTCACCGGGCCCGGCCCCTTTTCCGAGGTGCTGCGCGCCCACCCCGGGCTCACCGCGGTGGTCGCCCACGCCGGCGCACCCGAGTACACGGCCTTCCTCGACCTGGTCGAACGGTACGAGCGCGTGCACCTGGACACCACCATGGCGTTCACGCCCTACATAGAGCGGATGTCGCCCTTCCCACGCGCGGAACTCCCACGGCTGCGCGACCTCGGGCACCGCGTCCTGTTGGGTACGGACTTCCCGAACATCCCCTACGCCTACCGCGAGCAGATCCGGGCCCTGGTCGACCTCGACCTGGGATCCGACTGGCTGCGCGGGGTCCTGCACGACAACGCGTCCGGGCTGTTCGGGCTCTGACCGCCACCACACGCACCATCTGCCCTGATAGCACCACAAGCCGCACGGGCACTTGTAGAAGTCGAAGGAGAGGGCACCTTGGAACTCACACTGACGCCGCTGGAGTTCGCCCGCCGCACTCGCAGGCTGTACCCACAGCGCGAGGCGGTGGTCGACCGGGACCTGCGCCTGACCTACGAACAGTTCTTCGATCGCTGCGACCGCTGGTCCTCGGCCCTCCAGACCATGGGGGTGGCCCAAGGCGACCGCGTCGCCTACATCGCGCCCAACACCCACGCCCAGCTCGAATCGTTCTACGCCGTCCCGCAGCTGGGCGCGGTGCTCGTCCCGGTCAACTTCCGGCTGACCGCCGAGGACTTCGTCTACATCGTCAACCACTCCGGCGCCAAGGTGCTGTGCGTGCACGCCGACCAACTCGGCGCCGTGGACTCGGTGCGCGACCGGATGCCCGGGGTGGAACGCTTCGTGGCCCTCGAAGGCTCGCGCGAGGGATGGGAGGACTACGAGGCGCTCATCGCGGCCACCTCCCCGGACTTCCGGCACCCGGAGATCACCGAGACCGACCTGCTCACCATCAACTACACGTCGGGGACCACCGCCCGCCCCAAGGGGGTGATGATCACCCACCGCAACGCGTACATGAACTCGGTGGGCACCCTGCTGCACCTGCGCGTCGAGCTGGGGCAGAAGTACCTGTGGACCCTCCCGATGTTCCACGCCAACGGGTGGACCTACACCTGGACGGTGACCGCCGCGGGCGGCACGCACGTGTGCCTTCCGGTGATGGACCCGGCGCGGGTGTTCGAACTGATCCGGACCGAGGAGGTGAGCTGGTTGTGCGCGGCCCCGACCGTGCTCATCATGCTCGCCAACACCCCGGAGGAGGTCCGTGGCGGCGTCCCGCCCGGTGTGCACGTGGTCACCGCCGGGGCCTCCCCCGCCTCGGAGACCATCGAACGGCTGGAGGAGGACTTGGGCTGGACCATCACCCACGTGTACGGACTGACCGAGACCGCCCCGTTCATCACCGTCTGCGAGCCGCGCCCCGAACACCGGGAACTGTCGGTGCGCGACCGCGGCACGCTCAAGGCCCGTCAGGGCGTCGAACTCATCACCTCCGGCGAACTGCGCGTGACGGACGACGAAGGCACCGAGGTGCCCTGGGACGGCAAGACCGTCGGCCAGATCACCGTGCGCGGCAACGTCGTCATGAAGGGGTACTACAACGACCCCGAGGCCACCGAGAAGGCCATGGGCGACGGCTGGTTCCGCAGCGGCGACGCCGCCGTCATCCACCCCGACGGCTACGCGGAGATCCAGGACCGGATCAAGGACGTGATCATCTCCGGTGGGGAGAACATCTCCTCGGTGGAGGTGGAGGGTGTGCTGCTGCGCCACCCGGCCGTCCTGGAGGCCGCGATCGTGGGTGTGCCGCACGAGCGCTGGGGTGAGACCCCGCGCGCCTTCGTGGTGCTTCAAGAGGGGGCCACGACCACGGAGGAGGAGATGATCGCGTTCACCCGTGAGCACCTCGCCCACTTCAAGGCGCCCACCCAGGTGGAGTTCGTGGACCAGTTGCCCAAGACCGCCACCGGCAAGATCCAGAAGTTCGTGCTGCGCGGCGGTTCCTCCGCCGTCTCCCGCCAGTAGCGACCATGGGGCGGGGCCGCGAGGCGGCTCACGGGCCGACCCGCCGCCCCGCCCTCGGCTCATACGGGCGGGATCACTCCGGTGATGGGGTGAGCAGGACGAACCCCGCGGAGAAGGGGTCGGCGCAGACCGCGAGCCGCCCCACACCGGGCGCGTTCTCCGGACCCATGTGGACCTGGCCGCCGGCCTCACGTACCCGGGCGACGGCGGCGTCGCAGTCGGTGACGTGAAAGACGGGATGCCAGTCGGCGGCGCCCCGCGTCTGTGGCAGGTCCTCGGCCCGCACCTCCATGATCCCGCCGAAGTAGCGGTCCTCGCCCTGTTCGGCCGGACGGATGGTCGCGTACACCTGATCACCCATCGGAACGTCGTTGAACTCCCAGCCGAGCAGCGCTCCGTAGAAGTCCTTGGCCCCCACCGCCGAGGGCGTCCACAGCTCGGTCCACATGAGCGATCCCGGAACGTCGATCGCTTCCGCGCCGGCGAAGCCCCGCGGCTGCCAGAGCGGAACCGCGCCGCCCTGCGGGTCGCTCAGGAAGGCCATCCGCCCCAGATCCATCACGTCCATGGGGTCGATGTGGACCGTGGCGCCCAGGGCCTTGGCGGCGTTCACCGTCCCGTCCAGATCCGAGGTGGTCAGGTAGACGGTCCAGGAGATCGGCTGTTCCTCCGACATCCGCGGGCTGAGCGCGCCCACGAGCGCACCGTCCAGCCGGAAGTTCACGTAGCCGCCGGCCTCCGGTCCGGCCGACTCGGCCTCCCAGCCGAACAACGCGCCGTAGAACGCGGCCGAGGCCTCGACGTCCGGGCTGGTCACCTCGGCCCAGCAGGGTGAACCGGGTACGTAGTCAGTGGTGAGCATCAGATCGCCTCCTGTGTCGACTTCCCAGTGTGCTGTCGGATACCGACGTTTCGCGGCTCGCCGCGGTGCGGGTTCGGGGCCGGGATCAGAGATGTCCGTTCAGCGGCTCCAGGATCACGAACCCGGCGGAGAGCGGGTCCGAACAGACCGCCAGCCGCCCCACCCCGGGTACGTCGTGCGGCCCCACGTGCACCCGACCGCCCGAATCCCGTACCGACGCCGCCACCGCGTCACAGTCCGCCGCCTGGAACACCGGGTGCCAGTCGGCGAAGCCCTCGATCTGGGGCAGTTGCACGGGAGGCATCTCCATCATCCCGCCGAAGTAACGGTCCTCGCCCGCCCCGGACGGACGCGCCATCGTATAGGTCTCCTCGTCGGCGAGGGGGATGTCGACGCACCGCCAGCCGAACAGATCACGGTAGAAGTCCTCGGCACTCTGCACCGAGGTGGTCCACAGTTGCACCCAGCACAGTGCTCCCGGGCGGTCGGTCACCTCCATACCGACGAAGGTGCCGGGCTGCCAGAGGGCGAACCAGCCGCCTTGCGAGTCGGTGGCGTGCGCCACCGTGCCCAGCTCGAACACCTCGGTGGGCTCCACCTGGAGGGTGCCTCCCAACTCCCGCACACGCCGGGCGGTCGCCTCGATGTCGTCGACTTGAAAGTAGACCGTCCAGGACAGCGCTTCCTCGTCGACGATGCGCGCACCGATCCCGGCCACGTTTCCACCATCCGACCTCATGATCGGGTAGTCGCCGACTCGCGCTCCCCCGCTCTCGGCCTCCCAGCGGAACACCCGCTTGTAGAAGTCCGCCGAGGCCTCGGGGGAATCGGATCCCAGTTCGACCCATCGGGGCGAGCCGTTGACGAAGTCGGTGGTCAGCATGGGTTCTCCTCCTGTCGCGCCTTCCCTATCGAGTCTGGGACGCAGGAGCGCACCTGAGCGGGACCGCCCCGGCAAAAACTCGACAACCGACTACGGGATGATCCGGGGACGAGCCGACGAGAGGACCCGGCAGTGCCCCTGCGACTCCACCACGTGGGACCGGTGATCATCGACGTCGTGATGGAGGTCGACGGTGTGCCCGAGCCCGGCGGTGGTTCCTTCGCGAGCTCCGCGCGGACCCTGCCCGGGGGCGGGTTCAACGTGGTCTCCGCCGCCGCGCGCGCCGGGTTGGAGGTGGAGTACGCGGGGGCGCACGGAACCGGACCCAATGGTGACCTGGTGCGGGCGGCCCTGCGCGCCGAGGGCGTGAAGGTCGCGCATCCGCCTCGCCCGGCCGACACGGGATTCTGCGTGGTCATGGTGGACCCGAGCGCCGAACGCACCTTCGTCACCCACTTGGGCGCCGAGATGGACCTGCCACTGTGCGACCTGAACGACCTGCGGCCGAGGCCGGGCGACTTCGTCTACGTGGTGGGCTACTCGCTGTTGCCGGGTGGGCGTGCCGACGACCTGGTGACCTGGATCGGTGGGCTCGCCCCCGGTGTGCGCCTCGTCCTGGACCCGGCGCCGGTGGTGGGAATGATTTCCGAGGCGACCCTGGAACGGGTGCTGCCCCGGGTCGACGTGCTCAGCCTCAGCGCCGCCGAGGCGACCACACTCACCGGCACCTCCGATGGGATGGAGGCGGCCTCGGCCCTGTCCCGACGCGTCGACGGCGTGGTGGTACTGCGCGCCGGCGCAGAGGGTTGCCTGGTCGCAGAACCCCACACCGCCCCCGTGCCGGTACCCGGGTTCGAGGTCGAGGCCGTGGACACCAACGGCGCGGGCGACGCGCACGTGGGGGTGTTCGTGGCCGCCCTGGCGGCGGGAGAGGACCCGGTGTCGGCCGCCCGCCGGGCCAACGCCGCGGCGGCGCTGGCGGTGACCCGCAAGGGCCCCGCCACCGCCCCCACCGCCGAGGAAGTGGAGGCGTTCCTCCAAGGCCGAGGTCGATGACCCCTCAGGCCTGTCCGGGCAGGGCGACGTGGACCCGGTGGGGGCCGTTGTAGTGCAGGCCCCGGCTGACCACGAGGAAACCCCTTCACCCATCCAGTGACACAGAATTCTCACCCATACGTACAACTTATTGTACAATGATGGCATGTCCGGTTGTACTACGAAGGGGCCAGGAATGAAGACCTTGACCTACTCGGAGTCCCGAGCCAACTACGCCGCGACACTCGACTCCGTGGTCGATGACCGGGAAGAGGTCGTCATCACGAGAGCCGGGCGCGAGCCGGTGGTGATGATGGCTTTGTCCGAGTACGAGACTCTGAAGGAGACCGCCTACCTGCTCCGCAGCCCTGAAAACGCCCGACGTCTGGTGACCGCGATCGAGGAGCTCGAAGCCGACCAGGGGATCGAACGGGAGCTCGGCGAGTGAAGTTGGTCTGGGCTGAGAGCGCCTGGGAAGACTACGTCTGGTGGCAGGGCCAGGACCGGAAGATCCTCAAACGCATCAACATCTTGATCAAGGACATCGCCCGCAACGGCAACGAAGGAATCGGTAAGCCGGAGCCGCTGCGACACGGTTTCCAAAGCTACTGGTCACGTCGCATCACCGATGAACACCGACTGGTGTACAAGCTGGTCGAAGAAGAGATCAGGATCGCCGCCTGTAGGTACCACTACGGCAAGTGACGCCTTACTCCCGTATTTGAAGTGGACGAAAGGCGGCCAGGCCACTCACGAAATCGGGCCTCGCCTCAGGGAACACCCAGGCCTGTCCGGGCAGGGCGAAGTGGACCCGGTGGGCCCCGTTGTAGTGCAAGCCCCGGCCCACCACGAGGAATCCCAGGCGTTCGGCCAACCGCAGGCTCGGGGTGTCATCCACGTGCACCAGCGCCCAGACCGAATTCAGCCCCATTCCGTCGAGCCCGTGCCGACGAGACCCCCTGGTCACGCGGCTTCGAGCTCCCGCGCCCCAGGGGGTGTTGCCCTCAGACCCGGGTCAGGGGCAGTTGTGGGCCGCAGAGGTCGCCGAACCGACGACGACGTCGATGCCACCCGGACCGGTCAGATGGACGCCGTTCACGGTGAAGCCGCCGTCCTCCTCCTCGATCTGCTCGTTGACCACGAGTTTCGTCCCCAGGATGCCGCCCAGGTCCACTTCGAGGTCAGGGGTGTCGCCGACCTCCACCGGCACGCCTGCCACCGTCAGGGTCATGTCGACGCTGCCGGTCTGCTCCTCACAGGTACTGGTGGAGCTGACCTCCAGACCGGACACACCGATGACCGGCAGGCCCACGAGCCCGATAGAGGCGTCCGCGACGTTACTGCTCGCGGTGGAGCTCGCCGGCGCGGTACCGGTCTCCACCTCGGCGCACAGAACGTCCGCGGTGATCAGAGTCGAACCGATCCGCTCGGAACACACGGGTTCCATCGTCTCGGCGTCCGCCGTGCGCACCTCACCGGTCTCGGGCTCCGGTCCCAAGGAGATCGGCAGACCAAGGACGGGGACCTCGGCGGACAAACCGAAGGCACTACCGGTCACGTACCCCAGGGCCACGTCCGAGGACGCCTCCGAGGGCAGGTAGAAGTCGCTGCCGGCGAAGGTCAGCGCCACGGGAACGGTGGCGTCGTCGTTGAGGGGCTGATCGACCTCGTCGATCGTGCAAGAGGCGTTACCGTCACCATCGGTCGTCCCCTCACAGGCCTGCTCAGCCTCCCCGGCGCCCAACACGAACTCCACGTCCTTGTCGGCGACCGCCGCACCGGTCTCGTCGATCAGCGTCCCCGACAGCTCGGCGGGCTCGTCATTGGCCACCGTCTCGGGGCCGGTGAACTCCAGTTCCGTCTCCAACGTGATCCGCAGTTCCGCGGAGGCCTCCGAGGCCTCGTACTCGTCGTCACCCGCGAAGGTCAGTGTCACGGTAACCGTGCCGTCGTCGTTGAGGGGCTGATCGACCTCGTCGATCGTGCAAGAGGCGTTACCGTCACCATCGGTCGTCCCCTCGCAGACCTGCTCACCGTCCCCCGCACCCAACACGAATTCGATGGCCTTCTCAGCGACCGTGTCTCCGCCCTCGTCGGTCAGCGTGCCCGACAGCTCCAGCGGTTCCCCGTTGGTGGCCGTCTCAGGGCCGGTGTAGGCCAGTTCGGTGGGTTCCGCCTCCGGCGGCGGCTCCTCGCCATCGCAACCGTTGGTGCTGGTCACGAACTCCTCGTGATAGCCCAGCGGGTAGCCCAACGACTCGCCCTCGAACTCGATCTCTTGGGCGACCTCGTTCAGGCGCTGTTCGTAGTGCAGGTGTGCTCCGGTGGTGTTGTCGCCGGTGTTCCCCAGTGTGCCGATCTGTTGGCCCTGTTCGACCTCCTCACCTTCCGTGACGGTCTGCGAGTCCAGGTGGTAGTGCTTGGTCTCCCAGCCACCCGCGTGGTGGATATTCACTACCAGCCCGGCTCCGTCCTGCTCCAGAACCTGCGCGGTCCCGGGGGCCGAGGCGAGAATCGGCGTACCGGTGTCCTGTCCTCCGTCGGCACGGATGAAGTCGAGGGCGTTCTGGTCGTGTCCGGAGTATGTCGCGTACGTCGTCTCCAGCCCGCATTCGAACGGTGCTTTGAAATCGGTCGGCAGATCCCGGGTCTCGTCAGAGGCCGGGGCCGCGTGAGCGGCACCCATCGAACCGATGGTGAGCACCGCCGCCGCCAGTACGGCGATCACAGGGCGCACACCCGTGTGCTTGGCGGGCCGTTTCAAATAATCTGGTAACGCAGAAATGGCTCTTTCTCCTCGATCAGGCACCCACGACCGAACAGGGCCGTGGGCGAACTATGGGCGATGACATATTCGCGCGATCCACGCGGTCGATACCCAAGTCGAATGCAGCGGCCAGTTCATAAGAACGACACCGCATCTGACACGAACACGTGAACCCATCAACAGAACTCCCCGCATCACCTAGGCAATGCTCGGACAGTTTGCAACAGAAGATTGCACGACTCAAGCGCCACCATTGACCGCTCCCGGCCGGCCATGCGATTGACTTTTCATTCAGGCATGATAAATAACCCCACCTCATCAGAAACCAAGGCCCCTGCAAGCAATCCAGCCCCTGGAGTCACACACATAATCCGCACGGAAATCTACACAAGAACAAATGGGATCCGGGTTCCAATTGGAACAAACACCCCGGCCTCATAAACACATAGAAATGAATATCCAACGAGACCTGATTGAAAATCGACCCACCGTGTCAATCGACCGCCACCCAGCACCCCGGTGCACGCACATGAATCCACACTGAACCGGGGTAACGAAAATTCCAGTGGCCCTGGCGGCGGAGAGGTACGGACCGGAACGCAGCGTCCAGCGGGCCGTCCGGGGCCGCTGCGACACGGTTTCCAAAGCTACTGGTCACGTCGCATCACCGATGAACACCGACTCGTGCACAAGCTGGTCGAAGAAGAGATCAGGATCGCCACCTGTAGGCACCGCTACGGAAAGTGACGCCATACCTCGGCATTCGAAGTGGACGAAAGGCAGCCAGGCTACTCACGGAATCGGGCCTCGTCTCAGGAAATGCTCAGGCCTGACCAGGCAGGGCGACGTGGACGTGGTGGGGGCCGTTGTAGTGCAAGCCCAGGCCCACCACGAGGAACCCCAGGCGTTCGGCCAACCGCAGGCTCGGGGTGTTGTCCACGTGCACCAGCGCCCAGACCGAGTTCAGTCCCAGTTCGTCGAGCCCGTGCCGAAGCAGCGCCAAGGCGGCCTCGGTCGCCAGACCACGGCCGCCATGACGCGCGGACAGGTACCATCCGATCTCCGGAAGGTCGCCGGGCAGTTCCTTCGAGGGGCGTAGGTGGGCCAGACCGATGAGGTCGCCGTCGAGCATGATGACCCAATGCCCGAGTTCCGGCGGGCCCTCATAGGCGAGCCGGTTGTCCACCATCGCCCGGGCCACGTCCGGTTCGGAAAGGTCGGCGCCCAGGTGCGTGCTCATCGCCGGGTCTGCGAACAGCGCCACCACGTCATCGGCGTGCCGAGGCAATAGCGGAACCAACTTCAGTCGTTCCGCCTCGACGGCCTCCTGTTTCACGCCCATACGTCCCACCTCGCACGTCCACGGTGCCTGCGCCATCGCTCCGAGCACGCCTACCGGCCGGTCACAGGCCGAGCTCCTTGGCAACATCCTCGGCGGAAACGACCTGGGCATCTCCGGACCGGATCTCCTCCAGTCTCTGCTGCGCGACTCGTCCTTCGGCATCGGCCATCTGACAGATCGCGGCGTTGAGCAGGTAGGAAGACAAATCCATCCCCGCGCGCTCCGCATGGGATCTGACACGCTCCGCCTCATCCGGATCGAGGCTGACGCGGATTCTGACCTTTGCCATGGCACGATCGTAGGACTCGCGTCACTCCATGTCTCGACGTAACCGGTCCACAGGCCTCATCCGCTCAGTGCTTGAAGTGGATGAACAGACGACCAAGATACTTGGGACGATTACTTTAAGCAAAACCGCAGGTCAGACACGAAAAAGCCCCGCTCCGGAGGTTCCGAAACGGGGCTAGGGGGCGAGGCTACTCGCGGGCGAGATCCTCCGCCGCTAGGGCAAGCGCCCTCGCGTCCGCGATCTTGTCTTGGGCGGCTTCCAGGGACAACGCCCCTGCGAAGTGCATATCCCAAATCAGCGACTCATGTAGGTCAAGCATTTCTGCCATGGGGTCCGCGTGGTGCTGTTCGATACGCGCCCTCCAGAACACATAATCGGCCACGTACTCGGGGTCGTCGGGCAGGATTGCGGGATCAACAACGTCGTCGACAAAGTCGGGCATGTCATCAGCGTTCACCGCGCCACCTCCGCCCACGGTTCGGGCAACGCCCCGCCACCACAGAGGACGGTGTCCAGCGCGTCCCAGGTGTGCACAGCGGCGCGGAGAGTCGTAAACGGCATGACGCGGTACCCGCCACCAGGCGGCGACGTGTCAAGCGATTCTGTGAGCGTGGAGTGCAGCGGCGTTGCGTCGATCCCGGCGAGGAAGGAATCGACTCGCGGCGTAGCCCAACGGGACGGCAACGGTCCGCCCGTGCGAATCAGGGTGTCCAGGGTTTCCCAAACGGTCGCGGCCTTATGCAGCGTCTCCGCCGCGTCACGCAGCAACCCCGGGGCGGTCAAAAGGCTGGCTAGCTGCGCGGCACACGCGTTCACCACGAACGGTTCCGGGTGCTCCGCGTGCGCGCCCGTGTGGCCGGACGGAAGGATGCAACGCGGCGACGCGCATTCCTCCGGCGTCACCTCGCGGATACGGCCAGCTTCCCGCGCGGAATCGTTCATGGGGTGGTCGACGACGTCGGTATCCGTCCATGTGTCGCCGAACGCGTTGGCGTGCACGCCTTCGTGGTCGACCTCGCGGACGCAGGGAAGGCGACGGCGTCCCCACGCGGGACCCTCCTGGTAACCGGGTCGCCGCGTGCTGCACACGTCCTTCGTGCCTTCCTCCGCGTCATCCGAAAGGTTGTGCGCGTTCACTTCCTCCGGCGTCATCTCGCGAGCGCGCCCCGGCGAACCTTCGTAGTCGCCCCTGTAATCGCGGCACATACCGTCATGTCCAGCGGGCTTCACACAGTTTTTCGGCATGTCTGCCCCGGCCTTGAACGGGTGCCACCTGGTGAGTTCGCAGCGGTTCATGCGATCACCGCCGTGCGGGTCGCGGTAGCGACGTCCATAGCGACGGCGACGCCCAACCGTTGCCGGTCCGCGTAGGCGCGTTCCTGCGCGCGTTCATACGCCCTGTAGTAGCCGCGCACAAGGTTCGCGGGCGGGAGCGGGTGCCGGTCACCTGCGATCGGAGCGACCGCAGACAACGCCGTACGGGGAAACGCGGGAAGCGCGTCAACCGGCTTCCTTGGCGCGGGAACCACCGGCGCGGGAGCGAGGGCGAGGGGCTCGGCGACGAACGGCCGGACGCGGCGGGACCGTGCGCGGCGAAGCTCGAATATGACGCCAGAGACGCGGCCATACGGCGAGGCGTGGACGGCTTGGGACGGCCGAAAGAGGCGTGCAAGGCACGCCAGGAAAGCAAGTATGGTGGACATATCAGCCTGCGCAATCAGGTTGGTCACGACCCCGGACGGTTACCGCCGTCGCGGGGTTCCGTCGTTGACGGAGTCTTCACTGTATCCCAACTTGTCAAGCGTTGCTAAGCGACGATAGGTGACGTCAAGCGGCGCGTGCTAGCGCCATATCACACCCTCTGACTCGTAGTGTCGCTTTATGACCATCGACCTTGACGGGCCGGAACCGTTCTTTGAGCAGATAGCGGACGTCCTGACTCGTCGTATCGCAGACGGGACCTATCCGCCGCGTAGGCGCATTCCGTCTGAACACGCGCTATGCGAAGAGTTCGGGGTATCGCGCCCTACCGTGCGCGCTGCCATCGCGTTGCTCGCGGGCAAGGGGCTTGTGGCGGCAAGCAAGGGAAAAGGCACGTTCGTTACCGCCAACCCGGACGTATGACCGTGCGCGTCGCGGCGGACGTCCCGCAGAATCGCGCACACACAACTTTCGGGCATGAAAAAAGCCCCTAGGTAACGGATCATGTCCGATCCGTCACCTAGGGGTGATTTTGGGTGATTCTAGACGCTGAAAGCACGACGCGGCTCCACAGGGGTAGCGCAGACGTGACAAGTCGCCTCGCGGTCAAGCCCAGACACGTGCACACGCAGCGGACGCAGTGCTGCGCGGTGCCCGTAATGCGAGAGATGCGTACCATGAAGTTCCGTGTGCACGTGGGGTTCCCACTCGCGGAGAACGACCTCCGCGCACTCGCGGCTACAAGCCGGAATCCTCGCTGCGGTAGGTATCGGACCGTGTCGACGAAGGTTCACCTGGAATGGCGCATCCTTCGGTGCACCTCGCCACGGAACGAACTCGACTACGCCACCGGGGAACAGAATAGGGTCAATGACGCGGTCATCGTAACGTTCCCTCGCGGCGTCATAGGCTTTTGCCGTGCGGGTGCGGACGGTGTTCTTCTGGCTCGCAGCGGAGAGGACACACGACCGACACGAACGACGGTGTCCATCCTTTGCCCTCGCGTGTGGCGCAAAGGATGTGAGGGGCTTGTCCTCGCGGCAACGGTCACATTGCTTGGTTTCTTCAGACACGGTTCTCTCCTAAGAACGGCACGGCGGCAAGGGGCTTGCCGTTGAGCGGCAAGCTCCGGCACGACCGGCACACACTCCGGCACGCTTGCCGTTAGCGGCACGGACGGCGGCACGCTTGCGGCACACGCTCCGGCAAAGCGGCAAATACGACCGGCAAACCACAAAGAACTTGCCGGCAAAGGCGGCAAACCCCTGGTCAACGGCTTGCCGCTACCGGCACGGTCTCCGCCTGGACAACGAAGACGTGCCGGTGAACGGCGCACGGGCGGACGCTCCGGCAAGGCTCTTGCCGCGCTCCGGCACACAGCGGCACGCTCCGGCACGACCACCGGCACGCCTCAATCGAACATCGCCCGGTACGCGGCAAGCGTCGCAACGTCCTCCGCATGCTCTGCCGCGCACACGGGGTCATCCGGCCATACCTCCGCCGCGTGATCCCCCATCACATTGGCGACGTGCGTCGTGTCGTCCTCCGTGAAGTGCTGCCATTCCTCGCGGGTAGTCGCCTGCGTGGCGCGGTCAAGCATCCACGCGCGCATATCGCGGCGTCGATCAGCGATCGACTCCGGGCGCACACGGCGAGTCTGTACGGGAGCGCGTTTAGCCTGCGCGCGGCGACGACGCACCATCAGGCGATCTCGCCCGCTGCACGGTGGCGACCCCAACGGGCCTCCGCTGCGCGCCGTGCCTTCGCGGAGACGACGTCGTCCGTCGCGACGTCCGGGGCGTCCGGGGCGTCAAGAGGCAGGCACTCCGCCCACACACGATCGGCATGCGTCCGCAAAGCGCGTTCCTCGCTCAGCAGCGGGTGGGCAACCATCTGTCCGGCAGAGCCGGGAATCATAAGACCATCGCTAGCCACCTGCGCGGCCAACTGGTCGGCACGCGCAAGCATCGCGGCGACGGTCGCGACCCGCTCCGAAATCGTCTCGTCGGTCTCCGCAACCGTTTCCAGCGCCCCGACCAGGCGGGCGCGAATGTCTTCGTAACTCATTGTGTCCTTTCAAACACACCAACCCAGAAAAAGGGAAACCAGAAAATGCGTGCAGCGCGACCTAACTGCTAAGAACCCCCGGTCCCTGTCCTTTTGGGTTTCGGGGGTACCCCCAGGGCCTTAAGGCTGTGACCTGCACAGATAACAGTCCGTGGTGACGTTGTCGACAGTTCGCACCATCGACCGATTCGCTTCTCGCCGCGACGCCACGAACCTCGCGGAAGGACAACGGCGACGCGCGTCAAGCCATCCTTGACGCAGCCATTGTGAATGGCTGTGTGTCGCACGCTCCCGCGCGACCACGAACCACTAACAGCCAAAGACTCGCGCGCCCTCGCACGCCTCACAGCGTCGCTCACAGAGCCACACAGCATGTGCTCACAGCACGGCACACACCCACAGGGGCACGGCGGGGCGGGGCACAGGGCAGGGGGGGTCGGCCAGACGGGGGGGCACCCAATCAGCGACCACCCCCACCTGATCGACCTAGCCCCTAGCCCTCGACGGGGGGCTGCTCCTCAACAGGCAACCCATGCGCCATAGCCTGCTGACCGAGGAACATGTCCCATTCCCGTCTCCGCGAGGCCGCGTCAGGGTCGAACCGCTCAACCGGGGTGGTTCGCTCCGGCATGTCCGTGGTCTGCATCGTCAACGCTTCCGGGATAGGACCCTGGCCTAGCTGGTGGTTCCCTTCCACGCGCAACCAGCGGGTCGCGAGTCGCGCGACCGCGTCAAGGTCCGCGTCGATCTCAGTCGTTCCCGCCGCGTAGTTCGTCCCGCCCGTTCCGCGCGTGGCGTCCGGTTCCAGGTTCGCGGGCAACTCCCGACCAGCAAGAGCGGACTTTCGCGGCGCGTCATGCTGAGGGTTCCACATCGGACGGTCCATCGTCTCGACCGCCACGGCGAGGGCAACAGCCTCGCGCGCCTGGACAAGCGCCTTAGACAGGGCCGTACGCGCCGCGTCCGCCTGGTCGTCAAGGTTCGCGGCAAGGAGGTCACGCCACGCGGGAAGCGCAGCCTCGGCCACCTGGTGATAACGGGCAACCAACCCCGCGAGATGATCCTCAACCGCCTTACGATGCGCGACCGCGTCCTTATAGCGGCGCGCCAGCCGATCCCGTTCCGCGTCGGCTTCCTCCGTCGACGGAGGGGACTCGCCACGCGCCACAGCGTCCCTCGCGGCCACGCGGGCACGACCGCCAACACCCTTGTACTCGGCGAGAGTCTGTCGGGCAGCACGGTCAAGGTCGCCAATCAGCGCAGCGGCGGAGTCCATCGCGTCCCGCGCGGCCGAAACATCCGCAGGTGGCGAGGGGAAATCCGCGTACAGGATGTTCTCATGCCGGGCGAGGGCAGGGCCCTTACGCCAATCGTCGGAACCGTACCCCCCGTCTTCGGCCGGTTCGTGGCGTGCGGGCATGCCCCGGTCGTCAATGTCGTTCACTGGTTTTCCTCCGCGTACAGGGCGTAAAGCTCTTCCATGCTGGTCACAGTGGTCGTCGCCTGCGCGCGGGCGAACACATCGTCAACGTCGACCGGTTCGGGCGCGGTCACCTGCGCGGCCACCGTGTGAACCGGTTCGGGCTCTGGCAGGGCTGCGCGCTCCCGCGCGGCGACCACCTGGTCGCGGTGCTCACGGGCGGCGGCCACGTGATCGGCGAACACCTCGCAGGGGTCTTCGTGGACGTTCACAACGCCCAAATAGGCGAGAGCCGGGATTTCCCCGGGCATAAGCCCCGTGCCTGCCTGCGCGGTAAAAAACACGTCGTCAACGTCCTCCGGCAGGACGGTCGGGATCGCCCGCACCTCGCCCCGGCGAGTGAGCACCACCGGAACGGCCTGCGTGTTCGGGTTCGCAGCACGCTCCGGGGTGAACACCTGCGGTGCTTCCGGACCACCGAACATGACCGCGCTAGTCGGTTCCTCAACCGGGGTAAAACCGATAATGGGCAGCACCATAAGGCCGTCGACCGCGTCCAAGTCACGCCACACGGCGCGGAAAGCCCCAACAGGGGCGGGAATAAGGTCATTCACTGGAAAGCTCCCATTCCGGCGCGGATCTTCGCAGCAAGACCCGCAGGGTCCGCAGATGCGCCCTTCGCGGTGTCGCCCGTGTCGCCCTCAAGGGCAGCCTTAGACTTCTCGTGTCGCGACATGTACGCAATAGCGCGCTTAAGCTCATCGCGTGACATGCCGCCGACCTTTACGGTAAGCCAGCTAGGGGCATCGTGGTCCATAATTACTCCGTGGAAATCGGCGCTAGAAACAAGAAAAGCCCCACGGAACGTTATCGGACCCGCATCCGATAACGCCCCATGGGGCTAAGGGAAACCGCGCGCTTCCCTAAGGAGATACGAAGGCTCGCGCGGCGTAAAAAGTTTGAGAGCGAACCTGCGGGAGTTCGCGAATGTGAGGGGCGCGGGAACCGGCCAGTAATGAAACCGGCCGGCCCTCGCGGCGCAACCCCACAGAGTGAGAGACAAGCAGTCGCTTTCGCAGCTACCCGGGCGGTATTCCGGCTCTCTATAAGGTTATGCGGGTCGGCGCTCACCGCAGGTCAGCGCGTTACACGTATCAAACAACCCCGTCTGGGACACCGATCCGCTCATGCCACACGTCCAACGGCGTGTCACTCCGCGAGTTGTTACACGCCTTATGAGCGGCGGCGAGGTTCGCGACCACATGCCCCGCTTTTGGTTCGTCGCCGGTGAACCGGTCGGATAGCGGGTCGCGGTGATCCCACTCGATCACGTCGCCGGGAAGGAATCCGCCCCCGCACAGGTGACAGTTCCAGGTGTCGGTTTCTTCGTGGTGGTTGAGCCAGTCGGGGATTCCGGAACCGTCGACGGGTTGGCCGCGTTTACGCGCTTCGCGACGCGCGTCCTTTGCGATGCTCGCGGCACGCCCTTCGGGGGTTTGGCGGTACGCGGCCACGGCTTCCCCGTTGCATTCCCCGCACCAGCCGTTGAGCCCGTCCGCTTTCCGCGCGTCGACGTAGAAAGCCCTTCGCGGGAGAATGTCATCGCAGTTAGGGCACCATTTCCCACCTACCGCTTTCGCTCTCGCGCGCATTCCTTCGGAGTGCAACGTCGCGGCGATGGCCTCCGCGTGAAGACGAGGAAAGTCCGTTTCCGGGATGCCGCGTTTCGCCCACCTGCGCTCGCGGCACGACGCGGCGTCGCACGCCATGCAGTGGGAGCGTCGCCCGTCTTTCCTGCGCTTATCCCGCCCGTACTCCCCTAGCGTCTTCCGTTCCCCGCATTTCGAGCACTGCTTCCCTTCCTTTTCATCCGGGAAGGGAAGCACGTCCTGTCCTTCGCTCACTTCAAACTCCCTAGAATCAATTTCCTAGCCTTTGGGTGCCCGACCGGGGATTGTCCGGGTGGACACCCGCAAACGGACCTGCGTGTGCATTCTGTGGCTTTCTAGGCGTCCTTCCGCCCCTTCCTCGCCCGGTACGCGTATACCCGGCACTTGTCAGAACAGTACTTACGATGACGCCCCGTGCCCCAATACTCTGTCTCCTCGCCACAGTGCGCACACTCGGGAAAGTCGCGCGCGTTCTCCGCTTCGCGCTTCGCAAGGATTTCCGCTTCCTGCAACTCCCAACACGGATCATCTGGACCGGCGTCCGCGACACGGTCCGCTTCCGCGTGCCGTTCGGCGTACCTGGGCGATTCGGGGTCGACCCCGGACGCGAGGGCGCATCGTTTCTTTCGGCTGTTCTGCGTAACGAACACTTCGCCGCACAGTTCGCAGGCGACACGGCGGAAGGGTCGCCGCGCTGCGGACCTCGCGGCGGAACGGCAGCGTTCCCCGCACCACATTTCTTGTCTGGCAGTGAGCCTCGTTCCGCAACGTGCGCAGGTCTCGCGGTGGTCGACGTAGTCGTAATAGGGCATAGGTAGTCTCCTAAAGATGGGCGGTTACGCTTTGGGATGATGGCGGACCTATACACCCGGGTAAGCGCACAGGGCTATAGGTATGTATGTCGTTGTGTGTTCTAGGAATATAGGTACCTACACACTTTAAAGCGTAACCAAAGGAAAGCCGCCTGATCTTCCCCGCGAATAACGGGAGATCAGGCGGCAAATATGAGTGCTACGCCGCGACGCGCGTTTCTGCGCGCTGACGCGAGCGGTACGCCGTGCGTCGGCACTCGCGACCGCAGTAGACCGGTACGCGGGGCTGACACTGGTAAGCCCATGTGGCCTTGTGACCGCATCCGGGGTTCTGGCACTGCCCGTCTGGGTTCATGGCGCTCTCCCTCGCCGCGTACGTCTCTGTCTCTCTGGTTATCCGGGCGGGGCGGCGAAGTGCTCGGCCGAATTCCAAGAATCTTGCGAGGCTCCAGGGCGCACGTAGAGCGCTTAGAAACGCCACGGGCGAACTGGGAGTAGGAAGCGCCATGCAAAGCCGCCTACGGGCATCTCAGAGACGTGCAGACGGCATCGTGCCCCATGGGGGCCCCTACGCGTGCGCGCCGTGCGCAGGAAGCGGGACGCGGAAGCGAGGCCGGTACGCGGAGGAAGCGGGAAGCGGGTTCGCGGAATGCAGCCCAATGCACGTATGGTGCGAGGCCGCACCGTGTCTGACCTGCAATTAGTGCTGTT
Organism: Nocardiopsis sp. NPDC055879; assembly: GCF_053615935.1. NCBI lineage: Bacteria > Bacillati > Actinomycetota > Actinomycetes > Streptosporangiales > Nocardiopsidaceae > Nocardiopsis > Nocardiopsis sp. NPDC055879. Next base: position 38,969 of record NZ_JBSHCT010000030.1, read on the forward strand.
GTGCAGCGATGCAAGCATTTTAGGGGGCAGTCCCTGTAGGGCTAGGGGCTGACTGCTAATAGGTGATGCTTGATTTTAAGCAAATATCTACACTTCTACACTAATCGCAGGTCAGATGGTGTGTAAGACTGTTTTAAATCTGCATCCCGATGCAGATTCCCTACACTCGCCGTGCGGCGGCCTCGCTCCCGCGACGCAGTGACGGTTCCGCCACCGGAGTGACGATTAGCGAAACGCCACTTTCGGACGGCTCACCCGTGGTGACCTGCGAGGTCACACATCGCGGAGACCGGAACACGGTCAAGAGTGACGATTGACGGAACGGCCGGCGTTGGGCGTACACGAGGGGGCGGGGCTCTGCTGTGTAGGGTTTGGGATTTGGGTGACAAACCACCACTTCACCACTTTCGCAGGTCAGAGCATGTGACGGACGGCAATCCCCGGTGGCGAAGTGACGAAGTGGGTTGAGCCCCTCGCTTCCCCGCGACTCCGCGAACAACAAAGCGCCCCGGCACTATCCCGCGAGGGACGGCACCGGGGCGCTGCGCGGGGGGTCTACGCGGCGAAGTGGTCCGGGTAGATGCGTTCCGCAACCTCCGTGGGCATGAACTCCGCACGATCCTCGGTAGCGACGTTGCGTCGACGCTGCGCGGAGTACACCACGCACACTTGCCCCATGCTTCGGATCAACGCTGCGCGTCCGTCTGTTCCGGAGCGCTCCCAGACCTCCGCGACGGTGGACCCTGTCCCGCGTGTCGTCCACGACGCGGGGCGGGACGGTTCCGCTTGCAGACGTGCGCGACGCGCCACTAGCGCCTTCATGCGCGCCCGGTAGTCGTCTTCGTCATCGTCGAACAGCCCTAGGTCGCGGTCGTCGCGGAGGTTGGCGATAGCGCGCGTTGTGGATTCCAGTTCAGCGGCGTTGTCTGTACCGGGCACGAACACCGATTCGACCGCTTCCAGGTGTCCGGCCACGGATAGGAATTCGTTGGTGACGAACTCTTCTAGCTTCGTGACCGTGATCCGTGTTCCCTTGCAGCGGTCGCCTGCGCGTCCGTAGCACCTCATGATGGGTTCCGCGTTAGGCGAGGTCGGATAGGGCTTGTTATTGGCGTAGGTCAACCCGCGACCGCACGTTCCGCAGATTGCAGCGGCTGAAAGCCAATGCGTGGTATTCGGCGCGGAGGTGTACGAACGCGAGTCCAGCGCCGCGCGCGCTTCCGCAATGTGCTGCGGGTCGTCTGCGGGTTCCCAAAACTCGATTTCCTGGCCTTCCGCGTCGCGGCGCACGTGCCCGTGTTCGTCGACACGGTGTCCCAGCATGGAAGGGTGCCGGACGATGCCGGCGATTCCCTCGCCAGACCACCGGGCAGGCTTGGGGTTGGCCTTAATGGCCGTCTGTTCGCGGGGGGAACGCACGCCGCGCGCTGCGAGGTCTTCAGCGATGACTGATCGGAGTTCGCCCGCGCGGAGACGGCGCACGATCTCGCGGATCACGGCGACGGCTTCAAGGTCGCGGATAAGGACTTTGCCCTTACCGTCCGGGGCGGGAACGATCTTGAGCCCGTACGGAGGACGGCCGGACACGTGGCGTGTGGTGCTGCGCAGGTGTCGGCGTGCGTTGGCGAGTCGTTCCGTCATCATCCCGCGCTCTAGCTCCGCGAACATGGCGATGAGTTGCGCAAAGGCGGTTCCCATGGCGGTTGACGTGTCGATGGTCTCCGTACACGAGACAATCGCCGTTCCTGCCTGGTCACCTTGCTTGAGTAGCTGCGCGAAGTCGAGTAGCGACCGGCTGATTCGGTCGACCTTCCACGCGATGACCGCGTCGACGTAGGGCATCTCCGCCAACAGTTCCGCCATGGCGGGTCGCTCCGCAGGGGCGACCACTCCGGACACTCCGTCGTCGATGTGCTCGCCGACGACTGTCCAGCCGCGCGACTCCGCGAGGTCGCGGCACGCTTTCAACTGTCGTTCGATCGAAGTGCTGTTGTCGTTGCTACTCGACAACCGGGCGTAGATCAGGGCACGTCCCGCCATGGGGAACCTCGCTTACTTCCAAGTGAATCGTACGAAGATCCTCCCGAAGTTCTTCGAGTCCTTCTCCACCCGGTGGTAGCGGGCCTTGACGTCCTTGCGGTCCAGGAAGCGCAGCACGCGCTTCTTCAACTGGCCCGAACCCTTGCCCGGGATGATCTCCACGGTCTTGGCCTTCTTGCTCTCGGCCTCGTCCATGATGTCGTTCAGGGCCTGGTCGATGCTGCGCCCCTTGTTGAAGATGTTGTGGAGATCGAGCTTGAGCCGCACGCTTCTTCCTCCCGGTCGGTTGGCACGGATGATACGCGCACGCTCCCCGTACGCTCCGCCCCGAACCGACGCCCCCGCTCCGAAGAGCGGGGGCGGGCGGCGAGGTCAGGCACGCCGCCACGGTTCGGGCAGCGGAGATCCCGCGCGAAGCAGGCCCTCCAGCGTCCTCCAATGCCGGCAGGCTTCACGGAGCGCGGTGAACACCGGGCCGGTCTCCCCGCTCTCCCCGGTCTCACGGAGGGCTTCGGACAGAGCGTCGTACACCCGCGTGATGGGCTCCATGTCGCCATCGTGCCCGCTCAGGACCCAACGGGACGGCAGTGGAGCACCCGCACGAAGCAGCGAGTCCAACGTCGTGAACACGTTGTCGGCGCTGTTCAGGGTGGCCACCGCGCCGCACGGCGGCCCCGGCGAGGTCAGCAGTCGGTGGAGTTGTGCGGCGCAGGCGTTCACCACGAACGGTTCCGTGTGCTCGGTGTGCGCACCCCCGTGGTTCTGGCCCAGGACACAGCGAGGCGACGCGCAGTTCAGAGGTTCGATGTTCGTCATGCCGCCACCCCCGCGGCGAACGCACGCGATCCCGTGTGGTGGACGTAGTACCCGCGAACCAGCCGCACGGGCGGGAGCGGGTAGCGCGGGTCGACCTTCAAGGGCGCGTCCGGTGACACGGGGCGGGGAAGCGAGTCGATGGGCCGGCGCGGAGCCGGGACGACCGGGGGAGAGAGCGTCGACGGAGGTGAGGCAACGTACCGGCGGACTCGGCGAGCACGGTTGCGGCGCAGCTCCGCGAGGACACCCGCACAGCGCCCGTAGGGGTCGGCGTGGACGGCCTGCGAGGGCCTGATCAGCCTCATCAGGCAGGCGAACAGAGCGATAAGGTAAGGCATGTTGCCGCTCCTTTTAAGCGGTGGCCATGGCCCCGGGGCGTGTTCCAGCACGTCGCCGGGGTTTCGTCGTTGACGGGCTTTCACTGTACACGACTGTTCACGACCAGTACATGGGTACCCGCACACTCCCCCGGGAAGGCCTCGTTGCCCTCGCCCTACCATGATTGACGCATGGACTTGCCAGCAGGGATCGGACCCGATTCGGAAATCGACGCGTTGGCCATGCCGCCTGTGTGGCTACAGCTCGCGGCCATCCTGGTCGCCCGAATCGAGGCGGGGCGGTACCAGGTCGGACGCGCGATCCCCTCGCTCACACAGCTCACCCAAGAATTCGGCGTCTCACGAGGGACCGTGGCCAAGGCAACGAAGTACCTCACCGACAACGGAAGGGCACAATCCGTCCATGGTCGCGGCGTATTCGTGCTGCCCTACGAATGACGCCCACGAAAAGGCGATAGTCGAAGCCCCGGAAACCTACGCCGCCGACCTGGGCCAGGCCTGAACGCCACCGACCCGCGCACCTTCGCGAGGATTCCGCGTTTCCTGCCGGCTCACAGGCGCAGCTCGAAGCACATCCGATCCGTGTCGGGACCGTCGTAGTCCTCGTGCGGGCCGGTCACGGTGAAGCCGATCGACCGGTGGAAGGCGATCGACCGCTGGTTGGACGGAGAGGTCACCGCGCGCACCATCCCCCTCCCCTCGGCGAGGGCCGCGTTGGTGAACAGCCGGTACAGCTCCCGAGCCGACCCGCCCCGACGGTGTTCCGGAGCCACCGCCGCGAAGTGCACGTAGGCCTCCTCCGACCGCGCCTGCGAGGGGAAGCCCACCAAGAACCCGACCAAATCCCCCTCGTCCTCCTCGACGAGGCTGGTGGTGTGGAAGTGGTCCAGGAACAGCCGGGGCAGGATGTGCGTGACCGGCTTGCCCCACCAGGCGTCGCACACCCGAAGAATCCGCCCGTGATCATCCGGCCGAGCGTTGCGGATCAGCGTTCCGGACGGCCCACGACTCTCCCACGATCCACTCCAGGCGTTCATCCGCCGAAGACCTCCTCGAAGGGTGCCCGCACGGCCGGTTCACGGTCCAACACGGCGAACACCACCTGGTCGAAGACCCCGGTGAACTCCCTCTTCAAGTGGAGTTCGAAGGCACGGGCCACGGTGGCCGGGTCGTTGCCGAACACACCGCAACCCCAGGCGCCCAGAACGAGCCGCGTAGAGCCATGATGTGCCGCCACGGCCAGGACCGCACGGGCCCGCGTCTCCAGCGCCTCCGTCACCTGGTCGGCGTGTTCGGGCTGGTTGCGGTCCACCATCCGCCGGTTGGGCGCGGGCGAGGTGAGGAAGTCGACCGGAACCGCGTCGGACAACCACCCGCCCTTGGCGTCCCGGTAGACCGGCACGCTCGGCGACCAGATCACCCGGTCGGAGTACAGCAGGCTCCGCTCGGCCCGATGGTGCTCGTAGTACTCGGGGCAACGGGTCAGCGAGTCGTACAGCGCACTGGAACGGGCCAGACTCTCCTCCTGGGCGCGCGCCCCGTTGACCACCCCACCACCGGGGTTGCGGGCGGACGCGAAGTTGAGCGCCGCGACCCTGCCACCGCTCTCGCCGACCACCCGCCGCGCGGCGGCCAAGGTGTCCTCGCCGGTCACCTCGTAACGGGTGTCGAACCGCGGCTCGGGCACCGACAGCGCGGCGATCTCCTCCGGCAGGTGCAGCCGCGTGCCCTCCCGCATCACGGCGAGCGCCCCCTCCAGGTCCACCATCCGCCCTTCCACGGTGTAGTGGCCGGCCTCGTAGGCCTCCCGGGTCTGTCGCCACACCTCGCGCATGCGTACGGACACCGTTTCTCCCCTCGTCCGGACCGAAGCTACAGCGCGCCCCATCCGAACCCAAGGGGTTTTACGTCCGTCCGAGACCACCGAACCGGGGAGACGCTCCGGCTACGGCTTGACCGCGCTGAACACCGCGGTGCCGGGGATGAGGCGACCGCGCACCGGCCCCCACCCTCCCCACACCTGGTCGTTGTCCTCGGGCCACTCGGGTTCGACCAGGTCGCGCAGGACCAGGCCGGCCGACGTGATGCCCCGTACCCAGTCACCGATCGTGTGGTGGTGTTCGGCGTAGATGGCGCGACCGTCCTCGTCCTCCTCCACGTAGGCCCGCCGGTCGAAGTAGGACTGCCCAACGGTGAGCCCGTGTTCGGTGGGGTCGTCGGGAAAGCACCACCGGATCGGGTGGGTCACCGAGAACACGAACCGTCCCCCGGGGCGCAACGTCCGGGCCGCCTCGGCCAGCGCGCTCTCGGCGGCGGGCACGAAGGGGAACGCCCCGAAGGCGGAGAAGACCACGTCGAAGGAGTCGGTGGCGAACGGCAGACGCTGGGCGTCCGCCTGCACGGTGGGCACCCGCAGGTCGGTCTGCTCGTCGATCCGCCGCGAGTGCTGGAGCTGGCGCCACGAAAGGTCGAAGGCGACCACCTCCGCCACCCCTTGGGAACGCAGCCACCGGGAGCACTGGCCGGCCCCACATCCGATCTCCAGGACGCGGGCGTCGGTCACGTCACCGAGCAGTCGCGCCTCGGCCTCGTCGAGCCCCTCCGGGGACCAGACGAACCCGGCGTCGCGCAGGAAGTCCCCGTGGTCGGCCTGGTAGGCGTCGGCGGCCCCGTCCCACCAGTACCGCCCCGCCCGGGCGCTCTCCTTCGCGCCCACCGCGCGTCGGTCCATACCGCCGGGCACCGGGTACTCCGGGCCCCCGATCAGGTCGTCGTCCACGCCGCTCCTAGTTCTGTGTCTGTTGGATCCGGTCGGCGGAGGCCTCCTCGGGCTCGGCCTTCTCCTCGGTCCCGGATTCGGCTTCCCTCTCGCCCTCGGCGCCGTCTCCGGGTTCGCCCTCGGACCCGTCGGCGGCCTCGTGCCCCGACCCGTCCCGGGGCGGATCGCGCAGCTCACGCCGGATGAGGATGATCCACCCGACCACCACGACGATGGTGAACACCCACCACTGGAAGGCGTAGGAGGCGCTCATGCCCTGGTCCTCCTCGCGCAGGGCGAGGCGTTCGGGCGCCGGGTCGGGCGCGGGGTCCTGCGCGATGAGTTCCACGTATCCGCCGTAGATCGGATAGGGCAGCTCGGCGGAGAGTCGATCGACGTCGACGAACATGATCTGGCCCTCGGGCAGCCCCCCGTGTTCGCGCAGACCGGTGTTCTCCTCGGTCTCGCCGAACTGCAGACGCCCGGCCACCTCGATGGTGCCCTCCGGCACCGGGGGGACCTCCGGGGTGTCCTGGGCGGTCTCACCGCGTTCGATCCACCCTCGGTTGACCAGTAGGGCGGTCCCGTCCTCGGTGACCAGCGGGGTGAGGACGTGGAATCCCACCCCCTGGGAGCCGTCCCGGTTGCGCAGCAGCAACTGGTGATCGGTGTCCCACTCCCCCTCCGCCTCGACGGTGCGCCACCGGTCGTCGGGATCGACGTCACCGCCCACAGTGGCGAGTTCCTCCACCGGGACGGGCTCGGCGGCCACGTTGTCCCGCTGGAGATCGACCGAGGCGGCACGCTGTTCGGCGCGGTCGAGCTGCCAGAACCCCAGCCAGATGAAGGACGGGACGATCAGCAGGACCAGCGCGTGGAAGGCCAGCATGCGTCTGGAGAACAGGACTTTGAGCACGTCTTCGAGGTTATGAGACGACGGCGGCCGCGCCGCACCGCCCCCGTGTCGGGAGCGGTGCGGCGCGGCCGTTGAGCGTGGGTCCGTGCCCGGAGTGTGTCCTACTCCTCGTCGGCGGTACCGGCGGCGGCCTTGCGCTTGCGGGCGAAGTACAGACCCGCGCCACCGGCGCCGACGGCGGCCAGGGCCGCGGCCACCAGACCGCTCAGGGTGCTACCGGTGACGGCCAGCGCGGGGCCGTCCGCCTGGTCGGAGGGGGCGGGCTTGTCGTCGGAGGGCTCCTCCTCGCGCTCCTGCTCCTTCTCCGGCGTCTGCGGGTCCTCCTCGGGCTTCTCGGGGGTCTCCTCGGGAGTCTCGGGCTCTTCCTCCGGCTCCTCCGGAGTCTCCTCCGGCTCCTCGGGGGTCTCGGGCGGCTCCTCCTCGGAGATCGTCTCGATGCAGGAGGCCTCGGCCATGCCCAGGACGGAAACGGCGTTGCCGCAGATCTCGACCGCGGCGTCGACGGGGACGACCACCTGGTTTCCACTGGCCACGCCACCGGAACCATCGGTGGCGACCTCGGTCGCTCCCTCGTTGTCCGGGGAGGCGTGGATGATGTTGATGACGGTGGTGCAACTGGCGCTGGAGGCACCCAGGACCGCGACGGAGTTTCCGCAGATGTCGATGGCGGTGTCGACCGGCAGGACGATCTGGTTTCCGCTGGCCACGCCACCGGAACCATCGGTGGCGGCCTTGGTGCTCGCGGCGCCCTCCTCTTCCAGGACCTCCACGACGGAGGTGCACTCGGCCTCGGAGACACCGGCGACGGCGACGGAGTTACCGCACACGTCCAGGGCCGCGTCGACCGGAACGATGATCTGGTTTCCACTGGCCACGCCACCGGAACCATCGGTGGACGCGGAGTATCCGCTGCTCTCGTAGAGGACCTCGGACACCTTGGTGCAGTCGGCCTTGGAGATACCCAGGATGGCGAGCGCGTTGCCGCACAGGTCGGCCTCGACGTCGACGGGGACGACCACCTGGTTTCCGCTGCCCACGCCGCCCGAGCCGTCGGTCTGGGCGTCGGCGAACGCGGCACCGATCGGCGCGAGCACCAGTCCGGCGGTCATTGCGGTGGCGAAGGAGTAACGGAGTGTGTTGCGCATAGTGCGGCTGGACCTTTCAGAAGACTGCCAGGGGATGCGCCGAGCGGAGCGCGGATTTCGTGCGATCCACACCTTTCGATACCCGTGTCGTGGGCACTCGGGAGGGTCGCACGGTGAGCGGACCCGGCCACAACAGACCGGTGGCACGGTGAGGTGGCCCGCTTGTTCGTGCAGGGGTGACGGTGACGTCCTTTCGGAGTTCACTCCAAGGACAACCGCCAACGGACCGAAACGTTAGAGCAGGGCGCGAGGAAGTGCAGTGCTTTTCCCAGAACTTCCCGAACAACCCATGATCACCCTGCACGCACGGATGATCACTACTTGGCATATCCACTGCTCAGCGCGCATGCTTCAGCCATTCATCGGCACGATCCACGCCTTGATGTCATCGATCAAGACCGAAAAATTTACTTCCCGACACGCCCGAAAGCACACTAAGGAACTTAGTGGATTCGTCCTTCGCTCCCCTCCGGGTCGCGCCTTAACCCATACATAGAAAATTGCCTGGATTGCGCACTATGACCGAAGAGTGAATATCGACCCTCCCATTCTTCAAAACCCCGGAATCCTCGCCCGAAAATCCGTGTCATCGCTGTTCAAGACGCTTACGCTGACCATGTCGGGCCACTCTCGACCCGATTCTCGTCGAACACCGAAGTCGAACACCACAGCAGGAAACCCGCGCACCAACCGGTCGAATCGGCCAACCGGATCCGGCGGGCAGGCGTCCTTCATCCCATCGGACATGCCCTCGGTCCCCCTCACGGAGCATGGAATGAACCCCGAACACACGCGTCCACGCAAGCTCCGGGTTCTCGCGGCCGGCACCGCGACCCTGGCGTTCGCCCTCTCCGCCGCCTGTTCCTCGGCAGACCCGAACACATCGCCCGACGAGGGTGCCGTACCTCCCGGGGAAGGCACCGACACACCCCCATCGTCCACCGAGGCGGCGCCCGATCCCTTCACCATCGCCTTCGGTGGTGACGTGATGTTCGAGGGCCTGCTCCTGCCCCGACTCGACGACCCATCGACCGCCCTCGACCCGATCTCGGAACGGCTTTCCGCCGCCGACCTGGCCATGGTCAACCTGGAGACCGCGGTGACCGAGGGCGGCACACCCGTACCCCACAAGGACTTCGTCTTCCGTGCCCCCGCCACCGCGTTGGAGGCCCTGGACTCCGCGGGTGTGGACGTGGCCACGATCGCCAACAACCACGGCATGGACTACGGCGAGCAGGGACTCCTCGACACCCTGGCCAACGGTGCCGACTCCCCCGTCGCCCTCGTGGGCGCCGGCCACGACGCGGCCGAGGCCTACGCCCCGCACGTCGCCGAGGTCAACGGCCAGAGCGTCGCCCTGTTCGGCGCCACCGACGTGCTGGACGAGGAGCTCATTCCCGCCTGGACCGCGAACGAGGACGGGCCCGGTCTGGCCACCACCAAGTACGAGATGAAGGACCGGCTGGTGGAAGCGGTCACCGGCGCCGCCGCCGAGCACGACAACGTCGTGGTCTTCCTGCACTGGGGGTTGGAGGGCGCGCACTGTCCACTTCCACACGCCCCCGAACTGGCCGACGAGCTCATCGACGCCGGCGCCACCGCCGTGGTCGGCGGGCACGCGCACGTGTTGTCCCCGGGCGGATTCCAGGGCGACGCCTACGTGCACTACGGCCTGAGCAACTTCGTGTTCTACAACTTCGACGGCCCGACCGCCGAGACCGGGGTGCTCACCCTCACCCTCGACCAGGGCGGTGTCCTGGAGGCCGATTGGGCCCCCGCCCGGATCCAGGACGGCGTGCCCGTTCCCTACGAGGGTCAGGACGCCGAACGGGCCCACCGAACGTGGGTGGACATGCGCGCCGACTGCGGACTCCCGCTCAGCGACTCCCCGGCTTGATCCCCGGTTCCCACCCGAGGCGCCGGTACCCGGCATCCGTCGCCGGGTACCGGCGCCTCGGCCCGGTTCACGGGGTCGCGGTGCCCTCGATTCGCGGTGTGAGCCCGTCCAGCAGGTGTTTCATACCGGCCTCGAAGACGCCGTCGACATCGAGCGGCCCGGACACGCTGAACATGACGGGGAAACCGCCCCCGGCGGCCAGACGCAGGAACTCGGGGGCCCGGGAGCGCCACCACTGATCGGCGTCCATCCCGAACTCATGGTCCTCCAACACCACCCGCGTGGCCTGAAGGGCCATACCGGAGGTGTAGGCGGACACGAAGACGAGGATCTCCTGTGCTTCGTCGGCGGAGCGCCCCTGGTGGGTGATCACCCTCATCATCCACTCGGCGTTCCTCATCAGCCCCGGTGACACGACCGCGCCGGCCATCATCGTCAAGCGCATGGCCCAGGGATGTTCGCGGTAGATCCCCCACTCCGCGACCAGGGCCAGTTCGAGGGCCTCCCGCCAGTGGTCGGGCGGCGGTTCGGGGAGTGCGGCATCGGTGTAGACACGGTCGATCATCGCCGTCATCAGCTCGCCCTTGTCGGCGACGTGGCGGTACAGGGCCATGGTGCTCACCCGCAGCTCCGAGGAGACCCTGCGCATGGACAGCCCCTCGATCCCCTCGGCGTCGGCGACGGTGATGGCGGCCCCGACGATGGCCTCACGGGTCAGTGCGGGTACGGTCCGGGAGCGGCGTTCACGTCGCCGTTCGGGTTCGTGCCCCTCCAGAGCGGAAGCGGATGTCGGGGTCGGGTCCGAGTCTGGTTCGCCCCGCACCACGGTCCCGACCCCGCGCACCGCCTCCACCAACCCCTCTCGGCGCAACGCCGTCAGCGCTTTGGTGGCGGTGGCCATGGCTACCCCCCACTCCCGGGTGATCTCCCGGGTGGAGGGCACACGGTCACCGGGCCGGAGTTCTCCGGAGTCGATACGCGCCCGGATGTCGACGAAGACCCGCGCGTAGGGCGGGATTCCTCGTCCCGAGTTCGTGGACATCACCGGCCCCTTTCGACCATTCTCCGTTCGAATTCCGAAGTGTACTAGTGCACATGCATTCGCGAACCACCTCGGAGCACCGCTTCGCCCTCGCCCGGAAACCTCCTTTCACACCCAGTGCACTAGTACATTGACCTGCAATCACATGGAAAAATAGGGTTCACAGCGGCGGCTCCTCCTGTTTATGTTGTACGCACACGGTGCACCACCCACGAGAATCCGACCTCGACGCGTACAACGTCCACCGAGCCGCACAGACCGCGGCCCCTTTCGGAGCCCACCATGTCCCACACGACCACGCCCGGACCACGGGTCCCGGGCACCACGGACCGCCCCCCATCCCCCGATCATCGTTCCCTGGCCCCGGACCTGGCCCGCGGTGTCATGCTCCTGGTCATCGCGCTCGCCCACGCGCACCTGTTCACCGTTCTCATCGGCGGCCCCGAGAACCCGCTCACCATCGCCGACCGGATCACCACCGCCGGCACGGTCGTGTTCGTGGACCTGCGCGGCCACCCCATGTTCGCGGCGCTGTTCGGCTACGGTCTCGCATGGATCCACCGTCGCCGAAGCGAACAGGGGCACGAACCGCGCCGAACCCGCGGCCTCTTGCGTCGACGCGCCCTCTGGCTGGTCGTCTTCGGCCTGGCGCACGCCGTCCTACTCTTCCCCGGAGACATCCTGGCCGTCTACGGTCTGGTGGCGCTGCTCTTGGTCGGGGTACTCCGCCTCCGCGACCGGACCCTGGTGATCCTCGCCCTGGTCTGGCTGCCCGTGGCCGCCACCGTCCACACGCTGGTCGGCTCCTACGACGCCATGACCGGCTCGGGCCCGCCACCGATGCCCGACGGCTTCGTGAACGAGCTCTTCTTCCGTCTGGAGCTGTTCGCGGTCCTCTTCGTGATGATGTTCCTCGGCACGATCGTCCCGTTCCTGCTCGGGGTCCTGGCCGGCCGGCACCGCGTTCTGGAACAGCCGGGCGAACACCTGCGGCTGCTGCGCGCGACCGCGTTCGTCGGTGTCCCCATGGCCGTCCTGGGCGGACTGCCACTGGCCCTGACCAAAGCGGGTCTGTGGACCGACGCGACCCCGTTGGACGTACTCGTCATCACCCCGCTGCACCAGGTGACCGGGTACGCGGGCGGGTTGGGCTACGCGGCGCTCATCGCGCTGGTCGCCGCCCGATCGACCGGCCCACGAGGGCCGTCGACCAACGCCCTGGCCGCGCTCGGGCAACGCTCCATGACCTTCTACCTCGCCCAGTCCGTGGCGTGGGCGGTGCTGTTCTCCTCCTACACGCTCCACGTCCAGCACACGTCGCCGGTCGTCGGGGTGGGCATCGCCGTCGCGGTCTGGACGACCACCGCGCTGCTGGCCGACCTCATGCGCCGCCGGAACAGGCGTGGGCCGGCCGAGGTGGCGCTGCGCCGGCTCACCTACGGGCCGTCCCGTTGAGCCCGCGGGCCCGATGTCCTGAAGGGAGGGTGCCGGGTCCGCCTCCTTCAGGACACTCCGTGCCGGGCGGCCACCGCGTCGATCTCCGCCAGCAGCGCACGACGGCGTGCCGCACCCAGGTAGGAGGCCTCGACCCCGTTGCGGGCCAGGCGCACCGTCCCGGCCACGCCCAGCAGGTCATGGGCGATCCGGTACTCACCGGTCAGATCGCTGCCGAACATCGTGGGGTCGTCGCTGTTGAGGGTGACCAACAGCCCCGCGTCGAGCATGGCGGGCAGGGGATGATCCTCGATCCGCTCCACGGCGCGGGTTCGCAGGTTGGAGGTGGGACTGACGTCGATGGGCAGTTGTTCGTCGACCAGGCGGGCCACCAACTCCGGATCCTTCATGGTGTCGATGCCGTGCCCGATCCGCTCCGCCTTCAGCACGTCCAACGCCTCACGGACCCGTACCGGTCCACCGTGCTCGCCCGCGTGCGGCAGGCTCACCAGACCGGCGGCCCGGGCCCGTCCGAACACCTCCGCGTAGGGCTCCAGCGGGGACTCCACCCCGCCCACCCCGAGACCGATCACGCTCGACGGGCCGTCCCGGAGCACGGCCGCCACCGTTCGTTCGGCGGACTCCGGCCCGAAGTCCGCGGGGAAGTCGGGGATCCACCTGAGTTGGACGCCGTGGTCCCGTTCGGCCTCGATCCGGGCCTGTTCGATGCCGTCGAAGACCACCTTCGCCGGCACCCCGCGCATCAGGTGGGTGTACAGGCTCACGTGGACCTCCGCGTAGCGGACGTTCTGCGCGGCCAGCCGCTCGGCGACGACCGAGGTCAACAGCGCGAAGTCGGCCTCTTCCCGCAGGGTGCGCACCGACGCCAGGTAGACCTCGACGAAGTGCGGGAAGTCGGTGAACTCGTACCAATTCCGAAGCTCTTCGAGGGTGTCCGGGAGACCATCGACCCGGTGCCGTTTCGCCAGTTCGAAAAGGGTCTCGGCGGGCATCGACCCTTCGAGGTGGACGTGGAGTTCCACCTTGGGCAGGGCGTCGACGAGGGCGTGGGGATCCTGGGTCATGGAGACAACCTCGGGGCGTGGTGCGAATACGGTCGGTCTTCGCAACCTAGGGGACGGTCTCCTCCGACGACAGGTCGTCGGGGCGGACCTGACGAAAGTTCGGGAACTCCGGTTCGGGTTCCTGACTTCCGTGCATGGTGCGCGCCGTGCCGGGATTCGTAGTGTGAGCGCCATGACCTCCCCGCTCTGGAACAACTCGTACGCCTCCGTTCCGTCCTCGGATCCCACCTCGGGGCAGGTGGCCAAGGCCCGACTCCGGCTGCACGCCCAGCACCACCCGGTGGCCCACTCCGCGCTCTGGGGGGCCGGCGCCGGGGTCATCGCCCTCCTCCTCGCCGCGATGTTGACCGCCCCGAACCTGACCGATCCGACCGGCGTCCCCGGCTGGGTCCCGGGCGCCGTCGCCATCATGGCCCTGTCCGTCACCGTGTTGTCCGGACTGGCCGCGTACTCGATCCTTCGCGTGATGCCCGCGTCACCCGAGACCGATCCGGTGCGCTACGCCATCGCCCGACGCCAGGCGGTCTCCGGGGCTCCTGGTCCGGACGAGAAGGTCAACCGGACCGCCCGACACATGATCGACCACCTCGTCTACGTGTCGAACCCGACCTACCGGTTCGTGCCGCTGCTGGTCGCCGCGGCCGCCTTCGCCGTCCGCCCCCTGATCGAGATGGCCGGCTCCGGGGCCGAGACCTGGACGCTGTTCGAGTTCGCTCCGGCCGCGCTCATCATCTTGGGCATGGTCTTCATCGAACCCATGGCCGACCGGGAGAGGGAGGCCTGCCTCTCCTTCCGCGAGCAGTACGACTCGGAGTGAGTCGGTGGTCCGGGCCGCGACCCGGACCACCGTGCGAGGCCGTCAGACCGACGGTGATCCGCCGTCGACCTTCCTGGGCACACCGAGCGGGTTGCCGTCCCGCAGCGCGGCGGGCAGCAGGGCGTCCGGCACCGACTGGTAGGTGACCGGACGCAGGAACCGACGAATCGCGGTGGTGCCCACCGAGGTGTGCCCGGGCGCCGTCGTGGCCGGGTAGGGACCGCCATGGGTCATGGCGTGTGAGACCGCCACCCCGGTCGGCCAGCCGTTCCAGATCACCCGACCCGCCACCGAGGCGCCCAGGGCCAGCAGGGCGGGCGCGATGGGGTCGTCCTCCTCGCCGTGGACGGTGACGGTCAGCTGCCCTTGCAGGGCGCCGCCAACCTCCAGCAGCCGCCGCTCATCGGGATAGGTGACCACGAGTGTGGCGGGACCGAAGCACTCGGTCAGAAGGGCCTCGGAGTGCTCCAGCAGGGAGTCCAGGTCGGTGCGCAACAGGCTCGGCGTCCACCCCTCACCGGTCCGCCGCCCCTGGACCAGCACCTCCGTGGCCGGGTGCCCGGACAGGTCGTCCAGCCCGCGCGAGTAGCCCTCCTCGACCCGGTCGTTGAGCAACGGGGCCGCCGCACGACCCTCCAGGTCACCGACCAGGGCGTCCAGCTTCGCTCCCTCGGGGACGAACACGACCCCGGGCTTGGTGCAGAACTGGCCCGAGCCCATCGTGGCCGAGCCGGCGTAGCCCTCCAGTACCTCGGTGCCGCGAGCGGACATGGCCGCACGGGTCACGAAGACCGGGTTGAGGCTGCCCAGCTCCCCGTAGAAGGGGATCGGGTCGGGGCGGGAGACCGCCAGGTCGTACAGGGCACGCCCGCCCGGGATGGACCCGGTGAAGCCGACCGCGCGGGTGTGCGGGTGGGTCACCGCGCCCTTACCCGCCTCGAATCCGAAGACCAGCGCGAACACCCCTTCGGGCGCGCCCGCGTCGGCCAGGGCCGCGACGACCACCTCGGTGGTGCGGCGGGCCAGTTCCGGGTGACCCGGGTGGGCCTTGACCACGACGGGACAACCCGCGGCCAGCGCGGAGGCGGTGTCCCCGCCGGCGGTGGAGAAAGCGAAGGGGAAGTTGCTCGCCCCGAACACCACCACGGGACCCAGGGGGACGAGGACACGGCGCAGGTCCGGTCGGGGGGTGCCCCACTCCGGGTCGGCGGAGTCCACCATGGCCTCCAGGTACTCGCCCTGTTCCAGCACGTCGGCGAACAGACGGATCTGGAACGTGGTGCGCCCCAGTTCACCGCGGCATCGCGCCTCCGGGTAGTGCGATTCGGCCATCGCGATCGGGACCAGGTCCTCGGCGGCGGCGTCCAATGCGTCGGCGACCGCACGCAGTACGCGGGCGCGGTCGGTGGGGGCGAGTGCGGCGAAGAGGGGCGCGGCGGCGGACGCGCGCTCCATGACGGCGTCGAGTTCCTCCGCCGTGGTGTCGGGGATGGCCGTGGTCATGCCTGGACCTCCTGGAGGGGTGGATGTGCGGGCTCGGACCCACCATGCCATGCATCTACTGCAAACGGTTGCAGCGGGGTCGCGTCCCGGCGCACACTGAAGGACGATCCACCCACTTGAACCCGTGAAGCGACAATCCGACTACCGACAGCGACAACAAGCGATAAGTCGGCCGAATAGGACAAGTTTCAACCACTTCTCTCGACCCGCTCTCACCAGGAAGAACGAATGAATCACCCGAATCGGACAAGTGTCCACACGGAACTTCGGAACGAAACTGGAATTTCCCCGGAACCAGGTGAATCCGAAAAGGCATCATAGGAGACGTGACGACCAATTCCCGAAGCTCAACACCCCCGCGCGCGCGACGCTCCCCGGAGCCGACCGACGGGGCCGTCTCCCAGCGTGAGAGCCGTGGACCCGCCAGAGTCGCCAACGACGAACTCGCGTTCGCGCAGGCACCACTACGCCGGCTCCCCGCCCAGCAGCGCAGCATGGTCCGGGTCCAACGCATGCTCGACTGCTGTGCCGAACTCCTCGACGAGGTCGGCTACGACAACCTGTCCACCACACGGATCGCCGAACGGGCGGGCGTGGCCATCGGCTCCGTCTACCAGTTCTTTCCGGACAAGAAGGCGATCACCCAGGCGCTCGGACTGCGCTTCCTCGACCAGTTCGGCACCCGGGTCACCGAACGACTCGCCGACGCGTCCTTCAGCCATTGGACCGGGGCCGTCGATACCATCATCGACGAGTACATCGACATGCACCGTAACGTGCCCGGCTTTCGCAGCCTCCACTTCGGTGACATCGTCGACCCCCGTCTCCTCAGCGGTGGCAGCGACAACAACCGGGTGATCTCCGTGCGCCTGCGCAAGATCATCGTCTCGGTCACCGGCCTCCCCGACAACGATGAACTCGACAGAGCCGTCCACGTATCCGTGGAAGCGGCGGACGCCGTCCTCAAGCTCGCCTTCCGTGACAACCCCGAAGGCGATGCCGCACTGGTGTACGAGGCCAAGCGCCTCGTCAGCAGCTACCTGTCCCACTTCTCCGAACGCAACGGAGGCGACCATCCGTGGTAGTCGACGCGCCGGCCATCGAAGCACCGACAACCGGGACCGCCGCGGGCGTGCCCTTCCTCGCCCTGCCCCCGGCGGTGGCGGCCCCCGCACCGGCCCCACTCGTCATCGGCCTGCACGCCTTCGAACCACCCCGCAGTGAATCCGCCCTCGCCGGGACCATCCCCATGGCGGCGCTCCCGGCATGGCGGGTCTACCTCGGGCTGCCGTTGTTCGGCGCCCGGCTGCCCGAAGGCGGCGTCCCCGAGATCAACCGGCGCGGTGAACGCGACTACCTGGTCGAACTCTTCGGCCCCGTGGTGGAAGAGGCCGCCGCCGAACTGCGCAAGGTCGACGCCGAACTCCGGTCGTCCCTGCCCATCGCCGACGTCCCGACCGGCCTGGTCGGCGTCGGGGCCGGAGCCACCGCCGTGCTCCTGACCCTCGCCGAGAACGGCCTCCCGACCAGCGCCGCCGCGGTGGTCAACCCGATCGTCGACCCGACCCTGCTGATGGCGGCCCGCGAACGCCGCACCGGCACCCCCTACCGCTGGAACACCCGGGCCCAACGCACCCGCGGATGGCTGGACATGAACGCGCGGGCCCCGGAGATCGCCCGGAACCACACCCCGCTGCTCATGGTCGGCGGAGGCGCGGACGAGGTGTCTCCACCCGGCCACGGACGGGCGTTCCACGACGACCTGGCACGAGAGCTCGGTCGGACCATCGACGCCCCCGGCCACGAACATGCGCTCCGTCACATCGTGGTGCCCGACCTGGCACACTCCATCGGACCGGAGCCCGGCCTGGAGCCCGGACCGCTCACCCCGGCCGGGGTCCTGGCCGACCGAGCGCTGACCGAATGGTTCCATCGGCACCTGCCCGTTTCACCACAGGTCCGGATGGATCGGGCACACTGAGAGAAGACACCTCGGGGCCGGCCACACCACGAACACGGCCGCTCCCCGACGTTCATCGGGGGCACGCCGCCTCCTTCCCCCCAAGCCGCCTCCCCGTCGTCGGGGCGACAGACGGCACGCGTTCCATGGGATCATCCAGTGGCGACCGCGCCAGCGGTCCCACCTGATCCGTTCATCCATCAGGAGGGCGAACCACGTGACGGAACCGGCACCGGTCTTTGCCAGCGGGGTCGACAACGAACGGCTGAACGCTCAGCTGCGCTTCATCCTGGAAGTGGACAAGCTCAAGCGCGTCCTACGTAGGAACCTGCTGGTGGACGGTTCTCGCCGAGAGAACTCCGCCGAACACTCCTGGCACCTCACCCTGTGCGCGCGGACCTTCGCCGAGTACGCGCCCGAGGGCACCGACATCGACCGTGTCATCGAGATGCTCTCCATCCACGACATCGTCGAGATCGACGCCGGAGACACCTTCGCCTTCCAGCCCGACGACGCCGAGTCCCAGGCCGAACGCGAGCGTGCCGCCGCCGAACGCATCTTCCCCCTGTTGCCCGAGGACCAGGCCGCACTCGCCCACGAGCTGTGGCAGGAGTTCGAGGCCCGACAGACGGCGGAGGCGCGTTTCGCCCGGGCCATCGACCGGCTGTCCCCCATGCTCGCCAACTGGCACAACGAGGGCGGCGCCTGGGTGCGGTTCGGGGTCACCCGGTCCGAGATCATGACCAAGGTGAAGCTGATCGCGGAGGGCTCCGAGGCGCTGGGATCGTACGCGACCGCGCTCATCGACGACGCCGACCGCCGCGGTTACTTCCGGGCCTGATCCACCGGCGGGGGCGGCGCCGAGGGCGTCATACCCTGCCCATGATGATCTGTGCGGCGGCGGACAGGCCCACGATCACCAGGATGACGCGCAACGCTGTCGGGCTGAGCCTGCGGCCGAAGTTCGCGCCCAGGTAACCACCGACGATCGTCCCCGCCGCGAGCAGTGCGACCACCGGCCACGCCGGTGAGGCGAACACGATGTAGAACACGGCCGCCGTGCTGTTGGCGATGGTGGCGAGGGCGTTCTTCAGGGCGTTGAGCCGCTGGATGTCGTCGTCCAGGGTGGAACCCAACAGGCTCATGAGGATGATGCCCTGCGCCGCCGCGAAGTAGCCACCGTAGGTACCCGCGCCGTAGGCACCGATGGGCATCAGGATCCCACCGTTCTCGTGGGCCGGTTTGCGCGCCCTGGCCCACTTGGTGATCTTGGGCTGGAAGACGATCAGCACGCAGGCGCCGCCGATCATGAACGGCACCACGGACTCGAAGACCCCGGGCGGCAGATAGACCAGCAGCGTCGCACCGGTCAGCGCGCCGAAGAAGGACATGACACCGAACCTGATCAGCCGCGGCCGCTGCCCGGCCAGTTCACGCCGGTAGGCGATGGTGCCGCTGAGGGTCCCGGGTGCCAGGCCGACGCTGTTCGAGATGGTCGCGGTGATCGGTGGATAGCCCAGGGCCAGCAGCACGGGGAAGGTGAACAGGGTCCCGGACCCCGCGATCGCGTTGATGCCGCCGGCGGCCACCCCCGCGAGGAGAATGGCAACGGCCTCCCAGAGTTCCATCGCCCCACCTTCCGCTCCGCGGCTCCCCGACCGTCGAGGGCTCGAACAGACTACGAGAGCCGGTCATCCGATGATCAGGTCGGGTGCGACCTGAACCGGACGCCCAAGCGCACCCGGCCCCTGACACGCGAAGGCCCCGCCCAAGGGACGGGGCCGGAGCACGCGAGGGGTCGGTGGACGACCCGGCTCAGGTCGGGATCTTGACGACCTCGTTCTGGATGCGTTCGAAGGCGCTGCTCACACCCTGCAGGGCCTGACCCATCTCCGCCGGAACGATCCACACCTTGTTGGCGTCGCCCTTGGCGATCTCCGGGAGCTTCTGCAGGTACTGGTAGGCCAGCACGTCGGGGTCGACCCGGCTGGTGTGCAGGGCCTTGAAGACCATGTGGATGGCGTCCGCCTCACCACGGGCCCGCAGGGTCTGGGCGTCGGCGTCGGCCTTGGCGGTCAGCATCAGCGCCTCGGCGCTACCCTTGGCCCGCAGCACGGACGAGGAGCGCTCACCCTCGGCGCGCAGCACGGCCGACTGCTTCTCACCCTCCGCGCTGAGCAACTGGGCCCGCTTCTCCCGGTCGGCGCGCATCTGCATCTCCATCGCCTCCTGCACGGAGGACGGTGGCTCGATGCCCTTGAGCTCGATCCGGCTGATCTCGATGCCCCAGTCCCGCGTCGCCTCGTCCAGGACGGACTTGAGCTCGCGGTTGATCTGGTCGCGGGAGGTGAGGGTGCCCTCCAGGTTCATGCCACCGATGACGTTTCGCAGGGTCGCCAGGGTGAGCTGCTCGACCGCCTGGATGAAGTTGGCGACCTCGTAGGTGGCCCGGTAGGCGTCGATCACACGGATGTACACCGCGGAGTCGACCTCGACCGCGAGGTTGTCCTCGGTGATCGCGGACTGCGGCGGGAAGCTGACGACCTGCACACGGCGGTCGATGCGTTCGCGCACCTGGTCGACGCCGGGAATGACGATGTTGAAGCCCGAGCTGAGCGTACGGTGGAACTTACCGAAACGCTCGACCACGTCCTCCATGGAGTGCGGAACGATACGCACGCTTCGCCAGAAAATGATCAACAGGACGGCGACGAAGAGTGCGACGATGATGATCGTGGTCACGGTTACCGACCCTCCACCGAGTCGGGCCGGGTGACGGTGTTCAGTGACGACATCTGGGGCGGCTCCGGATCTGCTGACGGGGGTGACAGGCAGCGCGGGAGCGGACCGCGCCCTAGGCCGCCCGTCATAAAGCGCGCCGAAATAGAGCGATCCGCCCACTGTTCGACGACGCTACCCCATACCTATCCGGGACGACCACATCCGGACGGAAATAGGAATTACGGACCCTAGGATTTCTTCCATAAACACATCCCCAATCACTCCCTTCACAGAAGGGCCCCGGGGCCGACGAGGCCACCGGGGCGATCAGGGAGAAGGGGACGGGGGTTCGGGTCCACTCGAAACGCGATGAACCTCAGACGGCGCGGGCCGACCAACGACCGCCGTCGCGCTCGACCTTCAACCCCAACCCGAAGGTCTCGCTCAGGTTCTCCGCCGTCATCACCTCGTCCAAAGGACCCGCCCGCATCACCCGACCGTCACGGATCAGCAGAGCATGGGTGAAGCCCGGCGGGATCTCCTCCACGTGGTGGGAGACCACGACCAGCGCCGGCGCGTCCTCGTTGCGCGCGAGCTTGCCCATACGACGCAGCAGGTCCTCTCGCCCACCCAGGTCCAGCCCGGCCGCGGGTTCGTCCAGGAGCAGCAGTTCCGGGTTCGACATCAGCGCACGCGCGATCAGCACCCGTTTGCGTTCACCCTCGGACAGGGTGTGGAAGAAGCGGTCCGCGAGCTCGCCCACCCCCCAGTGACCCAGCAGCGCACGGGCACGCCCGTAGTCCGGAACCCCGTACTCCTCCCGGAACCGACCCAGGTAGCCGTAGGCGGCGCTGAGCACCAGGTCGAGGACGGGGGTGTCCTCCTCGATCCGGCCGGACACGGAGGCGCCCGCGTACCCGATCAGCGGCCGCAGCTCGAACACGTCCACGCCCCCGAGGTGCTCCCCGAGGACCTCCACCTTGCCCGAGGTGGGATACAGCTGGCTGGAGGCCACGTTCAGCAGGGTCGTCTTACCCGCGCCGTTGGGACCGAGGACGACCCAGCGCTCCCCCTCCAGCACCGACCAGTCCACGCCATCCAGCAGGTTCGCCCCGCCTCGTCGTACCGTGACCCCGTTAAGGCCCAGAACACGCCCGTCCATCATCCTCCTTCTCTCACGTCCCACGCCGGTGCACGGGCCGCCCTACCCTGTAGCAATGCATTTGACGTCCGCACCACTCGTCGCCTGGGGCAACGCCTGGCTTTCGGGCCACGTCGGGTTGGACGACGCCGTCGACGCCGTCGAACGTCGGGGCGGCCCCAACCTGATCGGGACAGTACCCCCCGGTGACCTGCCCTTCGACAGCGGCGTACCGCTGCGTGCCGCACTGGTACGTCTTCGTGGCCTGGGCCTGTCCGCGTTCCGGTTGGCGCTGCCCACCTGGGGCGATCCCTGCGGGCTGATCGGCCCCGCCGAACTCAACCGGGCGGCGATCGAGGCGCAGGAGGGTGTGTTGGTGCAGCTCGCCGAACGACAGGTGGGGTTGGTGCCCTCCGCCGACCTACGTGGTTCATCCTACGTGGGCGTCTCATGGGCCCCGTATCCGGCGAATGACGGCATACCCCAGGTTCCCGACCTTTCCGACGCCGAACGGCGACTCAAACTCACCCTGGTGCGGGTCGCCGAGCTCCTTCAGGGGGTGGACGACGTGGCCTCCTTCGCGCCGTCCGTCCACCGCGAGTTGGGGGACCTCGGTGACTCGGGCACCCCGCCCCTCGCCCACGGGTACCCACCACGCGCCCATCGGGTCGCGGCCCAGGCGAAGAGGCTCGCGAAGGTGGTGGCCCTCGCCGAACCCGGTTCCGGGCGGGGCATGAACGCCCACCAGATCGACCTGAGGGCCCAAGCCCTGCGGGAACTGGACGGTGTCGTGCGTCGCGCCCTGATCGCCGCGCACGCGGCGATAGAACTGCCCTGAGCGGGGAGGGTGCGCCCGGACGGGGGTATGGCCCGGAGGCGACACGAGTGGGACCCTGGTGTCGGGGGCGGGGAGACTCCGGGACGAACCAGGGACGACACCTGATCCGGGATCTCGTCGAACACACCGATACTTGAGTGTGCGGCCGTGTCCAGGCCGACCCACCGAGGAGGAGAGCCGTCACCATGCAGCCCGATCACATCCGAGCTTCCGACACGGACCGGGACCAGGTTGCCGAACGGCTCCGGGAGGCGCTGGCCGAGGGCCGCCTCAGCCCCGTCGAACACGAGGAGCGCCTCGACACCCTCTACAAGGCCAAGACCATCGGCGAACTCGGCCCCATCGTGTCCGACCTCCCCCGATCCGGGATGCCCGGGGTACCCGGGCTCCAGGGGCTCGGCGGCACCGACCACAGCGGCACCACCGACGGCATGGAGATACTCGGCAGCGACGCCCGAGACCTCGCCGGACAGAGCAAGGGCTCGGAGAACCTGGTGGCGGTCTTCGGCGCCGCGGAACGCCGTGGACGCTGGCTCGTCGAGCCCCGCACCAACGTGTCGGTCCTCTGTGGCGGGGTCGAGCTGGACCTGCGCGAGGCGGTACTGAGCCGGCACGAGGTCACCATCCAGCTCGCCGTGATCCTGGGCGGAGTGGACATCACCGTGCCGCACGGCGTGCGAGTGATCAACAACACCTCGGCGATTCTGGGCGGCACCGACCTCCACGGCACCGATCAGGTGACCGACCCCAACGCCCCGGTCGTACACCTGACCGGAACCTGCATGCTGGGCGGGGTGGACGTCAAGGCGAAGAAGGTCAAGAAGAAGCGCAAGGGCAAACGCGGCGAGTGATCTGCCTCGCACCCCCGGGGCCCTGGATACTCGCCTACCTGTCCACATAGTGAACGAGCTGCGAAAACCTCGTGCCCCGACCGTCCCGGGCGTCCCACGGCCGAGTACCGTGGGGCATGCCATGAGTGATGAATCCACGTTGTTGGTAACGATGACCGGGCATGACCGTCCCGGGATCAGCGCACGTCTGCTGAGCACTCTTTCCGTCTTCCCGGTGACCATCGTCGATCTGGAACAGGTCGTTCTCGGTGGACGTCTGGTGCTGGGGACCGTCCTCGAAGTGGACGAGAAGGTCGCCCCCGGGGTGAGTCATCGGCGGGTCTACGAAGAAGTCCGCTCCGCACTCGACAAGACCGCGATCGATCTCGGTATGGACGTCGAGTACGCCGACGGGAACGGGCGGGTCAACGCCAACGGTGACGAGCACCTGCACGTCACCGTGCTGGCCTCCCCACTACGTCCCGGCGCCCTGAGCGCCATCACCTCGTGCGTGGCCCGCTCCGGGGCGAACATCGACCGCATCGAACGTCTGTCCGCCTACCCGGTGACCTCCGTGGAGATGGAGATCTCCGGAGGCAACGCCGACCATCTCCGTGCCGAACTGGCCATGGAGTCCGCCACCCAGGGGGTGGACGTCGCCGTACAGGCCGGTGGCCTGCACCGGCGCGGTAAGCACCTGGTCATCATGGATGTGGACTCGACCCTCATCCAGGGCGAGGTCATCGAACTCCTCGCGGCCCACGCCGGCTGTGAGGACGAGGTCGCGAAGGTGACCGAGGAGGCCATGCGCGGTGAACTGGACTTCGAGGAGTCCCTCCGCCGCCGGGTCGCCCTCCTCGAAGGTCTGGACGCCTCCGCCATCGAGAAGGTCTGCGGCGAGATCCAGCTGACCCCCGGCGCCCGTACCTTGATCCGCACCCTCAAACGCCTGGGCTACGAGTGCGGCATCGTCAGTGGCGGCTTCACCCAGATCACCGACGTCCTCGTGGAACGCCTCGACCTCGACTACTCCGCGGCCAACACCCTGGAAGTCGTCGACGGCAAGATCACCGGCCGCCTCGTCGGCCCGATCATCGACCGCAAGGGCAAGGCCACCACCCTCCAGCAGTTCGCGGAGGAGGCCGGGGTCCCCCTCAACCAGACCGTGGCCATCGGCGACGGGGCCAACGACCTCGACATGCTCCAGACCGCCGGTCTGGGCGTGGCCTTCAACGCCAAGCCCGTCGTACGCCGTCAGGCCGACACCTCGGTCAACGTGCCCTACCTGGACACCATCGCCTTCATCCTGGGGATCACCCGCGAGGAGATCGAAGCCGCCGACCTCGTCACGGACCCCGTCCCCTGACGGAGTCCGCGCACCCGTTTCACCTGTGGTCACTATCGATGTCGATAGTGACCACAGCTGTAAGAGCACGAGGAAACAGCGTCCGGTAGAACGTCTTCACCAACCCACAAAAAAAGGGGGCCGCCCAAAAAGACGACCCCCAACACACAACCCCACCCACAAAAAAAGAGGGGCCGCCTCAAAAGACGACCCCCCTCAAGAAAAACCGTGGCAGCGACCTACTCTCCCACCCCACCACAGGGCAGTACCATCAGCGCAAAGAGACTTAACGACCGGGTTCGGAATGAGACC
>NZ_JBSHCT010000031.1:0-59146 GCF_053615935.1 Nocardiopsis sp. NPDC055879
CGTTGTGTCCAGTGCGGCTACACAGAGCACGCCGATCGGGTGGGAGCGGTCAACGTTGGTATCAGGGCCGGGCTGGTCCTTCCTGTTGCCTGAGTAGCGACAGGAGAAGCCCACCGCTTCAGCGGTGGGAGGAGTCACGTTCCGCATCCTAGATGACGCGGGCCGGTCCGATCGGCGACGGACGAGGACTTCCGTAGCCCTCGGTCCGGTTCCCGGCCCGCCTTTCGTAGGTGTGCGTTCTCGTTCCCGAGGTCGATGTTCCGGCCGATTCCGTTCCGTAGTTTTGCTGTCACATCGAACGAAGCGACAGCGAGACGGAAAGGGCCAGGACGTGAGCCACAGCCGAGAGAAGCGAATCGGAACACGGGTCGGTACGGTCGGTGCGGGAGCCCTGCTCGCGGCGGTCGCCCTGAGCGCCCCGGCCGGCGCCGTCATCGGCGGAACCGACGCCACTGAGGAGTACTCCTTCATGGCGGCGCTCTACAACGATCAGGGCGAACACTACTGCGGTGGCGCGCTGGTGGACGCGGAATGGGTGTTGACGGCGGGCCACTGCACCGAGTCCGAGAACATCGCTGTGCGGGTCGGCAGCACCGACCGTGGCGGTGGCGGCAGCGAGCGCGAGGTGGCCGAGACCGTCCTGCACCCCGAATACGAGGTCGAAGACGTGAGCGACGACCCCGACTACCCCATCTCGCAGTACCTGCTGCACAACGACCTGGCCCTGCTCCGGTTGGACGCTCCGGTCGACGAGACCCCCATCGACATCGCCGCCGAGTCGGCCACCCCCGGCACACCGGTGCGAGGACTGGGCTGGGGCATGGTCGACGAGTTCGGAGAGGAGGAGAAGCCCACCGTCCTCCAACAACTGGACACCGAGGTCACCGAACCCGACCGGTGCGCGGAGATGGACGAGGACGCCGACCTGTGTTCGGAGCACCCCACCGAGGCGGCCCAGATGTGCATCTCCGACTCCGGCGGCCCGGCCGTGCGGGGCGAGGAGGGCGACTGGGAACTGGTGGGCGTGGTCAGCCGGGACGGTGACTTCGACGTCGACCCGTCCTGCGTGGGGCCGATGGTGCTGACCGACCCGGTCGCCCACGGCGACTGGATCACCGAGACGACCTCGACCGATACCCACGCCCCCGAGGCGCGCCGGGCCGGAGAGCCGGTGACCACCTCCTGAGCGGGTAGGACTCACCACCACCCGAAGGGACCGCCCGGACGACCAACGGACCGGCCGCCACCGCGATGCTTCCGGAGCATCGCGGTGGCGTCGGACGGTTCGTCGCCGCGCGCCCCGACCCCGGAGGGTGTCGGAACCGGGCAATAGCATCGTGGCATGAGCAAGAAGCACACCCTCCCGGACATACTCGACGACGCGGCCTTGTTCTCCTTGGAGCACCAGCTCCACCTGGAGGAGTTCCTCGGCGACCACCACTGGAACGTCGACTTCCAGGTGCCCAGGTTCGAGTTCACCGGTGATCGCCCCCTGGTCTGCGAACGCTTCCACCTGCTGGGCAGCGCCGCCCTGGGTCCGCGATCCTGGATGTGGGGCTGGGCCAACCCCTCCGGCTTCTCCCCGGATCTGACCGCTCTCGGCGCGGCCGTTCGGGACTTCGGTCGGGACAACGACATCCCCGCCCTGTCCGAGGCCGAGGTCCCCTTCGCGACGCTGCCGGGCGCGCCGGAGGAGGCACACCTGGCGCTGCATCCGTTGACCGAGGCGGCCAAGCTCCTCACCGGCCGTTGGTTCGCCTACAACGGTGACGCGGGCGGCGGCACCCGGGTCTCCTTCATCATCGAACATCCGGACCTGAGGCTCCCGCGGCCCACCCCCCTGCGGGTCATGCGCATCCTCCAGGAAGGGGTGGCGGGTCTGCGGCTGTCCGACCCCAAACGCGCCGTGTACACCTACGCCCGGCTGCGCGGGTTGTCGCCGCGATTCACCGACGCGGACCGTCGGAGGTTGTCCCTGACCGGACCCGACATCGGTGTGGAGGTGGGTTTCGACGAGCTCGACCGGGTGAACCGGATCGAGGGGACCGCGACCCCCGCCGGGGAACGGGGCTACTAGGGCGTGTTCCGTTGTGAGCGTGGCGCCGGTGACCACGGTTCGGCTCTGGGGCGGGCCGACCGAAGCCGACGCGGATCCCCGGGGGAGGGCGAACCGGGTATGTATTCGCGTGACACGCCCCAAGAGCCATCGCCGGCCGAGTACCACCTGCTGTTCGGCGAGGTCCCCCTCCTCGCCGAGTAGGGATTGTGAGTCACCCCGATGATCGATGAGACGACCCTGCGAGCCTGGACCGCGATCGCGGGCGCGGCCGAACCACCGGCCGCGATCGTCCGGCACACGGCCGGGAACGTACTGCCCGCGGTACTTCCGGTGCGCGCCCTGGCCACGGCCACCGTCGGTGTCTGTTCCCTGGCCGCCGCCGAACTCCTGGCCGCCCGCAACGGCGGTGCGGTCCCACGGGTCCACGTGGACGAGGGCGCGGTGGCCACCGCGTTCGTCAGCGAACGACACCTGCGCGTGGACGGCCGCGAACCCACCTCCTTCGCGCCCCTGTCGGGGTTCTGGCGGGCCTCCGACGGTTGGGTGCGTACCCACGCCAACTATCCGCACCATCGGGAACGGTTGCTCCACGCGCTCGACATCGACGCGGAGGGCGACCCCGGCACGCTGCCCGATCGGCTCGCCGCGGTCCTGTCCGGGCTCGCGGCCACCGAGGTCCAGGAACGGGTGTACGCGGCCGGCGGGTTGGCGGTGGCGGTCGCTCCGGCGCCCGATCGAGGAACGTCGGCGATCGGACGTTCGCCCCTGGCCGAGGTCGTCCCGCACGGCGAGGCCGGAGACCGGTATCTGGAACCGGCGGCGTTGCCCGCCGCGGGGGTGCGTGTCCTGGATCTGACCAGGGTCATCGCCGGCCCCGTCGCGACCCGCACCCTCGCCCTTCTGGGTGCGGACGTGCTGCGGATCGATCCACCCGGGATGTCGGAGGACCCCGACAGCCACGTCGACACCGGCCCCGGCAAACGTTCTGCCCTGGTGGACCTGGACTCGGCGGAGGGACGAGGCGTTCTGGAGGGGTTGTTGGACACGGCCGACGTGGTGGTCACGGGGTACCGGCCCGGGGCCCTGGACCGGCGCGGCATGGCCGCCGCCGATCTGGTCGCGCGCCGTCCCGGACTGGTGGTGGCCGGGTTGTGCGCTTGGGATCGGAGCGGTCCTTGGTCGGGTCGTCGGGGTTTCGACAGCCTGGTACAGGCGGCCACCGGTATCGCGGCGATCGAGTCGGGCCCGGACGGGCGTCCGGGGGTCCTGCCCGCGCAGGCCCTCGACCATGGCACCGGGTACCTGATGGCCGCGGGCGTGTTGCGCGCGCTCACCGATCGGCGGGTCGACGGGCGTGGCCGACGATTGGACTTCTCCCTCGCGGGGACGGCCTCCTGGCTGCTGCACGACATCGCCGCGCGGGAGCCGGGTGAGGGAACCTACGACGCCGAGGAATGGCTGGTCGAGGCGGGGTCCCCCTACGGGCGGCTGCGCTACGCCGTGCCGCCGGTGCGCTACGAGGGCGGCCCCCGGGACTGGGCGCGCACCGCCTCACGTTGGGGCACCGACCTCGCCACCTGGCGCTGAACCGGGGACCGAACGATCCGGTCATCGGCGTTCGGCCACCATGGCCGACGGTGACCGGCGCAGGGTACGGGCCGCCGGTACCAGCGCGGCCAGGACCCCGATCAGCAGGGAGGCGGCGAAGACCAGGCCGAGTTCCGACCAGGGCAGTAGCACGGCGACCTCCGCCGGGCCCCGGCGTGGATCGAACTCGTCCCGGAGCCCGATGGTGAGCGCGTACAGACCGGGCAGGGAGAGCGACGCGCCCAGGATCAGGCCGATCGTGGTGACCAGCCCCGACTCCGCGGTCAACAGGCCCAGGACCTGTCGCCGGTGCGCACCGGCGACCCGCAACAGGGCCAGGTCGCGGCGGCGCGCCGAAGTGGACAGGGACAGGGTGTTGGCCAGGGAGATCGCCGTGTACCCCAGGGACAACACCAGGATGATCCCGGCGAACAGGCGCAGTAGCCCGATCTCGGTGGCGACGCCCTCGTCGAGCAATCGGTCGGTGTCCTCGACGCGCACGCCTTGGTCGGCCAGGGCCGTGGATAGTGCCTCGGCGTCCACCGGATCGAACGCCGCCATGATCGTGAAGGTGGCCGGGTCGTGCTCGCGGGCCAGGTCGTGCGGCAGCGCGAGTTCCGCCCACATCTCCAGTTCGGGTGGGAACTCCTCGATCGTGACCGGGATCCGGCCGGTGGTGCCGTCCCGCCAGGTCAGGTCGACGGTGTCGCCCTCCGCCCAACCGAACCGCCCGGCCGTGGCGGGGGAGGCCAGCGCCGTTCCCTCGGGTACGGCGTCCGGACGGAGTCCCACGGACTCCACCCAACGGCCGTCCACGTACACACCGGTGGAGAGGTGGCTGACGACCTCCCCGCCGACGTGCTCACGGGTGCGTTCGAGCGCGGTGTCGGTCAGCCCGCCGCCACCGTCGGTCCGTACGAGCATGGCGTCGCCGGGGATCTCGCCCCGCGAGTGCTCTTCGATGGCGCCGCCGAGGGTGTCGGTCTGACCCAACACGGTGACGGCGAGCGTGGACACCAGCAGGGCCGGTAGGAGCGTCGACGCCGTTCGCCGCGGACCGGTACGCGCTTGGACGCGCAACAGTTCGGTGAGCGGTGAGTTCCCCGGCAGCAGACCGATGAGGCGTGGCAGGTAGAGGGGTGCGGCGACGGCCGCCGCCACCAGCAGGGCCAGGCTCGACGCCAGACCGTAGGCGATGGCCTGTTCCATGTCCCCTCGCATGGTCGCCACCACCAGAACGACGCCCAAGAGCCCGGCGCAGACCGCGACCCACAGCCGCCACCTCGGCATCGTTTCGTCCCTGCCTTCTTCGGGGCGCAGCGCCTCCAGGGGCCTGACCGCCGCACCCTTGCGCGAGGCGGCCAGGACCCCGGCGACCGCCGTGGCGAGACCGATCAGCACCGACGCTCCGACGGGCAGGGCCACCGATCGCACCTCCCAGTAACGGGAGAGCAGGCCACCGTCGATCATCCGGTCGCCCAGCAGGTGCGCGCCGACGATCCCGAGCGCCGCGCCCACCAGGGAGGCGACCACACCCACGACGGCGGCCTCACCGAGCAGCATTCGACGCACCTGACGTGGAGTGCCGCCCACGGCGCGTAGCAGCGCCAGTTCACGGCGGCGCACCGAGACCTGGAAGGTGAAGGTGGTGCCGACCACGAACACGGAGACGAACACGGCCAGCGCGCCGATCAGGACCAGCAGCTGTTGGCCGACCCAGTTGTTGGACGCGTCGAACTCCGACTCCATCGCGCCGCGTTCGTCGTCGGTGTACACGTCCGAGGTCGGGCCCACCACGCCCCGTACCAGGTCACCGGAGCCCGCGGGGTCGGCGCCGGCCGTCGTGACCACACCGATGAGGGACACCCCGGTCGCGCTCTCCTCGGCCAGGGGATCGGGGAGCAGGACGTCGTCGCCGTCGGTGATCCCGGAGACGGTCATGGGCCACTCGGCGCCGGCCGTCAGCACGTCGACGGTGTCGCCCACCGAACGTCCGTAGGAGGCGGGCAACACGACCTCGTCGTCCCCGGAGGGTCCCGCGCCGTCGAGCAACCTCGTGCTCCCGAGGACGAAGGACGACCACCCGGCGCCGTTGGGGTCGCCGTCGACCGCGTCGCCCAGGATCCGGTCACCGTCCATGACCTGGACCTGGAACCGGTGCTCGGCCACCGCGTCGGTCACCCCGTCGTCCCGGGCGATCTCCTCGACGAGGACGTTCGCCTCGTCGACGCTCCACACCGCGCGAGCGACGGTGAAGTCATCGGACCTGGTCCCGGCCTCCTCGGGTACGGCCAGGACGGCGGCGTTCTCGTAGCGTGGCGGCACCGCCGGTCGTGCCGAGGTGATGACGATCGCCGAAGCCGCCAACAGGGCCACACCCAGCGTCAACGCGACGAACCCGCCCAGGATCGAGCGCAGGCGGTGCCGCACCATGGCGAACGCGATCATGACTCCTCCAGTCCGGCCATGCGCAGCGCGATGCTCCCGGCGTCGAATCGCCCACCGTCGCGAGCGTCGATCTCGTCCACGATCCGTCCGTCGGCCATGAACACCACGCGGTCGGCGCGCGCGGCCACGGCGGGGTCGTGGGTGACCACGAGGACCGTCCGACCGTGCGTGTCCACGACCGCGCGCAGGTGGTCCAGAACCTGACGGCCGCGGGCGAGGTCGAGGGCGCCGGTGGGTTCGTCGGCGCAGATCACCGCGGGGTGGGTCAGGACGGCGCGGGCGATCGCCACCCGTTGCTGTTCACCGCCGGAGAGTTGGTGCGGTCGGTGATCGGCGCGATCGCGCAGCCCCACCTCGTCGAGTGCCTTGAGCGCGTCCTCGCGCCCCAGGCGCCGTCGTGCCAGACGGGCGGGCAGCAGCGTGTTCTGGGCGGCGGTGAGCGCGTCGATGAGGTTGTAGCTCTGGAAGACGAATCCGACCCGTTCACGGCGGAACTCGGTGAGCCCTCGTTCACCGAGGCCGCCCAGTTCGGTCCCGTCCACGACGATGCTTCCGCCGTCGGGCCTGTCCAGGCCGACCGCGCAGTGCAGCAGCGTCGACTTCCCCGAACCGGACGGCCCCATGATGGCGGTGAAGCTTCCCTCCCGCACGTCGAGCGACGCGCCGTCGAGGGCGGCGACCCGGTGGTCCCCGGTCGCGTAGTGCTTGGTCACGGAGTCGATGCGTAGGGCGTCACGTGTGGCGCCGAGTGTCGCGTTCATACTTCGAGCACAGCGGTTCGGACGGGTTCGGCGCGGGTGCCCGTGGTGGAGTCTCGGAGGTAGACCCTGCTCTACCGCGCGACCATCCTCGGGCGGGCTACCGTCGAGTGGGTGAGCATCCCGAACCTGCGCGCGGCGATCACGCTCGCGCCCCACCGCTTCCTGCTGTCGGCGTGGCCGTGGCGGGCCCTGGCGTACGTCCTGGCCGGCACGGTGGGCGGCGTGCTCATCGTCGGGAGCGTGGATCTCCTGGTGAAGTACACGCCCATCACCGAGTGGCCGTGGTACTGGGAGCCGCTCGTGCTCATCGTGGTCCTGGTGGCGATCCCCGCCAGTACTCCGCTGGTGGCGCGCTGGGGTCGGCTTTGCGAGGGGCTGGTCGGGGAGCGGCCGGAGCGGTCGGCGACCGCGCGTTCCACGTCCGGCCCATGGCGCGACCTCGGGTACACACTGCTGAGCCTCACGATGCTGTGCGTGCTGGACCTGGCGGTGCTCGGGGTGGCGCTGGGCGCTCCCCTCCTGGGCGTGCTCAACTTCGTCGACGCCGGGCACCTGAACGTCTTCGAACGGTGGGCCTCCGTGCTCGGATGGGCCGCCCTGTGGCCGGTCGGGCTCTACCTGATCGCGGGATGGGCGGCCACACGTTCGGAGATCGCCCGCGCCGTGTTGTCCCCGCGCGAGGACCGGTTGGTCGCCGAACTGCGCGACGTCACCAGTTCCCGCGCCGCGCTGGCGACCGCCTTCGACGAGGAGCGCCGACGCATCGAACGCGACCTGCACGACGGTGCCCAACAACGCCTGGTCGCGGTGAAGACCTCCCTGGGACTGGCCCGGCTGGACCTGCCCGCCGACTCCCCGGCCGCCAACGCCGTACGGGAGGCCCAGGAGCAGGTGACGCGGGCACTGAGCGAACTGCGGGACCTGGTGCGCGGCATCCATCCCCGAGTACTCACCGAGAGGGGCTTGCCGGCCGCCCTGCTGGACGTGGCGGCCCGCGCCGCGTCCGAGGTGGAGATCGATCTCGACCTGCCCGAACGCCTCCCGGGAGCGGTGGAGTCCACCGCCTACTTCGTGGTCTGCGAGGCCATCGCCAACGCCGGCAAGCACGCGCCCGGCGCCACCGTTCGGGTGCGGGGCGGGATACGGGACGCGAGACTGTGGGTGGACGTCACCGATGACGGCCCCGGAGGCGCGAGCCCGGACGGTGGCGGGCTGAGCGGCCTGCGCCACCGGCTGGCGGTCCTGGCGGGGGAGCTGACCGTGGACAGCCCGCGGGGCGGGCCGACCACCGTGCGATTGGAGATCCCGGAACGATGACGCGCGCGCTGACCGTGGTGGTCGCGGACGACTCGGTCCTGCTTCGTGAGGGTGTGGCGGGGGTGTTGGGCAGGTTCGGGCACGAGGTGGTCGCCGCGGTCGGCGACGCCGACGCCTTGGAGGAGGCGGTGCGCGAACACGACCCGGACCTGGTGGTCACGGACGTTCGCATGCCCCCGGGCTACGCGGACGAGGGGCTGCTGGCCGCGGTGCGGATCCGCCGCCAACGCCCTGGGTCGGGGATCATCGTGCTCAGCCAGTACGTGCAGCCCGCCTACGCTTCGGACCTGCTGGCGATCGACGCCCCGGGCGGGGTGGGTTACCTGCTCAAGGAACGCATAGGTGACGTGGAGGAGTTCGCCGAGGCGGTCACCAAGGTCGCTTCGGGCGGCACCGTCCTGGACCGGGAGGTGGTCCGGGTGATGCTGGCGGCCCGCTCCAGCCCGCTGAACCGGTTGGCGCCCCGGGAACGCGAGGTGCTGTCCCTCATGGCGCGGGGCGAGTCCAACACGGCCATCGCCCGCCTGCTGGTGGTGTCGGACGCGGCGGTGAGCAAACACATCGGTTCGATCTTCACCAAGCTGGACCTGGATCCTCAGGTCGACGGACACCGAAGGGTCCTGGCCGTCCTGGCCTACCTGGATCACTGATCGGGGAAGCGACGCTCGCGGGGACGGAATGTCCGCGGGAAGGGATGTCTCCGGACGAGCGAGGTCCAACGGGGAAGCGGCGCCCATGGAGAAGTGACGCCTGCGGGCAGGAGGACCGGGGTCTGTCAGGGCGGTGCTCAGGTCCGCTCGGGAGGGTTTTCCGGTTCCGAAGCGCTGTCCGGTGTGGTGGGGAAGGCCAGGAACCGGGTGACGATGGTCCGGGCGCCCTCGGGCGTCTGCTCCGGGGCGCGCTGGTAGCGCTTGAGCAGGGCGATGTACTCCTCGAAGAAACCGGACAGCTCCTCCGGTGTCACCTGGATGCTTCCGCTGGAGAAGGGGAACGCGTCGCCCCAGGTTCCATCCTCGGCGGTGGCCTCCAGAGCGCGGTTGAAGTCCTCGAAGTCACGGGTGAACGTGGCTCGGGCGTACTCGTCCAGCGCCTGCCGGAAGGCCTCCTCCTGGGCACTGCGCGGTGGGAAGCGCAGGTCGTGCCGGGGAGTGCGCCACCAGCGTTCCCTGCCGTGTGAACCCTCGGGCGGATCGGTCTCCTCCACCAGGCCGTTCCTGGCCAGTTCGCGCAGATGGTAGCTGGTGGCGCCGGTGTTCAGCCCGAGCTCGCGGGCCAGGGAGGCAGAGGTCGCGGCGCCGTGCTCGCTCAACCGGGCGAGGATGCGCTGCCGGCGGGGGTGGGCGAGTGATTTCAGGACCGATGGGTCGTCGATCGTCCTGGGCTCCGAGGCTGGGCTCATGGGGCTCAACGTAGTTGTGCACAGGTTTCTGTGCAATCCCTTGACCGGAAGCGAGGGGCGTGCACAATAAAGTGTGCACAGGTTTTTGTGCACATGTTCTTGTGCGTGGGGAACCGTGCTCGATGTCCGAACCGAGAGAGGTGACCCGATGCCCGCCCCCCGAAAGCGAGCAGTGGTCCTGAAGGCACTGCTTCCCCTTCCGTTGCTGCTCCTGGGTGTGTTCCTGGCACTCCCGGCCCGAGCCGCCCCCGACGATCCCGGTGCTCCGCCACGAGAGGAGCGTGAGCGCGGGACGTCAGGGGTGAGCCAGGTGGCAGTGGAGTTCACGGCGGGGGAGCGCACCGTGCGCGGGGCCGTGCTCGCCCCGGAGGGCACGGAGGACCAACACCCCGGAGTGGTGCTCGTCGCCGGCTCCGGCGCAGGCGTGCCCATGGAGACGTACCTGCCGGTGGCCGAGGCCTTCGCGGCGGCCGGCGTGGTCGCCCTGGTCTACGACAAGCGGGGGGAGGCCGACGGAGACGGCCTCTCCGAGGCCTCACTGCCCGACCTCGCCGACGACGCCGTCGCCGGGGTCAGGTTGCTCCGCGAACGTCCCGACGTCCGTTCCGACCTGGTGGGGGTGCACGGCCACAGCGAGGGCGGCTGGACCGTCATCGAGGCGGGGGTCCGATCGGCGGAGGTGGACTTCGTGGTGGCGGCGGCGCCCAGCGCGCTGCCACCGGACCGCACCCAGATCTGGATGAACCAGGTCCAGCTGCGCCACGCGGGGGTGTCCGACCGGCTGCTCGACGACCTGGGCGGGCGTTTGACCCGCCACGTGGTGGGCGCCGACGCCTTCCGCCTGGCCGGCCACGATCCCCTGCCCGACCTGGCCCGACTGGAACAACCCTTCCTGGGGGTGATCGCCGAACACGACCGCAGTACCCCACCCGGACAGACCCTGGAGCTGTACAGGGACACCCTGGAAGGGAGCGGGCACCCCCACCACACCCTCCGTGTGGTCCCTGGGGTGGGACACGGGATGAAACCGAGCCCGGACGGCTTCGTCGAGGGCGTTGCCGATCCGGATGCCCTGTTCGAGGGCCTGGCGCCGGAGTACGTGGACACGGTCACCGGTTGGGTGCACGGACTGGCCGCCGGTGACCCGGGAGGCGGGTCGGACGCGCCGCCCGCTCAGGACCTGGAGAGCCTCCAACAGCCACCGGCGGGCCCCGGAGCGCTGTGGTTCCTGGCCGCCACCGGTGGCGGCAGCCTGGTCTGCTTCTCCGCCTACCTCGGGATCGGCCTGATCGCCAGGGTTCGCGGGAACCGGGGCCAAGGCCGGAGCCGGTCGCCCGTGGCCGGGGCGCGCGGGGCGCTGGCCGTCCTCGGGTTGTCGCTGCCGCCCCTGACCATGTCCTATCTGGGGTGGATCATGATGACCGCCGGAACCGAGGTCGGCACGGTGGTGCTCGGTCGACCATTGCCCTGGCTGGGGTTGCAGGTGGGCGCGCTGGCCGCGCTGGGTGCCACCGCGGTGCTGCTCCTGGCCTGGTGGAACCGGCCAGATCCTCTGACCGGGGTCGATCGGGTCCGACTCGGTCTGCTGCTGGTGGGTGCCGCCACCCTGCTTTCCTGGGCGGTGACCTGGGGGCTGCTCACCCCATGAGCCCCCGGGCGCGGCGACGGCGTTCGGCCTCGGAGATCCCTCGACGGCAGGATCGGGCCAGGGATCGGTGGTTGGAGTAGCGTTCGAGGAGACCGTAGGGCGGCAACGGGCCGGCGGGTTCTTCGCCCACGGGGGCGCCCTCGGCCCGCTCCACCAGTAGGGACTCGCCGTTGAGCCGCCCCGAACGGGACCAGCGTTCCCATCGTTCGAAGTCGGGGCTGTACTGGTGGGAAAAGGTGAAGACCGGCTCGTCGGTTCCCGCCAGAAGCCCTCCGCCGCGGGCCCACAACTCGGTCCTCGCTCCCGATTGGTCGGACCACCGGTCGGCCGTGACCACGTCGACCTCCGGGTGACCGTGGCGGTCGCGCACCAGGAGCGCGTCCGTGGCCCGGGTGCGGGGATGGATCTCACGGATGCTCTCCACCGAGGCGAGCGTCACGATCATCCTTGGGACCCACCACCAGTTCTCCCGACGGGCCATGAGGCTGTCCGCGCGAAGCCGGGTGGGTGGATGCTTGAGTGCCTCCTGCTCGACCAGGGACTCCGCGAATTCCCGTCCCTCCAGGTCTTCGAGCACCTCGACGGGTCCGCTGCCCACCAATCCCACCTGACCACCGGCCCCCTGATCGGTCACGCTGAAGGCGACGTGCCGACGGTCACCGAGGGTGAGAGCGAGGTCGGCCATCGAGTAGGGCAGGGCGACGCACACCTGATCGCGCAGTGTCAACGGGACCACCGGGATACCCGTGGGCCCGGACGGCGAGATCCAGCTGAGTTCCGCGACGGTGGATCGCTGCCAAACCGTGATCAGGTCAGTCAAGGTCAGACCTTATAAGTGAGGAATGTCGCATGTTAATTTCTGGTGACCCTAACCCATGGTCCGAGCGGGCGTGATCACCGGGAGACGGGTCCGGGTCGACGATCACGCCGCGTCTCGGGCCCGGAATGCGGAAGGTAGGCCACGGCCATGCCCGCAGCCCTCGTCCTACTCGCGTCCGTGGCGGTGTTCGCACTCGGCTACCGCTACTACTCGCGATACCTCGCTGAGAAGGTGTACGCGCTGGAACCGGGGTTCGTCACCCCCGCGCACACCTACAAGGACGGCATCGACTTCGTGCCGACCAACCGTCACATCGTCTTCAGCCACCACTTCATCTCGGTCGCCGGCGCCGCACCCATCGTCGGTCCCGCCGTCGCCGTGTTCTGGGGCTGGGGACCCGCGCTCGCGTGGATCCTCCTCGGCACCGTGTTCGCCGCCGGTGTGCACGACTTCGGTGCCCTCGTGGTGTCCGTCCGGCACAAGGCGCGTAGCATCGGCACCCTGGCCGGAGACGTCATCAGCAAGCGTTCACGAACGCTGTTCCTGGTGATCATCTTCTTCCTGCTCACCATGGTCAACGCCGTGTTCGCCGTGGTCATCGCCAACCTGTTCGTGGGCTACCCGGCCGCCATCCTCCCGGTCCTGGTGACGATCCCACTCGCGATCGCCGTCGGACAGATCGTCTACAGGCGCCGTACCGCGGCCCTGGTGCCGTCGATCATCGCCCTGGCCCTGGTGTACGTGTGCATCCCACTCGGTGTGATGTTCCCGATCGACATCAGCGGTGTCTCCGAGACCATGGGAATGACCCCCAACACGGTGTGGATCATCCTGCTGTTCGTCTACGCGTTCATCGCCTCCCGTATCCCGGTGTGGATGCTGTTGCAACCGCGTGACTACATCAACCTGCACCAGATGCTGCTGGCCTTCGTGGTCATCTTCCTCGGCGTCGTCGCCGGTTGGGACACCATCGTCGCTCCGGTGATCAACAGCGACGTCCCGGCGGACTCCCCGCCGTGGTTCCCGCTGCTGTTCATCACCATCGCCTGCGGCGCGATCTCCGGCTTCCACAGCCTGGTGGCCTCCGGTACGACGGCCAAACAGATCGACAAGGAGACCGACTCCCGGCTGGTCGGTTACATGGGCGCCGCGGGCGAGGGCACGCTCGCGGTCTGCTCCATCCTGGCCTGCACCGCCGGCGTGGTCGCCGCCTCCACCTCTCCGCTGGCCGACTGGAACGGTCTGTACAGCGACTTCGGCTCGGCCTCCGCCGGCGCCACCGGCAACTTCGTCGAAGGTGTGGGACAGTTCGGCGGCAACCTGGGGATCCCGCTGGAGATCGGTGTCATCTTCGCCGTCGTCGTGGTGGTCAGCTTCGCCGCGACCACCATGGACACCGGTGTACGTCTACAGCGCTACATCGTCCAGGAGATCGCCGAGATCATCCGGTTCCGCCCGTTGGCCCGCAACCTCACCGTCGCGACGTTGATCGCCACGATCGTCCCGCTGGGCCTGGCGCTCATCCCGGGTGACTTCGCCTTCGGTACCCTGTGGCAGCTGTTCGGCACCACCAACCAGCTCACCGCCGGCCTGGCGCTCGCCGTCATCGCGGTGTGGGTCACCAAGCGTCGCCGCAACCCGCTGGCGATCCTCATCCCGCTGGTCTTCCTGTTGGTCATGACCTCGTGGGCGCTGATCGTCAACCTGATCGCGTTCGTGCGTTCCGACGACGTCATCGACCGTTTCCTGCTGGCACCACTCGACTTCGTCATCTTCGCGTTGGCCGTCTGGCTGGTCGTGGAAGCCACCATCGCGCTGCGCAAGGCCTTCGCGGCGCGCAACCTGCCGGAGACCGAGGACACGGAGTCCGAAGGGACCACCGAGATCTCCGACCCGAAGGAGAAGTAGGACGTGAATCCGCTGGGTGCGCTCTCTCGCGCATATGACGCCTGGAAGAGGTTGGAGGCCTTTCACGACGAGGTCTTCACCGCGAAATGGCGTCAGGAGGTGCGACGGGAGACGCGCACCCAGCACGACACGCTGCGCGCCCTTCTGCTCCTGGAGACTCTGGGGGTGGAGGGGCCGGTGTCCTATGAGACCCTCGACCTGATCCCCTACATGGTGTCCGACCTGCACGAATGGCATCAGCGTATGGGGCGGGACGACCTTGGCGGACCGGGGGTGTGCTGTTGAGGTTCCGACGGCCCGCACGAGCGAAGAAGGACCCGGACATCCCCGCCGTGCCCCCCATCGTCTTCTTCGGCGGTAAGGGCGGGGTCGGCAAGACCACCATGGCCGCCGCCCACGCGCTCCACTTCGCCGACCACGGCCTGCGCACGCTGCTGCTGTCCACCGACCCCGCGCACTCGCTCGGCGACGTCCTCGCGACGCCCCTCGGTGACACGGCCGTTCAGGTCGGTGAGAACCTGTGGGTGCGCGAACCGGACGCCGACGCGGCCCTGCGCCGCAGAGTCCGGCGGATCGGCGACGACGCCGCACGAGCGTTGCCCCGCGAGATCCTGCCCGCGGTCTCCCGCCACCTCGATCACGCCGCGGCCGGGCCCGGAATGGCCGAGTCCGCACTGGCCGACCTGCTCATGGACACCATGGAGGAGGTTCCCGACAGGTGGGACCGCCTGGTGGTGGACAGTGCCCCCACCGGCCACCTGATGCGCCTGCTCCACCTGCCGGAACTGCTCACCCCCTGGGTGGAGGGGTTGGCCCGCCAACGCGAGCGCGCCGTGGACGCCGACCGCTTCGCCGTCGGTGTCATCGGTGGTACTCAGGAGAGCACCGACGACCCGCTGTTGGAGAAGTTGCACGCCCGCCGCCGCAAACTCGAACGCGCGGCGGCCCGCCTGCGAGAGGACGCCGAGGTCCGGCTGGTCCTGGTGCCGCGCCGTATGGTCCTGGCCGAGACCGATCGCGCCGCCAAGGAGCTCGCCGACACCGGTTTCCGCCTGGGCACCGTCGTGGTCAACCAGGTCCCCGCAGACGTCGATCCCGAGGTCATCGGGGACGTCCGCGCCCGCTTCTCCGAGCAGGGCACCGTCGAGTCACCCCTGACCGGACGCGAACCCATCGGCCCCGACGCCCTGCGCGACCTCATCGCCCACCTGGCCTGAGTCCGGTACCCGTGCGTGCGGACCCGCCACCCCCAACGGGAGCGGGCCGCCCCTGGACAGGGCGGCCCGCTCGCGACACGGTCCAGTGCTCTCCTCAGCGTGAGGACATCAACTTCTGGATGTGCTTGTTGGACTCCTTGCTGAACTCACTGCGCTTGTTCAACCGGGGGAAGGGCGTGTTCGGCGCGGGGACGTCCAAGAACTCGCAGAGCGGCTCCCATCCCTGCCCCAACTCATAGACGAGGAGGCGCTCCGAGGGGATCGTCGCTCGGACCTCGGCGATGTGCCGCTCGAACACCGAGATCATGTGCTGTTTGTCGTGGACCGAACCGCCGAAGACGCGGTCGACCACGCTGGCCCGGTCCATCCGCAGGAACGCCCTCAGGTCAGGGCTCTGCCGCTCCGCGAGCCAGGTCAGCGGCCGGACCCAGGGGTTCCGCTTGAACACCGTCTGCTGGGTGCTCTCGTACCACTTGTTCGGATCACGGACGGTGAGCACGATCTTCGCCTCGGGGTAGTGCTCCGAGAGTTCCCGCCAGTAGGCCGCCGTGGGCCAGTCGACGCCGCTCTCGTACCCGGCGAACAGCGCGTCCCAGTCCTTGGAACGGCCTTCGACGACGTCGAGCCACTTGTGGATCCGCTCCGGTCGCTCGGCGATCTCGTACATGTGGTCGCACGGGCCGAACCCGATCTGCTCCAGCGCCACCTTGAGGGAGTAGGTCCCGGTACGACCGAACCCCGCTCCAATGACCTTCATGCCCGACCACCCGTCCAGGTTCCCGGGGTGTTCGCGCCGTCCGAATCCCTGCGGTGCCGGTGCGTCAACCGTTCGAGGTCGGCCACGATGTCGTTCGGGGTCGCCGTCATCACCATCTGTTGTTGGAGGTCCCAGGCCTTCTCCCTGAAGGAGCGCTCTTCGAGAAGTCTCGTCAGGGACTTTCGGATCGTGCCGGTGTCGGCCTCCAGCGCGTGGTGGAACAGACCGGCGCCGGCCTGCGCCAAGTGCTCGGCCCGGACCCACGCGTCCGCGTGCCTGATGGGAAGGAGGAGCTGGGGCACGCCGTTGAGGGCGGCGGTGGAGGCGGCACCGAACCCACCGTGGTGGATCAGGGCGGAGCAGGTGGGCAGGAGCATGTGGAACGGTACGAAGTCCACGAGACGGATGTTCTCCGGTACCGTTCCCAGCTGCTCTCGCTCGTCCTCGCTCAGGACGGCCACGACTTCGACGTCCATCTCGGCCAGGGCCTCGATGGTCGCCTTGACCGGGAAGATGCTGCTGTTGAGTTTCGCGTCGAGCGACCCGCGACCGGAGAGCGCGACCCGGGGCCGCACGGGCTGTTCGTGGATCCACGAAGGGGCCGGGCGCCGCGTGTGGAACGGTACGTAGCGCACCGGAAGGCGCGGTGTCTCCAACTCGAACTGGAGGGAGTCGGGAACCAGGTCGATGGTCCACTGACCGGTCAGGATCTCTTCGGAGAACTCGGCTCCGACCTTGTGCAAGGCGGGCGTGAGCCAGTCCCGGAGGGGGTCGTGCCGCTCCTCCAGAGGCTGTTCCATGCTCAGTCTCTGCCAGGTCCGGTACATCGTCGAGTAGATGTCGACCGACCACAGCAACCGGGCGTGCGCGGCGCCGATCGCCTCCGCCGCGACGGCCCCCGCGTAGGTGACCGGGTCCCAGATCACC
Organism: Nocardiopsis sp. NPDC055879; assembly: GCF_053615935.1. Taxonomy (NCBI): domain Bacteria; kingdom Bacillati; phylum Actinomycetota; class Actinomycetes; order Streptosporangiales; family Nocardiopsidaceae; genus Nocardiopsis; species Nocardiopsis sp. NPDC055879. The sequence continues at coordinate 16,849 of NZ_JBSHCT010000031.1, forward strand.
AGGTCCGGTTGCCACTTCCGCGCGAAGTCGACCAGTCCTTCGAGGATCGGGTCGTTGTAGGGCTGGTAGCCATACGGCACCGAGGCCTGGTACTTGATCAGCACCTCCGGCCAGGTCAGGGACTCGTCGAAGGGGTGGCTCCAGTCGGCGATCTCGTTCTCGATCGACCCGCCGGCATCCGACTCCGCTGCACGCAGCAACTCGTCCATGCCGTGGTCCTCGCCGACCGCGACGGGCGGCAGCCCGGCGGCGGCGATCAGGTCGGTCATCGCCGGTCCGCTGGCCACCCGTACTTCGTGGCCCGCGGAGATCAGTGCCCAGGCCAGCGGGACCTGGGGGTCCAAGTGCGAAGGTTCGCCGATGGTGGCGAAGAGAATACGCATGAGGCGGGTTTCCGGTTTCTGTCGGAGGTCAGGCGGCACCGAGGACTTCGCGCATGGCCTTGATGACCTGCTCCTGACGGTCCTCGGGAAGAGAGGGGTACATGGGAAGGGAGAAGATCTCCCCGGAGAGCCGCTCCGTGACCGGAAGCGAACCCTTCTCGTAGCCCAGGTGGGAGAACCCCGTCATGGTGTGCACCGGCCACGGGTAACTGATGTTGAGCGAGATCCCGTGGGATCGAAGTTCGGAGATGATCTCGTCGCGTCGAGGATGCCGGACCACGTAGACGTAGTACACGTGCTCGTTGCCATCGTTGACGTGGGGAAGGACCAGCTCGGTGTCGGAGAGGGCCTCCGCGTACCGGCGGGCGACCCGACGGCGCCCTTCCGTGTAGGTGTCGAGCCTGGTCAGCTTCCGGCGAAGGATCTCGGCCTGGACCTCGTCCAGGCGACTGTTGTGGCCGGGGGTGTCGACCACGTAGTACTGGCTCTCCATGCCGTAGTAGCGCAGTCGGCGTAGCGACGCGTCGGTCTCATCGTCGTTGCTGAGGATCGCGCCCCCGTCACCGTAGGCACCGAGGACCTTGGTGGGGTAGAAGGAGAAAGCCGCTATCTTCCCGAAGGTGCCGGCCAACCGGCCCCATCGGCGCGCTCCGTGCGACTGGGCGCAGTCCTCCAGGATCGGGATGCCGTGCCGGTCGGCGATGGACTGAATGGTGTCCATGTCCGCGCACTGACCGTAGAGGTGCACCACCAACAGGCACCGGGTGCGTTCGGTGATCTGCTCTTCGATCAGGTCCGTGTTCACGAGGTAGTCGGCTTCGTTCACGTCGACGAACACCGGTTTCGCACCGATCTGGTCGATCGCGATGACCGTCGGCGCGGCGGTGTTGGAGACGGTGATGACCTCGTCGCCCGGGCCGACGCCCAGGGCGCGCAGGGCCAGGACCAGGGCATTGGTCCCGTTGTCCACGCCGAGGCCGTGCGGCAGGCCGTGATAGCCCGCGAACTCTTCCTCGAACGCGCGGACACTGGGCCCCATGATCAGCTGTCCGGACTCGAACACCTTGACGACGGCGTCGAGGATTTCTTCCTTCTCGCGCTCGTACTCGTCAAGGTAGTTCCACACGTAAATACTCATGGATCCCCTAGCCTGCCTGAATTTCACTTCACCCTTTCGTGAGGGCACACTCACGAAAATATATGGATGACCACCTGGACATTTCCAGGCCCGTGGGATTTTTAAGGGCCCCTAGGAAGCGTGGGAGGGGGCGGCGTCCGAAGACTAGGGGGTGCAAGGGGTTCCGGTCGTGGTTTCGGCTGTGCAAGCCTACTTTTGATCTGGTCGCCTTGAAGATTGATGGTGTTCTGGTGGAGACAGGAGTAGTCGTACGGTTCGATGAGGAACGCGGTTATGGATTCATCGAACCGGACTCCGGCGGCGAGGATGTCTTCATCCACGCCTCGGGGTTGGAAGAGGAGCTGAAATCCGAACTCCAGGCCGGACGAAGGGTCCGCTTCGACGCGGTCAACGGGCACCGTGGCCGAAAGGCCTTCGAGGTCCGGTTGCTCGAACCCACCGATGAGGACGTCGGCTCCCCCGCCGGCGTCACGAACGGTGAGTCGGGTGCCGGGCCCGCGACGCAGGGGCCGGACCTCTCCCGGGGCGAGCTGCGGCATCTGCTCACCGAGGAGTTCCTCGCAAGGGTGCCCGACCTGAACGGCGCTCAGATCGTGGCTCTGCGTGAAGCGGTCGGCGAGATGGCGCTGGAACGAGGCTGGGTCCGGTGAACGGCGCGGCCCCGGCACATGGCCGTTCAGGTACCGGAGAGGACACCCCATGAAGGGCATCCTCCTCGCGGGTGGGTCGGGAACCCGGTTGCACCCGGCAACGATATCGATCTCCAAGCAGATTCTGCCGGTTTACAACAAGCCGATGATCTACTATCCGCTTTCCGTCCTGATGCTGGCCGGTGTGCGGGATATCCTGATCATCACGACGCCCCGGGACATGGCGCTCTTCAGGGGCCTGTTGGGCGACGGATCCTGGTTGGGGATCAATCTGACCTACGCCGAACAGACCAAGCCTCGGGGGATCGCCGAGGCGTTCGTCCTCGGAGCCGACCATGTCGGTGACGACAGTTCGGCGCTGATTTTGGGCGACAACATCTTCCACGGTCCGGTTTTCTCGTCCATCCTCCAGGACAAGGCGCAGGATGTCGACGGATGTGTTCTCTTCGGCTACCCGGTCAACGACCCTTCGCGGTACGGGGTCGGGGTGACCGACGACCAGGGCAGACTCACCGATCTCCAGGAAAAGCCGGCCGAGCCGCGTTCCAATCGCGCCGTAACCGGCCTCTATTTCTATGATTCCACGGTGGTCGACATCGCGAAGGACATTCGTCCCTCGGAGCGTGGGGAACTGGAGATCACCGACGTCAACCGGATCTACATGGAGCAGGGGCGGGCCGAAATGGTGGACCTCGGCCGAGGGTTCGCCTGGTTGGACACGGGAACGCACGATACCTTCCTGCAGGCCTGCCAGTTCGTCCAGGTGATGGAACAGAGGCAGGGAATCCGTATCGCATGCCTGGAGGAGGTGGCTTTGCGGATGGGGTACATCGACGCCGAATCCTGTTATCGACTGGGGGCGGCGTTGGGTGGAAACGATTACGGAAACTATGTCATGAGAATTGCAGAAGAAAAGGCGATGGGGAAACTGGAGTAGAAATCTCATGCGAATCATGGTCACCGGTGGTGCCGGTTTCATCGGATCCCATTTTCTGCACAACCTTCTCGACGGCCGTTACCCGGATCTGCCCGCCACCGAGGTGGTGGTCGTCGACAAACTCACCTACGCGGGCGATCACCGGTTGTTCACCGGACGGGTCGACCCGCGCATCCGTTTCGCAGAGATCGACATCTGTGACCCATCGGTCGATGAGCTGATGAAGGGTGTGGACCTGGTGGTCCACTTCGCGGCGGAGTCCCACGTCGATAGATCCATCGTGGACTCCGCCGCCTTCGTCAGGACGAACGTGCTCGGTACCCAGAACCTCCTGGAGTGCTCGCTCCGGAACGGGGTCGGTAAGTTCGTGCACGTCTCCACCGACGAGGTGTACGGGTCCATAGCCAAGGGCTCCTGGGACGAATGGTGCCCGTTGGAGCCCAACTCGCCCTACGCGGCGTCGAAGGCCGCCTCCGACCTCCTGGTGCGGTCCTACCACCGCACCCACGGTCTCGACGTCTCCGTGACCCGCTGCTCCAACAACTACGGGTCGCGGCAGTACCCGGAGAAACTGATCCCCCGCTTCGTCACCAACCTCTACCAGGGGCGGAGCGTGCCGCTGTACGGTGACGGCTCCAACGTCCGCGAGTGGCTGCACGTGAGCGACCACTGCTGGGGGGTGGCGCTCGTGGCGAAGGGCGGCCGGCCGGGAGAGGTCTACAACATCGGTGGCGGCAGCGAACTCACGAACCGGGAACTGGCGGACATCCTTGTGAAGCACACCGGAGCCGATCCGAGCCTGGTGGTGCGGTCGGAGGACCGACTCGGGCACGATCTGCGTTATTCCGTGGACTACAGCAAGATGTTCGACGAGTTCGGCTACGAACCGCGCGTGGAGATCTCCGAAGGACTGAAGTCCACGGTGGAGTGGTACCGCGAGAACCAGGACTGGTGGGAGGGCTTCGGGGTGCGCTGAACCGGCCGGACCACGAGGGTGAGCACCCCCTCTCGTGGCCCGGCCGGAACCCTTCGGCGCTACCGGTCGGCCGGTGAACCATGGTCGTCGGAGAGGCTTCGGACACAGGCGACCAGACTCCGAGCCTGGATGTTCAGGTAGTGGCTGTGTCGGAGAAGGGCGTCCACCTGTGGAAGCGACACCCACAGGTGATCGGGGAGGTCCTCCTCCGGAAGCGGCCGTTCTCCGCGTTCCACCACGAGGTTGCGTGTTCGAGCGTGGAAGAAGCGGCCTCCCTCCTCGGACTGGACGGCGTCGAAGAGGACCCTGCGTCCCGGGGCCTTCGACATCTCGTCCGACAACGACCCGTGCGAACCGGACCCGAGTTCGCCCTCGCACGCGAGCTGGAGCGTCGGGCCCAGTTCGACGGTCTCTCGCAGACCGGGTTCCGCGGTCGCCCTCAGGAGCAGGTGCGTGACCCCGTTCGCCCGGCGTGTCACCACGGCGGCCAAGCCGAGCCCACGGGGTTCGATCATCGGTTGCGACCACTTCCTGACCTCTCGGCCCCTCGTCGCCACGTCCACACCGATCACCCTGAAGTGCAGGTCCTCCAGGTGCCTGATCTCCCCCGCCGTTCGGTGCCATCCCTCGATCGTTCGCAACGGTACGGGCGAGGCGGACATGGCGGTCAGCGAGCGGGCCGCGGTGATCGTGCTGAGGATCTCCGACATCGAGAGCAGAGCGCCGTCGTCGGGGTCACGCGTGTGGGACGGCAGACACGAGAGTACGGTCCTGGTGTCCATGTTCACCAGGTCGTCCTCGGCGAGCAATTCGTGTACCTGCTTCAAGGTCAGCCAGCAAAAGCCCTCCCGCAGCGGGACGTCCTCGTCACCGGCGAGCACCACCATGTTCCGGTTGTGCTTGCGGAGGAACCACGAACCCTGCTCCGACTGGAGCGAGTCGGCGAGGACGCTCCCCGGTGGGGGATCCAGGAAGTGCTCCACGTAGGGCACGGACCGGCCACGGTGCACCCCTGTGTAATTGCTCCGGGTCGCCTGAACGGTGGGGGAGAGCTGGAAGAGGTTGACGTTCCCCGGTTCCATCTTCGCCTGCATCAGCAGGTACGGCACACCTTCGAACTCCTTGATCAGGATGCCGAGGACACCGATCTCCGGCTGGTCGATGATGGGTTGGGACCAACCGGGCTCCTCACGGTTCTCGGGATCGCGGACCCGCAGGCCGCGCACACTGAAGAACCCACCGCTGTGGTGCCCGATGTCGCCGGTGTCCGGCACCTCGTCCCAACCTTCGAGACCGTCCAGCGGTGCCCTGTCCACCTGTACACCGGTGTGCGCGGCCAGTTCGGAGAACCACTCCCTGACCTCGTCCGGGCCGAAGCGCCCGGGTGTCTCCGCCGACGCGGAACGGGCGACGACGTCGACGGCCCACCCCGTCAGCGCCGCCATCAGGAGACGGTGACGTCGGGAACGTAGCGGATCCACTTGCCTCCGGATGCCCGGAACCCCTCTTCCTTGGCCATGATCTCCTCGGCGTGGTTCCACGCGAAGAGCAGCGCGTAGTCGGGGTAGGGGTCGGTGAAGGCCTGTGCGGGTCGCACCGGGATGTGCATGCCCGGTGTGAGTCGTCCCTGCTTGGCCGGCGTGGTGTCGCAGACGAACTCCACCAGGTCGGGGCCGATCCCGAAGTAGTTCGCGACGGTCGCGCTCTTGGCGGTGGCCCCGTACGCGACAACGGTCTTGCCCTGCTCCTTCAGATCCCTCAACAGGCCGACGAGGTCGTCCCGAATCGCGTCGACCTTGGCGCTGAACGCCTCCAAGGTCTCCAACTTCGAGACCCCTGAGGCGTCCTCCTCGGAGATCAGCTCGGGGACGGCGAGGCTCGGCGTGCGGGCGCCGGCGTGGGCGAGCGTGTAGCGCACCTCGCCACCGTGGACGGGCAGCCGTTCGACCTCGACCAGTTCGAGACCGTATCGGGCGGCCAGCGCCTGTACCGAGCGCGCGGTGAAGTAGTAGTAGTGCTCGTCGTAGATCTGGTCGAAGGAGTTGCGCTGGAGAACGTCCCCGAAGTAGGGGTCCTCGAAGACGAAGACACCGTCCTTCGCCAGGAGCAGCGCGATCCCCTGGAAGACGGAGTCGAGGTAGGGGATGTGGCACAGGGTGTTCGCGGCGTAGATGACGTTCGCGGGGCCGTCCTCGGCCATGATGCGTTCGGCGCTCTCCTTCTCGAAGAAGTCGACCAGCACCCGAACGCCCTGCTCCCGAGCCGTCTCACCGACCCCGCCGGAGGGGTCGACGCCCAGGTGGCGGACCCCGGCTTCGGCGATGGTCCGCAGCATCGTCCCGTCGTTGCTCCCGAGTTCGATCGCGAAGGTGTCCTCGCCCTTGAGGTGGGTGTTGAGGAAGCGGCGAGCGATGGACGCGAAGTGCTCGCGCATGACACTCGACCCCGCGGAGACGTAGGGATAGTCCTCGTTGAACATCAGTTCACGGGGCACCTCCTCCATGAGCTGCACCATCGTGCAGCTCTCGCAGACGCCCGTGGCGAGCCTGAAGAAGGTCTCGCCCTCGATGTCCTCCGGTCGCACGAATCGGTTGGACAGTGGTTGGCGTCCGAAGTCGATGAACTCACGCAGTGTTCCGGAACAGATTCGGCATGTGGAGCCCGCGGGCATTTCGTCCTCCTCAGGAGAAGCAACCAGGGTTCGGTCGACCACCGGCCCGGCAGCCGGGAAACGGCGTAAGCCGATTTTTCGCACGATCAATGTGCTCCGGTTCCGGAGCGCAGATTCGCGGTTCATGTTTCCCTGGTGGAGGGCTCGAATGCCACCCGTATTTTTCCTTTCCGGGGCCGCGTTCGTTGATAGGGGTCGGCTAGGGGGCCCAGGGTCTTCGACGGGCTCTCAGACCCTGGTATACCGAGAGAACCCGATCCGTGTTCTCGCTGGAGACACGGGTGGGGCGGGGCTCTTCGACAGTGTGTCCTCTACTCCTTGTTCGGAACAGGCGATGTTCGTTCCGGTGGCCTGTGCATCGTGATTCGTGCAGGGCACGCTACGTGGGTGACAACGGAGATGACAATCATCATGGTCGACCCGTGATAGACGATCTAGGCGAGTCGGTCGCCGTGACCACATAATCGGTTCCATGGGAAACGGACAGGATAGAGGAAAGGTGCGATCGGTCGTGCGTGTCGGTGATACTCCAGCACTGTACATATCGGGGTTGCGCAAGAGTTACGGGACGGTGCACGCGGTCGATGGCATCGACTTGACCATCGCGCCGGGTGAGGTCGTGGCGCTCTTGGGGCCCAACGGGGCGGGCAAATCGACCACCATCGACATGATCACCGGCCTCACCCGCCCGGACAAGGGCGAGGTCCTGGTCTTCGGCGCGGAACCGGGCGAAGCGGTGAAGGAGGGTCGGATCGGGGCGATGCTCCAGGACGGGGCCCTGCTCGACGATGCCACCGTAGGGGAGATGGTGGCGATGGTGGCGTCCCTCCACCGTTCCCCGCTCACCGTTACCGAGGCCTTGAACAGGGCGGGTATCGAGGACCTGGCCCGACGTAGGTCGACCAAGCTCTCCGGCGGCCAGAAGCAGCGTGTCCGTTTCGCCATCGCGATGGTCTCCGACCCGGATCTGCTGATCCTCGACGAACCGACGGCCGGTATGGACGTCGCCACCCGGAAGTACTTCTGGGAGTCGATGAAGAAGTTCACCCAGAGCGGGCACACCGTCATCTTCGCCACCCACTACATGGAGGAGGCGGAGGAGGTCGCCGACCGAATCGTCTTCCTCCGGGACGGGCAGGTGGCCGCGGACGGGAGCGTCGAAGAGGTCAGGGCGCTCGCGGAGGGCCGGACCCTGACGGCCACCGTCCCCGACGTGTCCCAGGAGGAAGTCCTGGATTTGCCGTTCGTCGTGAGCGCGGACGTGCGCCTGGACAAGGTGGTCATTCTCAGTTCCAACTCCGACAGAACGCTCCGGGCCCTCCTGGACCGGTTCCCGGAGGCGGTGAACATCGAGGTGGTCGGCGTCGGTCTGGACGAAGCCTTCCTCGTCCTGACCGGCAACCTAGATGAGGACGAACAGTCATGAACGTCGGATACCTGAAGCTGGAGCTTCGCCGGGTGCTCAGGGAACCCGGAACCCTTCTCTTCGTCCTCGGTTTCCCGGCCGCTTTCTACGTGCTGGAAGTGATCATCTTCCAGGCCGAGTGGCCCGACTCCCACGACGCCTACGACCCGGCCACGATCCTCATGCCGAGCATGGCCGCCTGGGGCGTACTGATCTCCGGCATGCTCGTCGGTGCGCGAGTGGTCAACGAGCGGCAGGCGGGCTGGCAGCGTCAGCTCCGGCTGACACCCCTGTCGAGTTCTGGCTACCTCTTGGGGAAGGTCTCCGTCGGCATGTTGGTGGCCGTCCCGCCACCGCTGGCGGTCGCCTTCGTGGCCGCCGTCTTCCTCGGAGTGCGTCTCGACCCGGCCGCCTGGGTCTCGGTGACCCTGCTCGTGACTCTGGGAGGGCTGCCCTTCGCCATCCTGGGTCTCCTCGTGGGGCAGGTGGGAACGCGCGAGAACGTCCAGCAGATCACGATCATCGGCATGCTCGTACTCGCAATCTTCGGTGGGTTGTTCATCCCCCTCCAGACCCTTCCGGAGTGGTTCCTCTACGTCTCCTACGTGACCCCGAGTTATTGGTTGGCGGAGTTGGGCAAGTCCGGGATGGCCGCCGCCATCGGTGTGGAGGCGCAGCCCCTTCTGTACTCCGCGGCGGCGCTCACGGCGTGGACGGTGGCTCTCGCCGTGGCCGTGGGCTGGCGCTATCGTCATGACTCCGCACGTACCTGACCGGAACGGCTCTTCATGAACCACCCAGGCGCGCAGGAACGGCCGACCGCATCGCTGGGACGATCCATCGATGAGGTCGGCCGGCGACTTTTCGACCCGCCCTCCCACTCCTCCCATGGCAGCGGGGCACTGTGGGTCTCCGCCGGATTGACCCTGTTGTTCAGCCTGCTGATGCTGCCGTACGGACTGACCGTGGCGGAGGGCCTGGACGCGGAACCGGGCGCGTGGGTCCTCGGGATCGGGTTCGCCTACGTCGTCTCCTATCTGATCTTCGTGATCCTGGGGGAGTCGAAGGCGTGGTTCGTACGAATGCTCATGTGCGCCCTGCTCCTGCTCCTGGGAGGTGCGCTGGTCACACTCGCCGGGTTGGAGAACGCATGGGTCCTGGTCTTCGCCCTCTGCGTGATCACCGCCTTCTCCCGCACCGTGGTGGCGACCGGTGTGGTGCTCTTGGTGGTCGGTGCCCTCGCCGGCGTCGCGTTCTTCACCGGGGAGATCATCTCGGTGCTCTCCGACCTGGTCCTACTGGCCTCCGTCGGCATCGCGATGATCCTGTTCATCCGCCTGGTGGACGCCAACGGTGAGTTGCGCAGGGCCAGGGACGAGGTGGCGGAGTTCGCCGTCGTGAAGGAACGTGAACGTGTCGCCCGGGAACTCCACGACATCCTGGGCCACAGCCTCACCTCCATCACCGTCCAGGCGGGGGTGCTCCGACGCGTCCTCGAACACGCCGGACACGAGCAGGAGGCGCGACAGGCGGGAGAGGTCGAACAGGTGGCCCGGCAGTCGCTGTCGGACGTTCGAGCCACGGTGTCGGACTACCGATCGGTGACACTGGCGGGCGAGATCGCGGGGGCCGGAGTCGTCCTCCGCTCCGTGGGGATCGTTCCACGCCTTCCACGAGCGGTGGACGAGGTCTCCTCGGACGCGCAACGGGTGCTCGGCTACGTGGTCCGAGAGGCGGTGACCAACGCGGTACGGCACTCGGACGCCACGGTGGTCGAGATCCGCCTTGACAGGAACGGCGTGGAGGTGCTGGACAACGGTCCGGGCGTTGGACCCGTGGTCAAGGGGAATGGTCTGCGCGGCCTGGAGGAGAGGATCACGGATCAAGGGGGCGAACTCAGGTTCGGTCGGCGCCCCGACGGAGGGTTCTACGTGGCGGCGGCCCTCCACCCCGAGGACGACTTCGAGGGTGGCGGATCGGCTCCACCGGAGACTGATGGGAGCAACGAATGATCCGTGTCCTCGTGGCGGACGACCAGGCGTTGATCCGCGGCGCGCTCGCCGCCATGCTCGACCTCGAATCCGACATCACGGTCGTGGCCCAGGTGGGTACCGGGGAAGAGGTACTCGCCGCGGCTCGTGAGACGAGTCCGGACGTGGCCCTGCTCGACATCCAGATGCCCGGCAAGGACGGATTCGCCGCCGCGGAGGAGCTACGCCGAAACGTCCCGGGGTGCCGGGTCCTGATCTGCACCACCTTCAGCCGGCCCGGCTATCTGGTTCGCGCCATGTCCGCCGGAGCCACGGGTTTCATGGTCAAGGACGCGCCTCCCGAGGAGCTGGCGAAGGCCGTGCGCAAGGTGAGCAAGGGGGTCAGGGTCGTGGATCCGACACTGGCCGCGGAGTCCCTCACCCACGGCATCAACCCCCTCACCTCCAGGGAGAAGGAAGTACTCCTGGGGGTGCTGGAGGGGGACACCATCACCGAAACGGCCAAGCGGTTGTTCCTCAAGGAGGGGACGGTGCGCAATCACCTGTCCTCGGCGATCGGCAAGACGGACACCCGGACCCGGTCCGAGGCGGCCCTGGTGGCTCAGGGCCGCGGTTGGCTGTGAGCGGTGGGGCGCTCCCGGGCCGGGTGTCCTCAGGCCTCGGTCAGGGCCTTCTCCCCGGCGATGGAGTCCTCATACGTGGGCAGCAGTCCCGCTTCGAGCGCCTTCGCCACCGTGGGGGCGGAAGCGTCACGGGTGGACCGGATGAGACCCGATCCCTCCGGTAGGGGTAGCCCCAACTCCGGATCGTGGACGTCGACCCCCAACTCGTTCGCGGGCACGTACTCCTCCGAGAGGAGATAGGTGATCACCGTCCCCTCCTCAAGTGCCAGTACGGCGTGTCCCACCCCGACGGGAAGGTAGACCGCCTTCGGTGAGTCGGGGCCGATGAGCACCGAGTCCCACCGCCCCCAGGTGGGTGAGCCGACCCTGAGGTCCACGACCATGTCGAGCGCACGTCCGGCCGGGCAGTGCACGAACTTGGCGCACCCCGGAGGGGTGGCCGTGTAGTGGACCCCGCGCACCACACCCTTGCGGGAGCGGGTGAAGCTGACCTGACCGGGCCGGAAGGGCCGGCGCCCGAGCGCGCGCACGAAGTCGGACTCCATGAGCGAGGACGCGAAGCATCCCCGGTCATCGGGGAACACGGGGAAACCGAACTCCACGGCTCCCTCCACCGAGAGGTGGCGAAACTCCATGATGTCTCTCCGATGAGCTGTTTCTTCGAGCTGGGACGAGTGTGAACGGCTGCGGGTCGTCCGGCTTCGGAAGGGGTGGGTCAGGCCTGGCGGCTGCGCTTGCTCAGGCTGAGCCCGACCGCGATGCCGATCACCACACCGATCGGGATGAGGATGTGCGGGCCGAGTACGAACAGGCCGGCGACGCCTCCGATCACACCACCGGCGACCGAGGTGGCGGACATGACGACGATCTGCTTGGTGTTCTCGTTCATGACGGAGACCTTTCACTTCTGCTGCGGAGACTACGGAGATCTCTGAATTCTCATTCTCGATCCACTTTCATGATGTCGTTCCGATCGTGTCCGTGCTTAGGGTGAATATCATGCGAACGGGATGACAGTTGTCATTGGTCTGATGCCCGAAAAATCACTAGTCTGACCGAAAGTCTAATCTAGGAGTAAGCGACGGAGTCGACGTGGCACATTTCGTCTTCATGGCCCCCCCGGCCACAGGACACATCAACCCGACACTGGGCCTGGTCTCGGCGCTCGTCCGGAGAAGACACCGAGTGAGCTATTTCGTCACGGAGGAACACGAGGGTCGGGTCAAGGAGGCCGGTGCCGAACCGGTGCCGTACCAGACCACGATGCCCGGTTCGGAGGCCAAGCCCCTCACGCTGAGCGGACTCGACGTCACCCGAGGCCTCCTGTCCGGGCTGAGGGAGACCCGGCACCTCTCCGAGAGCCTTGACGGTTGGTTCGCGCGGAATCGACCGGACCTCGTGGTCTTCGATGGCCTGGTCGCCTGGTGGGGTCGCCTGCTGGCCTACCGGCACGGCATACCGGCGGTGCCCTCCTGGCCCAACTTCGTGTCCAACGACGCGTGGTCGCTGACCGACGAGTACGTCAAGTTCAACAAGCTGGACCCGAGGCTCTACGGGTTCATCCTTCGCATGCGGCGGATGGCGATCAAGGAGGGGCTCACCCTGGTCGAGCTCATGGACTCGCTCGGCCGTGGTGTTCCCGAACACCTCGTCTTCCTGCCGCGGGAGTTCCAGTTCGAGGGGCACAGCTTCGACGAGAGCTTCCGTTTCGTCGGACCCTGCCTGCGCGAGGGGCGAGGGGACCAGGGCTGGACGCCCCCGCCGGACCGCCCCGTGCTCCTGGTCTCCCTCGGCACCCTCTATCACAACCGGCCCGACTTCTTCCGGGATGTCATCCAGGCCTTCGGTGACTCGTCCTGGCACGTGGTCCTGGTGATCGGACGACACGTCGACCCGGCCGTTCTCGGCGAGGTCCCGCGCAACTGCGAGGTCCACGTGACGGTGCCGCAACTGGAAGTGCTCGGGCACGCGCGGCTGTTCCTCACACACGCGGGGATGGGAAGCGTCATGGAGTCCCTGAGCTTCGGTGTCCCGATGCTCGCCGCGCCCCAGATGGGCGAACAGCGCGCCAACGCGGACCGCATCGAGCAGCTCAACCTGGGAAGGGTGCTTCGGGAGGGTCCGGAGGACATGGTGGACCATCTGCGTCGACTCGCCGACGAGATCTCGACCGACGACACGGTGCGGACCTCGGTGGAGGACATGCGCCGCGCCTTCGAACGGGCCGGTGGGGTGGAGGCCGCGGTTCGAGTGGTCGAGGGTGCGGTCAACGCACGAGTTCGATGACCTTCCCGAAGTCCTCCATGGCGGCCTCCATCACCGTGTAGTAGGTGATGCCGAACCTTTCGGTGTGGCTCTCCAGTTGTTCGGCGATATCGCGTGGGCGGCCGACGAACACGGTGGGGAGTTCGAGGACCTGATCGATGGTCAGGTCGGGCCCGTACCGCTCCCGGAGTCGGTCGCCGGCGGCGCGACGGTCGCCGGTGAGGACGGTGGCCTTGCTCAGCACGTTGAACTCCACACCATCGGGCCGGTAGGAGGTCTCCGCCCGCACGAAGTCGACCCTCTTCTCCAGTGTCGGTGCGTCGACCAGGCCGGTCCTGCCGTATTCAGGGCGAAACCTCGCTCCCGTGAAACCGACGATCTCCGCCTCGTGGGCGGCCAGGCGCAGGACACGTTCGCCGTGGCCTCCGATCATCAGGGGCGGGTGCGGACGCTGCGCGGGGTACGGAAGCACGTCCGAGTCCAGGAACTCCCGTAGACCGGACAGAGCCCCCTCCAGCCGCCGGACCCGCGACCCCGGACTCCCGAACTCGATGTCGGCCGATACGAATTCGTGCTCGACGTAACCGGTTCCCATTCCGATTTCGAGCCTGCCGTCGAGGAGAAGGTCGGTCGTGGCCACATCTCGGGCTAAAAGGGCGTGATTGTAGAAACAGCTGTTGATTACATAAGCGGCGATCTTTGGTCGGCTGGTGGCCGAACCGGCCGCCACCATGGAAGGAAAGGGAGACATCAAATTAAGGTGATCGGGAACCCCGATGACGTCGTATCCCAACGCTTCCGCCCGTGCGCACTTCTTCGCCCACTCCGCTGCGGTGCAGCCGGATGAGATCAGTACGACGCCGAATCTGAGTCGTCTATCGAGCATGTGGACCAGTATTCCAATCCACCGCCTACGTGTCCGCCGCAGGTGCACAAACAGGGGTCCTAGGGGGCGATGTTAGGGGTTGTTGGCGCCCCACGACGAGGGGCAGGCTCAAACCGGACAAGTACCTCTGTGTGCCATTCGTTCTGTGCTCGCCGGAAGGTGGAGATGGTGCAGCAATTCACGCTCGGCGGATCGGGTTTCCGAAGCGACGAGGCCGGAGACCTCCCGATAGCCGTCGTCGGCATGTCCTGCCGGGCTCCCATGGCGCATGGACCCGATGAACTCTGGTCCCTGATCGGTTCCGGGGTCGAAGCGGTCCGAGAGGTTCCCGAGGGACGTTGGTCCGACGGTCCTGGACTGCCCGGGTTCGTCGCACGGGGCGGCTTCCTGGACGACGTCGAGTCGTTCGACGCACCCTTCTTCGGGATCTCCCCGAGAGAGGCCGCCGAGATGGACCCGCACCAAAGGCTCGCCCTGGAGCTGGTCTGGGAGGCGTTGGAGGACCAGGGAACGGACGTCCGTTCCCTACCCACGACGGGTCTCTACGTGGGGGCGATCGGGGACGACTACGCGGTGCTCCGTGACGCCTCCGGTACCGGAGTGGACGCTCGGCACGCGGTCACCGGTGCGGCGAGGAGCATGATCGCCAACCGCGTCTCCTACGCCATGGGGCTCCGTGGCCCGAGCCTCGTCCTGGACACGGGCCAGTCGTCCTCCCTGGTGGCCGTCCACATGGCTTGCGAGAGCCTGCGTTCCGGCCAGTGCGACGTGGCCGTCGCGGGGGGCGTACACCTCAATCTCTCCGGCCGGGGCACCGCTCGTATGGGGGCCTTCGGGGCGCTCTCTCCCGACGGTCGCTGCTACGCCTTCGACGAGAGGGCCAACGGCTTCGTGCGAGGAGAGGGCGGCGGATTCGTCGTGCTGAAGCCCTTCGCCGAGGCGATGGCCGACGGTGACCGGGTCTACGCGGTCCTCGCGGGCAGTGCCATGAACAACGACGGGGGCGGGGGCGGCCTGACGGTGCCCAGCGCGCCCGCGCAGGCGGCGCTGCTCGATTCCGCCTACCGCCGGGCCGGGGTGGAACCGGGGGCGGTCGGATACGTGGAACTGCACGGCACCGGCACCCCCGTCGGAGACCCCATCGAAGCCGCCGCCCTGGGCGAGGCCCTGGGGGCCGCCCAGGAACCGGGCTCACCACTGCTCGTGGGATCGGTCAAGACCAACATCGGTCACCTCGAAGGTGCCGCAGGGATCCTCGGGCTGCTCAAGACCGTTCTGTCGGTCCATCACGAAGCACTCGTCCCCAGTCTCAACTTCTCCCGGCCCAACCCGAGCATCCCCTTGGAAGAGCTCAACCTGAGGGTCGTGACCGAACGCATGCCTTGGCCGGCGCCGCACGTGGCCGGGGTCTCGTCGTTCGGCATGGGCGGGACCAACTGCCACGTCGTCGTCACCGGCGCACCGGGACGGACCGAGACCGTCGAGAGGACCACGGAAGGCCCGCGGACCGTGGCCTGGACGGTCTCGGCCCAGGGCCCGAACGCTCTCAAGGAGCAGGCCCGACGCCTCGTCGATGCCGCTCCCGCGGCGCACCCCTCGGACGTCGGACACTCACTGGCGACCCGGCGCACGGGACTGCCCCATCGGGTGGCGGTCGTGGGCCGGGACCGTGACGAGCTGGCACGGGCACTGGCCGCCTACGTGGACGGCAGACCCGACCAGAACGTCCACCAGGGACGTGTGCGGGAGGGTGGAACGGCCTTCCTCTTCACCGGGCAGGGAGCTCAACGGCCGGGTATGGGGGAGGAACTGCACGCCGCCTTCCCCGTGTTCGCGGACGCCTTCGACCGAACCGTCGCGCTCCTGGATAGCCACCTCGACCGTCCCCTGAAGGACGTGGTCTGGGCCGTCCCTCGCACCGAGGCCGCGGGCCTGCTGCACGAAACCCTGTACACGCAGTGCGGCACCTTCGCCCTTGAAGTCGCCCTCTACCGCCTCTACGAAAGCTGGGGGGTGCGTCCGGGGCACCTGCTGGGTCACTCGATCGGTGAGATCGCGGCCGCGCACGTCGCCGGTGTTTTCGACCTCGCCGACGCCTGTGCGTTGGTCGCCGCCCGCGGCTCCCTCATGCAGGCCCTACCTCGTACCGGCGCGATGGTGTCCTTCCGGGCGTCGGAGGCCGAGGTGGCCCCGTACGTGGCGGAGTGGACGGGGGTCGTGGACATCGCCGCGGTGAACGGTCCGCGCGCGACCGTCGTCGCCGGAGGGGCGGCCGCGGTCGAGGAGATCACGGCGTCGATGAACGCCGACGGTGTCAAGAGCCGCCGGCTGAACGTCAGCCACGCGTTCCACTCACCACTCATCGACCCCATGCTCGCGGACTTCCGCCGGGCCGTGGAGGGCTTGACCCTGCACGAACCCCTGATCCCGGTCGTCTCCAACGTGACCGGTGGCCTCGCCGGTCCGGGGCTGCTGAGCGACCCCGAGTACTGGGTCGGGCACGCCAGGAAGCCGGTCCGTTTCCTGGACGGCGTGCGGGCCCTGGAACAGGCGGGGGTGGTCCGGTGCCTGGAGTTGGGCCCGGACGGCGTGCTCACCGTCGGCGCGAAGGAGTCGTACACCTCCGACGCGGTCTTCCTGCCCGGTCTCCGCCGCGACCGTGAGGAGACCGTCACCGCGGTCGCCGCCCTCGCCGGGCTGCACGTCGACGGCGATCAGGTCGACTGGGACGGCTTCTTCGATGGTGGACATCGGGTGTCGCTACCCCACTACGCCTTCCAGCGCCGACGGTATCCGTTGCCCGAGCCGGTCGCGGGACCGGAGCGGGAGTCTCGCGCCCCCTCCGAGATCCCGGCACCCGAGCCCGTCGAAGCCGACACCGACACCGACACCGGTGCCGACACCCGAGCGCCCGCGATCGACCCACTACCGCTCGTCCTGACGCACGTGGCGGCGTTGTTGGGTTACGAACACCCTGGTGACATCGACCCCCGGACGTCCTTCCAGGACCTGGGGATGAGCTCGCTCACCGCCGTGGAGTTCCGTGACGGGCTCGCCGGTGAGGTCGGGGCGCGACTCCCCGCTTCCCTGGTCTACGACCACCCCACCCCGGAGGCGGTGGCCGCGTACCTGGGGACGGACCGTCGAGACGCGGAGCAGGGCGTCGGTCCGGCGGACCCGTCCGAACCCATCGCGATCGTCTCCATGGCCTGTCGGTTCCCCGGCGGGGCCGACACCCCCGAACGACTCTGGGAGATCGTCCGAGAGGGACGCGACGTGGTCGGGGACTTCCCCACCGACCGCGGATGGGATCTGTCCGCACTCTTCGCGTCGCAGGGAAGGGACGCCGGCACCAGTGCCACCCGCCAGGGCGGGTTCCTGCACGAGGCCACCGACTTCGATCCCGAGTTCTTCGGTATATCCGCCCGAGAGGCGGCGTCGATGGAGCCCCAGCAGCGGTTGTTGCTGGAAACCTCGTGGGAGGCCCTCGAAAGAGCCGGTATCGTCCCGGACTCCCTCCGCGGTGGCGACACCGGTGTCTTCGTCGGAGCCATGCCGCAGAAGTACGGTCCCGAGGAGACGGCGACCACGGAGGACGTCGCCGGGTACCTGCTCACCGGAACCACCACCAGCGTGGCCTCGGGCCGGATCGCCTACACGTTGGGTCTGCAAGGTCCCACGCTGTCGGTCGACACGGCGTGCTCCTCCTCCCTCGTGGCCATCCACCTCGCCGTGCGCGCGCTGCGCGCGGGCGAGTGTGATCGGGCGCTCGCCGGTGGGGCCACCGTCATGTCCGACCCGGGGATCTTCAGCGAGTTCACGCGTCAAGGAGGTCTCTCTCCCAGCGGCAGGTGCCGTCCCTTCTCCTCGGACGCCGACGGCACCGGGTGGGGCGAGGGAGCCGGCATGCTCCTCCTGGAACGTCTGTCCGACGCTCGAAGGCACGGGCACAAGGTGCTGGCCGTCATCCGAGGGACGGCGATCAACCAGGACGGCGCCAGTAACGGACTCACCGCGCCCAACGGCCGAGCACAGAGCCAGGTGATCCGGCGTGCCCTCGCCGACGCGGACCTGACCCCCGCGGACGTCCAGGCGGTGGAGGCACACGGCACCGGAACGGTGCTCGGAGACCCCGTGGAGGCGAACGCCCTCACCGACGCCTACGGAGACGGGTCCGAGGACTCTCCGCTGTGGTTGGGGTCGTTGAAGTCCAACATCGGCCACACACAGGCGGCGGCCGGTGTCGGCGGCGTGATCAAGATGGTCATGGCCATGCGTGGGGGAGTGCTGCCGAGGACACTGCACCTGGAAGAGCCCACACCGCATGTGGAATGGAGCCGGTCACGGCTGCGCCTGCTCGAGGAGGCCCGGCCCTGGGCCGGCACGGACGGACCGCGCAGGGCCGCGGTCTCCTCGTTCGGTATCAGCGGTACCAACGCACACGCCGTGCTGGAGGAGGCTCCGGAGTGGGCCGACGTCTCGGACGGGTCCACGGCCTCCGGACCGGAGACGGTGCCCGTCGCCCTGGCGGCCAGGAACGAGGGGGCGTTGCGTGCGATGGCCGGGAGGCTCCGCGCGCGGATCGCGGAGGAGCCCTCCGACGTCGTCGACCTCGGCGCCACTCTGGCGACGTCCCGTACCGCCTTCTCACACCGGGCCGTGGTGTTCGCGTCCGAAGGTCGAAGCCTCGACGAAGGGCTCGCCGCGCTGGAGGGCGGTGGCGAGCACGTGGACCTGGTCCGGGGCACGGCCCCCGGACGGGCGAGGCGTCCCGTCTTCGTCTTTCCCGGTCAGGGTTCGCAGTGGAAGGGCATGGCACGGGGGCTCTGGGAGACCCATCCGGCCTTCGCCGAGGAACTCCGCGCCTGTTCCGACGCCCTGGGGGAGTTCCTGGACTGGGACGTGGTGGACGTGCTGCTCGGACGACCGGGTGCGCCCTCCCTGACCCGGGTGGACGTGGTCCAGCCCGCGCTGTTCAGCATGATGGTCTCGCTGGCCGCCATCTGGCGTGAGTACGGGGTCGAACCCGCCGCGGTCGTCGGACACTCCCAGGGCGAGGTGGCCGCCGCCTACGTCGCGGGTGCGCTGTCGCTGTCGGACGCCGCCAGGATCGCGGCCCTGCGCAGCCGGGCCTGGTCCCGGCTCGACGGGGCCGGGGCGATGCTGTCCGTCCATCTCCCCGCGGACGAGGTGGGGGAGAGGATCCTGCCATGGGGCGACGCCCTGGCCGTGGCCGCCGTGAACGGACCGGCGTCGACCGGGGTCTCCGGCGACCCCGGGTCGATCGAGGAGTTGTCGGCCGCCCTCACCGCCGAGGGCCACTCGGCGCGCAGGATCCCAGAGGTCAACGTCGCGGGGCACTCTCCGCAGGTCGAGGTACTGCGCGAACAGATGCTCGCGGACCTGGAACCGGTACGACCCCGGGCCTCCCGCGTCCCCTTCTACTCGACCGTCACCGGCGGTGCGCTCCCGACCGAAGAGCTCGACACCGTCTACTGGTACCGCAACCTCCGGGAACCGGTGCGCTTCCACGACGCGATCACGACGCTCCTCGACGCGGGCCACGAGGCCTTCCTGGAATCCGCTCCGCACCCGGTGCTCGCTTCCGCCCTGAGGGAGACCTTCGAGGAGCACGGTCGCCCGGCCGTCCCGCTGGCCACACTCGCCCGTAACAAGGGCGGCGGCGACCGCTTCCTGCGGGCCGTGGGAGAAGCGCACGCGAACGGGGTCGTCGTCGACTGGGAGCGCGTCCTGGGGAACAGGCCCCCGGTGGACCTTCCCACGTACCCCTTCCAACGCAGGAGGCTCTGGCTCGGCAGGGCCCGAGGGAACGCGGATGTGGCCGCGGTCGGACTGGACCGGCGGAATCACCCCGTGATCAGCGCGTCCACGGAGCTTCCGGACGCCGGCGGACACATGTTCCTCGGCCGACTCGGCCCACAGGACTCGCCCTGGCTCACCGACCACCGGATCGGGGAGACCGCGGTCGCGCCCCCCGAGTTCTTCCTGGAACTGGCCATGTACGCGGCCGGCGAGGTGAACCGTGACGTCATCGACGAGCTGTCCCTGGAAAATCCGCTGGTGGTACCCGAGAACGGCGGTACGGCGGTCCGGGTCGTCGTCGAACCCCCGGATGAGGAGGGGCGCAGGGTCCTGCGCGCCTTCTCCAGGCCCGAATCGCACGGACGCGACTGGACGCTGAACGCTCGGGGCGTACTCGGTGCGGGTGAGCCCACGGCCCCGCAACACGTCATACGCCCCAACGGGTCCCCGGTCGACCCCGAGAACCTGTACACGACGCTCGCCCGCCGTGGACTCGGCTTGGGCCCCGCGATGCGCACGTTGACGCATGTACGTCGGGACGGTCACGACGTCTACGCCGAGTGCTCCCTGGACCGTGCCGGTGAGTCGGTGGACGCGTCCGGGGGGTACACCCTCCACCCGGCGTTGCTCACGGCCGGGTCGCGGGCCGCGCACTCCGACGGCTCCGGAACGGTCGCCACGGTATGGCGGGGCGTGGAGGTCCACGCCGTCGCCGCGCGACGTCTGACCCTGCGCCTGACCGAGACCGGCCCGAACCGGTTCCGTGTCCTCGCCGTCGATTCCCAGGGCGACCCGGTTCTCACCGTGGAGGAGGTCCGGCTCGAAGAACCCTCGCCCGAGTGGAGTCGACCGCTCGCCGAGAGGGCCCCCGAACAGCTCTACCGGGTCGCCTGGACGCCCCGTTCCGGCACCGCCGCCGCTCCGGGCACGGAGGAACCCGAACTCCTGCGCCCGGCCCCGGTCGAGGGCTCTTCCGACATGGCCTCAGCGACACGTACGGTCCTGACGGAGGTCTTGGGGACCCTCCGGGAAGGGCTGGCGCAGGACCGTCTGATCGCGGTCGTCACCCGAGGGGCCGTTCCGACCTGCGAGGGCGACCCGGTCGACCCCGTCGGCTCGGCGGTCAGGGGACTCGTCCGCTCGGCACAGGCCGAGCACCCCGGCCGTCTGCTGCTCGTGGACATCGACGACTCTCCCGAGTCGGAGGCCGCACTCCACGCGGCCCTGGGTTCGGGCGAGCCCGAGTTCGCCCTCCGTCGGGGGTCCGTGCTGGTGCCGCGGCTGGAACCGGTGGCCGCGGCCACCGAGCCGGTGCCGCGGACCGAGGGCACCGTACTGGTCACGGGTGCTTCGGGCACCCTGGGCCGACTGGTCTGCCGACACCTGGTGCACACCCACGGGGTACGGAGCCTGCTGCTGTTGAGCCGGCGCGGGGCCGACGCCCCGGGCGCCGCCGACCTGACCGAGGAGTTGACGCGGGCCGGCGCCCAGGTGCGTTGGGAGGCCTGTGACGCGGCGGACCGGGATCGGCTGTCCGAGGCGTTGGCCTCGGTCCCCGAGGACGCGCCG
This sequence comes from Nocardiopsis sp. NPDC055879, assembly GCF_053615935.1. NCBI lineage: Bacteria > Bacillati > Actinomycetota > Actinomycetes > Streptosporangiales > Nocardiopsidaceae > Nocardiopsis > Nocardiopsis sp. NPDC055879. The sequence continues at coordinate 38,166 of NZ_JBSHCT010000031.1, forward strand.
CTCACGGGGGTCGTCCACGCCGCGGGGATCCTCGACGACGCGGTCTTCACCTCCTTGACCTCGGAGCGGTTGGAGCGTGTCCTGCGGCCGAAGACGGACGCGGCGGTCAACCTGCACGAGTTGACCGCGGACCATCCGATCTCCCTGTTCGTGCTCTACTCCTCCGTCATGGCCGTCCTGGGTGGTCCGGGCCAGGCCAACTACGCCGCGGCGAACGCCTTCCTCGACGGCCTGGCCGCCCACCGCAGGTCCCTGGGCCTACCGGCGACCTCGTTGGGTTGGGGGTACTGGGACCAGCGCAGCGGGATGAGCGGCCACCTCTCCGAAGCGGACCTCGCGCGGATGGCCCGCTCCGGGATGCTGCCGCTGGCCACGGAGGAGGCCCTCGCCCTCTTCGACTCCGCCGTGGGGACCGGTGCGGCCCACACCCTCCCGGTACGCCTCGATTCGAGCGCACTGGGAGTACTCGCGGGGGAGGGGACCCTTCCTTCGCTCTTCCGCTCCCTGGTCGGGCGTCGTGCCGCCGCCTCCGTCGGAGCCGGCGCGGATCCGGATCCGCTGACCGAACGCCTGTCGCGAATGCCGGCGGACGAGCGTGAGGGTGCGCTCCTCGACCTGGTCCGCGAACACGCCGCCGTCGTGGTCGCCGCACCGGAACCGGGGGCGATCGACGCCGACGGAGCCTTCAAGGAGATCGGCTTCGACTCCCTGATGTCGGTCGAACTGCGCAACCGTCTGAACAATGCGACAGGGCTGCGCACGCCGACCACGCTCCTCTTCGATCGGCCCACCCCGAGGGAGGTGGCCCGGGACCTGGCGACCCGTCTGTTCGGGGATCGGGTCGGGAGCACCCGGACCGAAGCACGCTCCGTGCTCCCCGCCGACCAGGACGATCCCATCGCCGTGGTGGCCGTCGGCTGCCGCCTCCCCGGCGGGGTACGCGGACCGGAGGACCTCTGGAACGTACTCCGGGACGGAGAGGACACGATCTCGGACTTCCCGGCCGACCGCGGTTGGCCGACGGACCTCTACGACCCGGACCCCGACAGCAGGGGCAAGTCCCGAGTGCGATCGGGCGGGTTCGTCTATGACGCACCGGACTTCGACGCCGAGTTCTTCGGTATCTCCCCGCGGGAGGCGCTGGCCATGGACCCCCAACAGCGCATGCTGCTGGAGGTCTCCTGGGAAGCGGTGGAACGCGCGGGCATCCCCCGGAGCGCCTTGAAGGAGGAACCGGTCGGGGTCTTTGTGGGGACCAACATGCAGGACTACGCCGCGGACGGCAGGCAGGTCCCGGAAGAGGTCGAGGGCTACCTGTTGACCGGGCGGTCACAGAGCGTGGTCTCCGGCCGGGTCGCCTACTCGCTCGGGGCGGAGGGCCCGGCGGTCACCATCGACACGGCGTGCTCCTCCTCCCTGGTGGCGATGCACATGGCGGCCCAGTCGCTCCGTAGGGGCGAGTGCTCGCTCGCTCTGGCCGGAGGCGTCACCGTGATGTCCCGCCCGCTCCTGTTCGTCGAGTTCAGCAGGCAGCGCGGACTGGCTCCGGACGGCAGGTGCAAGACCTTCTCGTCGGCCGCGGACGGCACCGGCTGGTCCGAAGGGGCCGCCCTGGTCGTGCTGGAACGGTTGTCCGACGCCCGCCGTAAGGGGCACCAGGTGCTGGGGCTGCTCAGATCCAGCGCGGTCAACCAGGACGGCGCGAGCAACGGTCTGACCGCGCCCAACGGGCCCGCGCAGCAACGCGTGATCCGGCGGGCCCTGGACGAGGCCGGACTGGAGTCGGCCGACGTCGATTTCGTCGAGTCGCACGGTACGGGCACCGTGCTCGGTGACCCCATCGAGGCACAGGCGATCCTGGAGACCTACGGGCAGGACCGCCCTCCGGAGAGGCCGGTCCTGGTCGGCGCCATGAAGAGCAACTTCGGCCACACCCAGGCCGCCGCCGGGGCGGCGGGGGTCATCAAGGCGCTCATGGCGATGCGTCACGAGGAACTGCCCCCGAACCTGCACTGTGAGAACCCCTCCGAGCACGTGGACTGGGACACCGGGGCCGTGCGTCTGCTGGACTCCTCCACGCCCTGGAATCGCCGTGAGGACGGCGGACCCCGGCGCGCGGGTGTCTCGGCCTTCGGTATCAGCGGCACCAACGCCCACGTGATCATCGAGGAGCCGCCGACCCCGATCCCGACCGAGGTCGAGGGACCCGAAGCCTCCGAAGGCCATGGGGAACAGGGGCCGCCGTTCGCGTGGCCGCTCTCGGCGCGCTCCGCCGCGGCCCTGCGCGCCCAGGCCGCATCGCTGCACGCCCACGTGGTGGCTCGTCCCGGCCTGGACGCGGCGGACGTGGGCCACACCCTGGCGGTCGGCCGGAGCGGTTTCGAACACCGGGCGGTCGCCGTCGGTGACGATCGCGACGCCCTTCTGGCCGCATTGCGTGAGATCGCGGAGGGGGGCGAACCGTCGTCGGGCAAGGGGGACGCGGGCGGAACGGCCTTCCTCTTCACGGGACAGGGAGCCCAGCGCGCGGGTATGGGCAGGAGACTGCACGCGAGGTTCCCCGCGTTCGCCGAGGCGTTCGACGCCGTCTGTGCCGAGTGCGACCCCCTTCTCGGCCGTTCACTTCGCGAGATCGTGTTCGCCGAGGCGGAGCACGCGGACCCGGAGACGTTGAACCGCACCGAGTTCGCCCAACCGGCCCTCTTCGCGTTCGAAGTGGCCCTCTACCGGCTGCTGACCGGCCTGGGCCTGAAACCCAAGGCGCTGATCGGGCACTCGATCGGAGAGTTGGCGGCGGCCCACGTCGCGGGTGTCTGGTCGCTCCGTGACGCGTGCGCGCTGGTGGTCGCCCGGGGCCGGCTCATGCAGCGGTTGCCCGAGGGCGGTGCGATGGTCGCGGTGAGCGCGCCCCGAGAACAGGTGCTCGCCGCGATCGAGGAACACGGAGGGGCGGTGTCCCTGGCCGCGGTCAACGGTCCCCGATCCTGCGTGATCTCGGGTGCCGTGGACGCGGTGGACGAGGTCGTGGCGGCGCTTCCGGGCAGGTCGAAGCGGTTGACGGTCAGTCACGCCTTCCATTCACCCCTGATCGAACCCGTCCTGGACGAGTTCAGGGCGGTCGCCGAGCGGATCGACTACCGAGAACCGACGGTTCCCGTGGTCTCGAACGTCACCGGGGCCTGGGCGCACGGTGAGCTGACCGACCCCGAGTACTGGGTGGCCCACGCCCGGCAGGCCGTGCTCTTCCACGACGGCATCGGGGAACTGCGTGCCTCCGGCGTGCGCCGTTTCCTGGAGGTGGGTCCCGCCGGGATCCTGACCGCCGCCGTGAGAGAGGGGCAGGACGAGGACGTCGTCGCCGTCCCCGCCCAACGGAGCGGCGCTCCGGAGACGGAGGCGTTCGCCTCCGCGCTGGCCCTCTTGTACGCCCAGGGGGAGACGGTCGACTGGTCCGCGTGGAATCGGGGAAGACGCCTGGTCGAGCTTCCGACCTATCCGTTCCAGCGCCGGCGCTACTGGCTGGAGGACCGGGTCCGGCCGACCCCGGCCGACCCCGGAGAGCACGAGTTCTGGAGCGCGGTGGAGAACCGGGACTCCGAGGGGATCAGAAGCCTCCTCGGGTTGGACGCCGACGTGACCTTCGACGGAGTACTCCCCGCCCTCGCCCGGTGGTACCGGAAGGATCGGGGCATCTCGTCGGACACGGGGCCGGGTTACCGCCTCGCCTGGCGGCCCGCGGTCCGATCCCGGGGCGCCCTGGCCGACAGGTGGCTGCTGTTCACCCCGGACGGGCGGGAACCCTCCGACGCCGACGTACTGGCCGGGGCCCTGCGCGCACGCGGCGCCGAGGTCGTCGAGGTCGAGGTCGACACGGTCGACTGCTCCCGGCCCTCGCTCCGTGAGGCGGTGCGCCGGCACACCGGGGACGACCTTCCGGCGGTCTCCGGTGTCGTCTCTCTCCTGGGCCGGGACGAGCGTCCCCACGCGCAAGCACCCGGGATCGCCGCCGGATTGGCCGCCAACATCCATCTGCTCCAGGCACTGGAGGACACGCTCACCGGTGTGCCGCTGTGGATGGTCACCAATGACGCCGTCGCGGTGCGTCCCGACGACGGCCCGGTACGGCCGGCACAGTCGGCGATCTGGGGAATGGGGCGTTCCCTGGGACTTGAACACCCGGATCGTCTCGGCGGACTGGTGGACCTCCCGACACACGTGGACGACCGTTCGGCCGAGGCCTTCGTCGACATTCTGAGCAGGACGGACGCCGAAGACCAGGCCGCCGTCCGATCGGGCGCGGTGTCCGTCCCCCGCGTCGTTCGCGCCCCCGCGCGCACCTCCGAGGAATGGCGGACCAGCGGCACCGCCCTGGTCACCGGCGGCAGCGGTGGGATCGCGGCGCACCTGGCCCGATGGCTGGGCGAGCGCGGAGCCGAGCACATCGTCCTGTTGAGCAGAGGAGGGGGAGAACCCGACGGGGTGGACGACGTCCGTGCACTCGGGGTGCGGGTGACCGCTCTGGCGTGCGATGTCGCGGACCAGGCCGCCCTCGCCGCGGCCGTCAAGGACGTGGAGTCCGGGAGCGGTCCGGTGCGGTCGGTCCTGCACAGCGCGGGCGTCGTCCGGTTCGCACCCTTGGCGGGTACGAGCCTGGACGAGGTGGCCGAGTGCGCGTCGGGCAAGGCGCTCGGCGCGCTCAACCTGGATCGCGTCCTCGGAGACCGCGACCTCGATGCCTTCGTCCTCTTCTCCTCCGTCGCGGCGGTCTGGGGCAGCGGTTCCCAGGGTGCCTACGCCGCGGCCAACGCCTACCTGGACGGGTTGGCGCAGAACCGGCGGAGCCGGGGCCTGAGAGCGACCTCCGTCGCCTGGGGGCCCTGGGGCGGCGGGGGCATGGCGCGGATCAACGGCGTCGACGAGCACCTGACCCGTCGGGGACTACGCCCGATGGACCCCGATACGGCTCTGGGCGCGCTCGCCCACGCGGTGACGGGAACCGACCCGTGCGTGGTCGTCGCCGACGTCGACTGGGAACGTCTCTCGGTCGGATACACCGCTGAGCGCACACGACCCCTGCTCGACGAACTCGGCTACGCGCAGGGGCCGGGTGAGGAGGAACGGACCGACACCGGGACCGAGGCGCAGGAGCACGACGGTTTCGCCGAACGGGTGAGGACACTGTCGTCCTCCGAACGCCGACGCGTTCTGCTGACCCTGGTGCGGGAAGAGACCGCGCGCATTCTCGGCCATCCCTCCCTGGACGCCGTGACCCCGTCCCGTGCCTTCCAGGAGGCCGGGTTCGACTCCCTCATGGTGGTCGAACTCCGGACCCGGCTCAGGGCGCGGACGGGTCTGAGGGTGAGCGCCGCCACCATCTTCGACCACCCCGACCCGCGGGCTCTGGCGGAGTACCTGGCCGACCGACTCGCCGAGGGCCCGAACGATCGCGCGGCCGACGAAGCGGGCTCGGTGAACGAAACGGATTCCGAGTCGGCCGTCGGCCGGTACATCGAGTCCTCGAACGCGGACGACCTGTTCGATTTCATCGACAAGGAGCTTGGGGCACCATGAGCGACGAGAGACTGCTCGCCTACCTCAAGAAGGTCACCGGCGAGCTGCACAAGGCCCGACAACGCCTACAGCAGATGCCATCGGACGAGCCGATCGCGGTCGTGTCCGCCGGCTGCCGCCTGCCGGGTGAGGTCGACTCACCGGAGGACTTCTGGGATCTGCTGTCCACGGGATCCGACGCGATATCGGGGTTTCCCACCGACCGGGGCTGGCCCACCGACATCCACTCCAGCGACCCCGAGGAACACGGCCGGACCTACACCGACCGCGGCGGTTTCCTCCGAGGCGCGGCCGAGTTCGACCCCGAGGCCTTCGGGATCTCGCCGCGTGAAGCCACGGCGATGGACCCCCAACAGCGCCTTCTCCTCGAACTGGCGTGGGAGACGTTCGAGCGCGCCGGAGTAGCCCCCTCGTCGCTTCGGGGAACCCCCACCGGAGTGTTCGTCGGGGGGTGCTCCTTCCACTACGAGGGCGACCTCGTCGACACCCCCGAGGAGCTCGCCGGGCACCTGCTCACCGGCAACGTGACCAGCGTTCTCTCCGGACGTGTCAGCTACACCTTCGGTCTGGAGGGGCCGGCGGTCACCCTGGACACCGGATGTTCCTCGGCGCTGGTCGCGATGCACCTCGCCGCGCGGTCACTGCGCTCGGGCGAATGCTCCATGGCGCTGGCCGGTGGCGCCGCCGTGATGTCGACCCCCGGTGTCTTCGTCGAGTTCAGCAGGCAGCGCGGACTCTCCCCGGACGGCCGATGCAGGTCCTTCGCCGCGGGAGCGGACGGCACCGGTTGGTCGGAGGGAGGCGGTCTGGTGCTCCTTGAGCGGTTGTCCGACGCCGTCGCCGCCGGACACCCCGTCCTCGGAATCCTGAAGGGGACCGCCGTCAACCAGGACGGAGCGAGCAACGGCCTCACCGCCCCGAGCGGACGCTCGCAACAGCGGGTCATACGGGCGGCTCTCACCGACGCCGGGTTGGCGCCCGAGGACGTCGACGCCGTCGAAGGACACGGCACCGGAACGGTCCTGGGAGATCCCATCGAGGCCAACGCGCTCATCGAGACCTATGGGCGCGGCCGCGACGCGGGGAACCCGCTGCTGCTCGGATCGGTCAAGTCCAACATCGGACACACACAGGCCGCGGCAGGGGCGGCGGGCGTGATCAAGATGCTGCTCGCCCTGGAGCGGGGTCGTCTGCCCCGATCCCTGCACATCGACACCCCCACCTCCGAGGTGGAGTGGGAGGGGAGCGGGATCGACCTGCTCACCGAGTCGGTCGAGTGGCGACGGGGGGAACGACCACGTCGCGCGGGCGTCTCCGCGTTCGGGGTCAGCGGGACCAACGCACACGTGATCCTGGAGGAGGCCCCCGAACTCGAACCCGCCCTCGAACCGGAGACGGACGACGTCGGTCCGGCCCAGGGGCCGACGCCCTGGGTACTGTCCGCCCGCACCCCCCAGGCCTTGCGGGCGCAGGCGGGTCGGTTGCGGGATCGCTTCGCGCGCGGCGACGAGGACGTCCGGGACATCGGTTACTCGCTGGCGACGACCCGCAGCTCGTATGAACACCGGGCCGTCCTCGTCGGTCGGGGGAAAGAGGAACTCCTCCTCGGGCTGGAGGGCCTGGAGACCGGAGCGATCTCGCCCGACCTCGTCACCGGTACCGCGAACGAGTCGCTCGCCCCGGTCTTCGTCTTCCCCGGCCAGGGATCGCAGTGGTCGGGTATGGCCAGGGACCTGATGGAGTCGTCGCCGGTCTTCCGTAAACGGGTGGAGGAGTGCGCCGACGCCTTCTCCGGGCTCGTGGAGCGTTCGCCCCTGGACGTGCTGTGCGCGGACCCCGGCCGAGCGATGGAGGACCGGGTCGACGTGGTCCAGCCCGCCCTGTTCTCCGTCATGGTCGGGCTGGCGGAGCTCTGGCGTGCCTACGGGGTCGAGCCCGCCGCGGTGATCGGGCACTCCCAGGGTGAGATCGCCGCGGCGTGCGTTTCCGGCGCGCTCACCCTCCGGGAGGCGGCTCGTGTCGTGGCCGTCCGGGCCCTGGCCCTGCGGAACCTGTCCGGCCACGGAGGAATGCTCTCCCTGGGGCTTTCCGCGAAGGACACCGAAGCCCTGATCGGCCGAGCCGGCACGGGCCTGTCACTCGCCGCGGTGAACAGCCCCACGGACACGGTCGTGTCCGGAGACCCCCGGGCCCTCGAAAGGCTGCGCGTTCTCGCCGAGGGACGCGGCGCCCGAGCCCGAATGGTGCCGGTGGACTACGCCTCGCACTCACCCCAGGTCGAAAGCGTGCGCGAACACCTGCTGGAGCGGCTCGGCCGCATCGGCCCGACCGTGTCCGAAGTACCGATCATCTCGACGGTGACAGGGGAGCGCCTGGACACCGAGACGATGGACGCCGGCTACTGGTACGACAACCTGCGCGGCACGGTGAACCTGGAGGGGGCGGTCGAGACCGCCCACCGTGACGGCCACCGGATGTTCGTCGAGATCAGCCCGCACCCGGTGCTCACCCTGCCCGTGCAGAAGATCCTTCCGGAGGCCGCCGTTCTGGGCACCCTCCAACGGGGGGAGGACGGCAACCGGTCCTTCTTGTTGTCACTGGCCGGGGCCCACACCGCGGGCGCCGACGTCGACTGGTCCGCCGCCTTCGACGTCACGCGGGCCGACCGACTCCCGCTCCCGACCTATGCCTTCCAGCGGCGCAGGTTCTGGATGCCCCCGCGCCGTCCCGCCACCTCCGAGTTCGGCAGGATCCTCGACAACCGGCACTACCGGCCGCGATGGACGGCGGTTTCGGCACTCTCCGGTTCTCCCACGGGCCGGTGGCTGCTGGTGGCCGGCCACGACACCGACACCGCTTCGCCGGCCGACGCGCTGACGAGGGCCGGAGCGGAACCGACGAGGGTGGAGTTCGATCCCGCCCAGGGGAGTGGACCACTCGCCGCGCGGCTACGCGAGATCGCCGCCGAACACCCCGTCGGCGGAGTTCTCTTCCTGCCCGGCACGTCGGACGGATACGAGGGCGAGGTCCCGGTTCCCGTCCAGGCCGCGGTCTCCGTTCACCGGGCCCACTCGGAGGCGGGCCTCACCGCTCCTCTGTGGTACCTCACCAGCGGGGCCGTATCGGTGTCCGGGGAGGAGACGAACCCGGTGCGGACCGCGCTCTGGGGCCTGGGGGTGTCCTTGGGCGCCGAGCGCCCGGACACGTGGGGCGGGACGGTGGATCTGCCCGATCGGCCGGAGCCCGGAGAGTGGGACCGCGCTGTCGCCGTCCTGGCCCAGAGCGAGGAGCGGCAGTGCGCCGTGCGCCGATCGGGCACGTTCGTCCGGCGTCTGTCGTCCCACCCCGAGGGCACGGTGACGCCGTGGAGCCCGGAGGGGACCGTGCTCGTGACCGGCGGCCTCGGCGGTGTCGGCGCTCAGGTGGCCCGTTCGCTGGCCAGGGACGGAGCCGAGCACCTCGTCCTCGTGGGCCGACGCGGCATGGACTCCCCGGGCGCACCGCGGCTACGGGAGGAACTGACCGAACTGGGGGCGCGGGTCACCATCGAGGCCTGTGACGCCTCCGACCGGGACGCGCTGGACGCGGTCCTCGCGGCCATCCCCGAGGAACGGCCGCTGACGGCGGTGATCCACGCCGCCGGAGTCCTGGACCCGGCGACCGCGGACAACCTCGGCCACCGGCAGTTGGAAAGTGTGCTCCGGGCCAAGGCCACCTCCGCGCGCCACCTGCACGGACTCACCCGGGACCTACCACTGTCCGCCTTCGTCATGTTCTCCTCGATCGGCGCCCTGTTCGGCACCGCCGGACAGGCGAACTACACGGCGGCCAACGCCTACCTCGATGGACTGGCCGCGCATCGGCACTCCCTCGGTCTGCCCGCCACGTCCGTCGCTTGGACGGTCTGGAGCGACTCGGGAATGGTCGACGCCCGAACGGAGCGGTGGTTCGGGGAACGCGGCGCGCACCCGATGTCCTCCGAAGCCGCCTACGAAGCGATGTGCGGGGTCGTCGGCTCGGGTGACCCGCTCGCGGTCGTCGGCGACATCGACTGGAACCGATTCGCCGCCCCCGGCGGCGTGGTCGAGCCCACACCGATCCTCGACGACCTCGTCGAAAGCGACCGGACCCAGGACGACGACCTCGCCGGATCGGTGGCCTCGCTCCCACGCGAGGAGGCCCTGGCGGAACTGGGCCGACGGGTCGCGGATGCGGCGGCGGCCGTGCTGGGACACGACGGGACCGACGTCGTCGTCAGGACCGGTCAGCTCAAGAACCTCGGTTTCGACTCGGTGACATCGGTGGGCCTGCGCAACCGACTCGCGGCGATGACCGGCCTCCGGTTGCCGGTCACGCTGGCCTTCGACCACCCCTCCGTGGACGCCATCGCCGAGCACCTCTACGAACGGTTCGCACCGGATCCCTCGGGCGCGGCCGTGGCCGAACTGGAACGGCTGGAACACCTGATGGAGGCGGACGGCGACGACCGGGTCCGATCCGCGGTGGTGGAACGCATGCGTTCGCTGCTCTGGAGGTGGGACCGCCAGGGAACGGACACCGCCGGGGAGACGGCGGGCGACGCCGACGAACTGCGAGACGTCACCGACGAGGAGATGTTCGAGTTGCTCGACAACGAACTGGGAAGCGCATGACTGCCAACGAGAGCAAGTTGCGGGACTACCTGAAACTCACCACCGCCGAGCTCAGGACCGTCCGTCGGCGTCTGCGCGAGGTGGAGGAAGGCGCGTCCGAGCCGATCGCGATCGTCGGTATGGCCTGCCGATTCCCCGGTGGTGTCCGGTCTCCCGAGGACCTGTGGGACGTGGTCGAGTCCGGCAGGGACGTCGTGACCTCCTTCCCCGCGGACCGCGGGTGGGACCTGGAGGGTGTCTTCGACCCTTCGGGGAGCCGCGAGGGGACCACGTACTGCGACCAGGGCGGCTTCCTGGAGGACGTGGCGCTCTTCGACGCCGGGTTCTTCGGGATCTCTCCGCGTGAGGCCACCTCCATGGACCCGCAGCAACGGCTCTTCCTCGAAACCTGCTGGGAATCCCTGGAACGGGCGAGGATCGTGCCGGAGAACCTCCGGGGAAGTCGAACCGGCGTCTACCTGGGAGCCACCGACCACGACTACGGCAGCGACGTGCGTCCCGCCCCGGAGAAGCTGCGCGGAAACCTGATGATCGGTCGCTCCGGGGCGGTGACCGCGGGCCGGGTCTCCTACACCCTCGGGTTGGAGGGGCCCGCCCTCACGATCGACACCATGTGCTCCTCGTCCCTGGTCGCCCTGCACACGGCGGTCGCCGCCCTGAGAAGGGGCGACTGCGACCTGGCGCTCACCGGCGGCACCACGGTCATATCCACTCCGGAGGGGTTCATCGAGTTCAGCGCCCAGGGGGCGCTCTCCCCCGACGGTCGCTGCCGGTCCTTCGGGGCCGACGCCAACGGAACCGGCTGGTGTGAGGGCATCGGCACGGTGGTACTGGAGAAGCTCGGCGACGCCCGCCGTAACGGCCACCCCGTACTCGCGCTGGTCCTCGGTGGCGCGGTGAACCAGGACGGGGCCAGTAACGGCCTGACCGCGCCCAATGGGGAGGCGCAGCGCCAGGTGATCAAGCAGGCACTGCGCGACTCCAGGGTCACCGCGGACGAGGTCGACCTGGTCGAGGCGCACGGTACCGGGACCACGCTCGGCGACCCCATCGAAGCGCATGCGCTGCTGTCCACCTACGGGCAAGGACGTCCGGAGGACGGGCAGCCGCTGTGGCTGGGATCCCTGAAGTCCAACCTGAGCCACAGCGCCGCCGCCGCGGGGATCGGTGGGGTCATCAAGACGGTGATGGCGATGCGCCACCGGACCATGCCCCGGACACTGAACGCCTCGCCTCCCTCACCCGCCATCGATTGGTCGACGGGCAGGGTGGAGCTCCTGCACGAGAACCGCGAATGGACCGTTCACGGCCACCCCCGACGCGCGGGGGTCTCCGCGTTCGGTGCCAGCGGAACCAACGCCCACGTGGTCCTGGAAGAGGCGCCCGCAGCGGAGGTCGACGGCGAGGACGGCGCACCGACCGCTGTGGAGGAGGAACCGAGCACCCCGGCCGTCCTGGGGCGGAACCCGTCCCTTCCCCTGGTGCTGTCGGCCAAGACGGAGGGTTCCCTGCGCGGCCAGGCCAAGCGACTCGCCGAGGCCATGAAGGAGCGACCGGACCTCTCCCCGGCCGACGTGGCCTTGTCCCTGGTGACCACTCGTACCCCCTTCGAACTCCGGTCCGTGGTGGTCGGGGCCGACCGCGCCGAACTGGTCGAGGCACTGGAGGCCCTCTCGCGGGGGGACGAGCAGGAGGGGGCGGCACACGGTAGAGCCGCCGCCGTCACCGCCGGTCCGGTCTTCGTCTTCCCCGGTCAGGGAGCCCAGTGGCCCGGAATGGCCGGTCGGCTCGCCGAGGAGTCCCCGGTCTTCGCCGCGGAGCTTCGAGAGTGCGCCCGCGCCCTCCGACCGTGGGTGGACTGGCCGGTACACGAAGTGCTGTTCGACAAGGACGGTCACGCGGGCGGGGTGGACGTCGACCGGGTGGATGTGATCCAGCCCGTCCTGTTCGCCGTCATGGTCTCTCTGGCCAGGACCTGGGAGGCGTGCGGAGTCGCACCCGCCTCCGTGGTCGGGCACTCCCAGGGTGAGATCTCGGCGGCCTGTGTCGCGGGCGTCCTGTCCTTGGAGGACGCGGCCCGAGTGGTGGCGCTGCGCAGCAAGCGCATCCGCACCATCACCGGGGACGGGGGGATGCTCTCCGTCGCGCTGCCACGGGCCCGGGCCGAAGAGCTGCTCTCATCCTGGCGCGGACTCTCCGTCGCCGCGGTCAACGGCACCGGTTCCGTGGTGGTGTCCGGTAACGCGGACGGCCTGGACGAACTCGCCGCGGAGCTTGAGGGTCAAGGCGTGCGCACGCGTCGCGTCCCGGTCGACTACGCCTCCCATTCCCACCATGTCGAACGGATCAAGGAGGGGATCCTCTCCGACCTCTCCGGTTTGTCCCCGCGTCCCGCGCGGATACCCCTGCACTCCACGGTCACCGGCCGCCCCATCGGGGACGATGTCATGGACGCCGACTACTGGTACCGCAACCTCCGAGGCACGGTGGAGTTGGACGCCGCCGTGCGCGGCCTGGTCGAAGCCGGTTACTCCACGTTCGTCGAGGTGAGCCCGCACACCGTGCTGCTGCCCGCCATCACGGAGACCCTGGAGGACGAGGCACCCTCCGGGAAATTCCTCACCGTCGGTTCGCTCCGCAAGGAGGACGGAGGCGCCGACCGATTCCTGACCTCGCTCGGGTCGCTGTACGCGCACGGGGAGTCGGTCGATTGGGAACGGGTCCTGGCCGGTTCCGCCGGAACCGCGGTGGACCTTCCGACCTACGCCTTCCAACGGCAGCGTCACTGGTTGGAGGCCGAGGACACCGGTGAAGCGGCCGCACCCGCCGACGTCGGTGGGGACTTTTGGGACATCGTCCGATCGGCCGATCCCAAAACCCTGGCCGAGGAGATCGGTATCGACCCCGAGGCCTCCTTCCTGGACGCGGTGCCGGCGCTCGGCAGGTGGTACGAACGCCGACAGACCGGGGCGTCCATCGAACGGTGGCGCTACCACCAGACCTGGAATCCGCTTGCGGAGCCCGTCTCACCCCGGCTGCGGGGGCGCTGGCTCGTACTCGTGCACGAGCACGGGAACACGGATCCGATCCATGCCGAGGTCACCGATCTGCTGCGCGGACACGGGGCCCGGGTCGAGGAGGTCGTGATCCCGGCCGAGGGGGCCGATCGCTCGGCGCTGTGCACTCTGTTCAAGGAGACCGCCGAAGGCGGAGTCCAGGGGATCGTCTCCCTGCTCTCCCTGCAGGAGGGACACCACCCGGACCACCCCGGACTCCCGAGGTCGGTCGCCTCCGCGTTCTCCTGCATCCAGGGTTTCGCCGACTCCGGGGTCGACGCGCCGTTGTGGATGATCACCACGGGAGCCGTCGCGGTCAGTGGCGCGGAATTCGTGAGCCACCCCGAACAGACGGCCGTGTGGGGACTGGGTCGTGTGGCGGCCCTGGAGTTCCCGGACCGCTGGGGAGGACTGGTGGACCTCCCCGGGCAAGGACTGACGGACACTTTGGGATCGCGCTTGGCCGCGGTCCTCGGGGGCACGGGGGAGGACCAGGTCGCGCTTCGCCCGGCGGCGGCCTACGGGCGACGCCTCACCCGAAGCACCGTCGACCGGGGACGGCCTCGATGGACTCCCGGCGGTACGGCCCTGTTGACCGGCGGTACGGGTGGGGTGGGCGCCCAGGTGGCCCGCTGGCTGGCCGAACTGGGCGTGCCCCGCCTGGTGCTGACGTCCAGACGCGGACCCGGCGCGCCCGGGGCGTCCGAACTCGAACAGGAGTTGCGGGCGCTGGGCGCCGAGGTGGAGATCACCGCGTGCGACGCGGGTGACGCGACCGCGCTGGCCCACATCAAGGAGCGGTCGGCCAAGGAGGGATTCCCCGTCCGCACGGTGTTCCACATGGCCGGCGCGGGCGTGCTTCGCGGCCTGGCCGACACCGATGTCGAAGAGTTCGCGGAGACCACCCACGCCAAGATCGCCGGCGCCGACGCCCTGGACCAGGTCTTCGGCGAACCAGGAGAGCTCGACGACTTCGTCCTCTTCTCTTCGGTTTCCGCGGCCTGGGGGAGCGGAGAGCACGGCGCGTACGCCTGTGCCAACGCCTATCTGGACGGCTTCGCGGAGCGCCGCCGGGGCAGGGGGCTGGCGGCGCGTTCCGTGGTCTGGGGGATCTGGTCACCCGACGAGGGCGGGGGTATGGCCGCCGATCTCGTCGAGGAACAACTGCGCAGCAGGGGCATCCCCTTCATGGACCCGAAGGCCGCGCTAGAGGGCTTTCACCGGGTCCTTGGGGGCGGGCCCGTCGTGGAGGTCCTCGCCGACGTGGACTGGAGCCGCTTCGCGCCCGTGTTCACCATGGCCCGACCCAGCCCTTTGATCACGACGGTGCCCGAAGCGCGCGCGGCACTCCTGACGGAGGAACCGAAGGAGGCCGCGGCGTCCTTCGGGTCACTCGCGGACCGCCTCGTCACCTTGGGCCCGGCTCAACGGGAGAGGGAACTCTCGGACCTGGTGCGCACCCAGATCGCCGCCGTCCTCCAGTACACCGGCCCGGACGACGTCGACCCCGAACGCGCTTTGCGAGAGCTCGGGTTCGACTCTCTGACCGCGGTCGACCTGCGGAACCGACTGGGAGGAGCCACCGGGCTGCGACTCCCCGTGACGATCGTCTTCGATCATCCCGACGCCGACTCCCTCACCGCCCACCTGGACGGGCTGCTGGTCCCCGACCCACGAGGAGACGTGGAAGCCCCTCCGGGCCGGGAGCCCGAGGTCGGACTCGACGACCCCGACGAGGTGAACGACATGGACATCGACTCTCTGGTCCGGTTGGCGCTGCAGAACGAGACCGATGAAGGTGTGAAATGACCGAGAACAACGAGCAGTTGGTTTCCGCGCTGCGCGCGTCAGTCCGGGAGAACGAGAGGCTGAAGCAGGCCGAACGCGAACCGATCGCGATCGTCTCCACCAGTTGTCGCTGCCCTGGCGGGGTCACCTCCCCCGAGGAACTCTGGAACCTCGTCTCCCGTGAGGAGGACGCGGTCGGGCCCCTGCCCACGGACCGTGGTTGGGACCTCGAACGCCTCTACCACCCGGACCCGGAACACGAGGGCACCTCCTACGTGAACTCCGGTGGCTTCCTGAAGGACGCGGGAGGCTTCGACCCGGACTTCTTCGGTATCGCCCCGCGCGAGGCCGAAGCCATGGACCCGCAACAGCGTCTGCTGTTGGAGACCTCCTGGGAGGTCTTCGAACGGGCCGGGATCCTTCCGCGTTCCCTCAAGGGCACCCCCACGGGCGTCTTCCTGGGCGCGGCCTGGCAGGGGTACGGCGAAGGCTGGCGCGAACTGGAGGGAAGCGTCCAGGGACACCTCGTGACGGGGATGTCCACCAGCGTCATCTCGGGACGCATCGCCTACACCCTGGGCCTGGAAGGCCCCGCCATCACCCTTGACACCGGGTGCTCGTCCTCCTTCGTCGCCCTGCACCTGGCCATTCAGTCCCTGCGCCGCAAGGAGACCTCGCTCGCCGTGGTCGGTGGCGTGGCGGTGATGTCCGCTCCGATCTCCCTCATCGGCTTCAGCCGGCACAAGGCCCTCGCCAAGGACGGTCGTTGCAAGGCGTTCTCCGCCGACGCCGACGGAATGGGTCTGGGGGAAGGCGCGGGAACCATCCTCCTGGAGAGGCTGTCGGACGCTCGACGCAACGGCCACCCCGTCCTCGCGGTGGTGTCCGGTAGCGCCATCAACCAGGACGGCGCCAGCAACGGCATGGCCGCCCCCAACGGTCTGGCCCAGCAGAGGGTGATCCGCCAGGCGCTCGCCGGCGCACGTCTGGACCCCGGTGACGTGGACGTGGTGGAGGCCCACGGGACCGGGACGGGCCTGGGCGACCCGATCGAGGCCGAGGCGCTCATCGCCACGTACGGCAGGGACCGCGACGGCGCCCGCCCGCTGCACATCGGATCGCTGAAGTCCAACATCGGCCACCCCCAGGCCGCCGCGGGCGTGCTCAGCGTGATCAAGATGGTCGAGGCCCTGCGGCACGGTGTCCTTCCCCGGTCGCTTCACCTCGATGAACTCACGTCCAAGGTCGATTGGTCCGAAGGCGCGATCACCCCGCTGGTCCGCTCACTGCCGTGGCCGGAGACCGAGCGGGAGCGCACCGTGGGGATCTCGTCCTTCGGTGTGAGCGGCACCAACGCCCACGTCATCCTCCGTGAGGCCCCCAAGGCCGAGGAGATTCGGGAGTCGGTCGACCCGCGGACCGTCGCTTCCTCCGCCCTTCCCTGGGTCCTGTCCGCCAGGACGGAGACCGCACTGCGGGACCAGGCCGTTCGTCTTCGCGACCGGTTGAGGGACGAACCCGACCAGGATCCGCTCGACGTCGCCTACACGCTCGCCACGGCTCGGACCGCTTTCGAGCACCGTGCCGCGGTGGTCGCCACGGGGAAGGACGACCTGCTCAAGGGGCTGGAGGCCATCGCGCAAGGCGACCCCTCCGACCTGGTGTGCCGGGGCAGGACGGGGCAGCGGCGCAAGCGCCGTGTCGTCTTCATGTTCCCGGGTCAGGGCTCGCAGTGGTCGGGGATGGCACGTCGCATGCTCGACGAATCCCCGGTGTTCGCCGGCCGGATCGCCGAGTGCGAGCGTGCCTTCTCCGACCACGTCGACTGGTCGCTTGAGGAGCTGCTGCGAACCGAGGACGAGGGCTGGATGGAACGGGTGGACCAGGTCCAGCCGGTCCTCTTCGCCGTCATGGTCTCCCTCGCCGCGGTGTGGCGTTCGCTGGGCGTGGATCCGGACGCCGTGGTCGGTCACAGCCAGGGGGAGATCGCCGCCGCCTGTGTGAGCGGGGCGCTCTCACTCGAAGACGCGGCCCGAGTGGTGATCCTGCGCAGCCGTTCCCTGACGCGTATCGCGGGAAGCGGGGGCATGCTGTCCGTCGGCCTCCCGGCCGAGACGGTGCGCACCGAACTGGACCGATACCCGGAGCTCGCCGTCGCCGCCGCCAACGGTGCCTCCTCCGCCGTCGTGTCCGGTCCCGACGAGGAACTGAACCGACTCGAACGGGAACTGGGCGCGGAAGGGGTCCGGACGCGACGCGTCCCCGTGGACTACGCCTCGCACTCGGCCGCCGTCGAACTCCTGCGGGAGGAACTCGCCACGGCCCTTGCCCCGGTGCGACACCGTGACTCCCAGGTCCCCTTCTACTCGACCGTCCTCGGGGCTCCACTGGAGCTGTCCGCGGAGGACACCGACTACTGGTACCGCAACCTTCGCCGGACGGTGGAGCTGGAGAGCACGACCCGGAGGTTGGCGCGTGACGGCCACGACGTGTTCGTGGAGATGAGCCCGCACCCCGTTCTGACCCCGGCCGTGACCGAGACCCTCGATGACGAGGGGCGCCTGGACGCGAGCGTCGTCTCAGACAGCCTGCGTCGTGAGCAGGGCGGGCTCGACCGGCTCATGAACTCGCTCTGCGGTCTGCACACCCAGGGTGTGCGGGTGGACTGGGAGGCTCTGCTCTCCGGGGGGCGCGTCATCGACCTGCCCACCTACTCTTTCCAACGGCGCCACTACTGGCTCGAAGCACCGGTCCGCGGAGTCGGCATCGGGTCGGAGACCTCGTCCTGGCGATACGGGGTCGCGTGGAAGCGCACCGACCTCACCGCTTCGCCCGAGCTCGCGGGACGGTGGCTGATCGCCGTGCCCGCGGGGTCGAGGGATTCGTCCCTGGTCACGGATGTGCTGGGCGCCCTCGACGGTCACGGAGCACGATGCGAGGTCCTCGAACTCGTTTCGGGTGAGGACCGCGCCGCCATCGCGGAGCGCCTGCGCTCCGTCGAGGCTCCCGTGGGTCTGCTGTCCCTGTGCGCGCTGGAGGGGGACGCCGTCTCCTCCTCCGGGCGCAGCCTGGGACTCACGCTCAACAACGCGTTGGTACAGGCGTGCAACGACATCGGTGGTGACGTGCCGTTGTGGGCCGCGACCTCCGGCGCCGTCGCGGCGCACCCGGGGGAGACCGTCTCCGAACCCGAACAGGCCACCACCTGGGGGCTGGGCCGAATCGCGGCGACGGAACACCCACAGTTCTGGCGAGGACTGATCGACCTGCCGGAACGGCTCGACGACTCGGCCGCGGAGAACCTGGTCGCCCTCCTCGCCTCCGGTTCCGAAGAGCCGCAGGCGGCCGTGCGCGGAGCCGGTGTGTACGTTCGACGACTGGTCCGGGCACCCGACGTCGCGCGCTCCTGGCGACCCGAAGGCGTCGTCCTCGTCACCGGTGGCACCGGAGCCCTGGGTGGCAGGGTCGCCCAATGGCTCGCCGACAACGGTGCGGAGCACCTCGTGCTGCTCAGTCGCAGTGGTCCGGCCGCCCCCGGGGCCGATCGCCTTCGGGAGGAACTCACCGCCAAGGGCGTCCGCGTCTCCATCGTCGCGGTGGACGCGTCCGACCGCGACGCCCTTTCCGCCGCCCTGGACGGGTTGCCCGACCTGAACGCGGTCGTCCACACGGCGGGGGCCCTCGACGACGGTCTGATCGACGGTCTCACCCCGGAACGGTACGACACCGTGCTCAGGCCCAAGATCGCCGCGGCCCGTAACCTGCACGAACTCACCAGAGAGCACGATCTCTCGGCGTTCATCCTGTTCTCCTCGCTCGCGGGCACGCTCGGCGGCCCCGGCCAGGGGTCCTACGCGGCGGCCAACGCCTACCTCGACGGTCTCGCGCGCCACCGACGCGACCAAGGACTCGCGGCGACGTCCATCGCGTGGGGGGCGTGGGACAGCGGAGGCCTCGTCGATGAGGAGACCTCCGAGCGGCTGCGCCGCGGCGGTATACCCGCCATGCCCGCGGAGAAGGCCGTCGACGCGATGGCCAAGGCGGTCGGAAGCGGTGACGTGTGCGTCGCCGTGGCCGACATCGAGTGGCGTCTCCTGCTGGACTCGTCGCCATGGACCAAGGACCTTCCCGTCCTGGGCGAGCTTCCCGAGGTCCGGGAACGGGACCGGGCGGCGGCGGACGAGCGGGTGGACGAAGAGGACGACCGCTGGCTCGGTCTTCGGGGAGAGGAGCGTGACCGGGAGCTGCGGCGCCTGGTCACGGCGGAGGTCGCCGCGGCCCTGGGGCACGACCCCGCCGACCTGGAGACCGATCGGGCCTTCCGCGATCTGGGATTCGACTCCCTGACCGCGGTCGACCTGCGTAACAGGATGGCCTCCGCCACCGGTGTCGGTCTGCCGGTCACCCTCGTCTTCGACTACCCCACCGTCGACGACCTGGTCCGTCACCTCTCCGAGGAGCTGCCCGGCGGAGCCGGGGAGGACGTGCCGGAGCCACAGGAGCAGGCCCCCGTCACGGCGGAGGACCCGATCGCGATCGTGGCGGTCGGCTGCCGGATGCCGGGAGGGGTGAACACTCCCGAGCAGCTCTGGGACCTCCTCAAGGAGGGCAGGGACGTGGTCGGCGACTTCCCCCGGGACCGTGGGTGGGACGTCGACGGCCTGTACGACCCCGACCCCGACAACCCCGGGACCTACTACGTCCAGGGGGGCGGTTTCCTGCAGGACGCCGGGGACTTCGATGCCGGGTTCTTCGGTATCTCCCCGCGTGAGGCGCTCACCATCGACCCCCAGCAGCGGTTGCTGCTGGAGACGTCCTGGGAGGTGTTCGAACGGGCGGGGATCAACCCGCGTGACCTGAAGGGCAGTCGGACCGGCGTGTACGTCGGCGCCAGCTACAACGACTACGGCTCCCGGGCCGCCGGTTCCAAGGAGCACGAGGGGTACCTGGCCCTGGGGAGCGCGAGCAGCGTCGTCTCCGGTCGGGTGTCCTACACGTTCGGTTTCGAGGGGCCGGCGATCACCGTGGACACGGCGTGTTCGTCGTCGTTGGTCGCGCTGCACCTGGCCACACAGGCGTTGCGCAAGGGCGAGTGCTCGATGGCACTGGCCTGCGGGGTCGTCGTCATGTCCACCATGGACACGTTCGTCGAGTGGAGTCGACAGCGCGCCATGTCCCCCGATGGGCGTTGCAAGGCGTTCTCCACCGACGCGGACGGGGCCGGTTGGGCGGAGGGGGTCGGTGTCGTCCTCCTCGAACCACTGTCTCGTGCGCGTGAGCGGGGGCATCGTGTGCTGGGTCTGGTGCGTGGCAGCGCGGTCAACCAGGACGGCGCGTCCAACGGCTTGACCGCTCCGAACGGTCCTTCGCAGCAGCGTGTGGTGCGGGCGGCTCTGCGTGACGCGGGTCTTTCGGCGGATGACGTGGACATGGTCGAGGCGCATGGGACGGGAACCCCTTTGGGTGATCCGATCGAGGCCGAGGCGTTGCTGAAGGTCTATGGGCGTGAGCGTGAGCGGCCGTTGTGGTTGGGATCGCTCAAGTCCAACATCGGTCACACCCAGGCCGCTTCGGGTATCGCCGGTGTCATCAAGACGACGCTCGCGCTGCAGAACCGCGTCATGCCGAGAACACTGCACGCCGAATCGCCCTCGGAACTCATCGACTGGTCTCCCGGGGGGCTCACGTTGCTCAACGAGCAGGTGGAGTGGCCGGTCGGGGATCGGCCGCGTCGTGCGGGTGTCTCCTCGTTCGGGGTTTCGGGGACCAATGCGCATGTGTTGTTGGAGGAGGCGCCTGTGGTGGAGGCGTCTGTTTCTGAGGCGTCTGTTTCTGAGGTGCCTGTTTCTGGGGTGTCGGTGGTGCCGTGGGTGTTGTCGGGTCGTGGTGTGGGGGGTTTGCGTGGTCAGGCGGG
>NZ_JBSHCT010000032.1:0-2162 GCF_053615935.1 Nocardiopsis sp. NPDC055879
CTCTAACCGCTGCCGGGTTCGGTTAAGCCCCATTCGCGCTTGAACCGCTCGCCTTGTTGTCGCCAGGCCCGTTCCTCTTCGGCGGTGAGGGGTGCGTTCTCGGGGTCGGGGCCGGAGGGAGCACCGTGATGGCGGCGCAGGCTCGCTTCCAGGAGTTCCGGGGTGGGTTCGATCTCGCTGCGCCAGTGGCTGCGGGGGTTGTGATGGGTGGCCATCCAGAACCGGCCCGTCCAAGCGAAGCGGTGGGTGCGCCCCCAGCGTTCGTACAAGCGCGCCAACACGACGGAGGGCGGTTCCCAGGTGTCGCCGCCGGCCTCCATGTGGTCACCCCCGTGGCCGGTGAGCAGGCAGCAGCGGCGGGTGGAACCGCATGCGTTGAGGTGCGTCTCGGTGCACAGCGGGACCGGAGCGTCGGGGAGTTCCTGCCGCGGCCTTGGTGTGGGGCGCGGGTTCGTCAGGTCGCTCATCTAGGCCGCCACCGGGATGCGGTGGAGACCATCGAGGACCCGGAGGAGCAGGGGGAGGTCGTCCATGGGCGGACGGGGCTGCGGAATGTGGGGCGTGCGAGTGGCCGGCCACAAGTGGGCGTAGGCACGCACCCGGGAGGCACGGCGGGGGCGGCGCTGACGGAGCACCTCTTCCGTGCACCGGGGCACGGAAGCCGGTTCGGACGGGTTCAGGTATCGGGGCGCCATGGGCGCACACCTCCTGGTTCAGGTGCCGGCTGGATGGGCCGGCCGCTTCTGGTGAAACACCATGGTCACTCAATGCGACTAGAAACGCAAGATTCGTTTTTAAAAGAAGTCTACGATTTTGAGCGTTGACATCTGACCAGGAAGCATGGTGCGTGGAATGTCTGAAAATTCACTCCGAAGCGTAAGCTCGCCGAGTCAGCATCGAATCAAGGAAGGTGCACAGGTGGCCGCCAGCCCCACACTTCGCCGACGCAGACTGGCCCGCCGGCTCCTCCAACTTCGGGAGGAAGCAGGCCTCACCGCCAAGCAGGCAGCGGCAGAAGCCAAGAAGACGGCACCCGACAAGAGCTGGTTCGAAGCGAAGATCACCCGCATCGAAACCCGAAAGATCCTTCGGGTACGCGACGCCGACCTTCAGGTACTCCTCGACGTGTACGGGGTGACCGACCCGGAGCAGCGGGAGGCCTACCGCAAGCTCGCCCGTGAGGCCGCCACCTCCGGATGGTGGTACGGCTACCGGGACATCCTCGGCACAGGTACCTACATCGACCTGGAGAACGAGGCCAGTCACGTCCGGACCTACCAGGGACAGCACCTGCCCGGCTTGTTGCAGACCGAGGCTTACGCTCGTGCCATGATTCGGGCCGGTGGCGTGACGTCCGAAGAGGAGATCGACCGTCGGGTCGAGGTACGGATGATGCGTCAGCATCTACTGTCCCGGGGCGATGCCCCTCAGCTGTGGGCGATCATCGACGAGACCGCTTTTCGTAAACTGCCCCCAGTTGTGGCAGCCGACCAGATCCGGCATCTCATCGCCGTACAAGGTACGTCCCTGCGGATCCAAGTTCTTCCGGACGCGGCAGGGCCACACGCCGGGATGGACGGCTCCTTCGTCATCCTGGATTTCAAGGCGGATCCTTCGGTGGTCTACGTCGAGCAGGCCGGCGGAGGCGGCCTGCTCATCGAGGAACCAGAACAGATCACGACCTACGAGACCGTCCTCGACCACGTCCAAGCCTCGGCGCTCAGCGTCGAGTCCTCCCGTACGTGGCTGGAGGAGCGGCTTAGTCAGATCGAATAGAGGACGCACCGATGCCCACCAGCGAACCCCACCTGAACTTTCACAAGTCCAGCCACAGCGCGAACGAGTCCGCTTGCGTCGAGGTCTCCGAGGGAGCGCGAACTCGCATTCGGGACACCCAGAACAGGGAATCCGGGTATCTCACCTTTCCCTCAGCGGAGTGGTCGACACTGCTGGAGCTCACCCGGGCCACCTGGAGGAAGTCCTCCTACAGCAGCGCCCGCGGCCAGGACTGCGTTGAGGTCGCCGATGCCCTCGGCGCGTCGGCCGTTCGGGACACGCAGAACCGCGAGGCCGGCCAGTTGGTCTTCCCTTCCAACGAGTGGGCCGCGCTGTTGCGCACAGCATCCCGCCCCTAGCGGAGAACGCAGAAGGCCCCGACCTTG
>NZ_JBSHCT010000032.1:2262-54103 GCF_053615935.1 Nocardiopsis sp. NPDC055879
AGGCCGGCCAGTTGGTCTTCCCTTCCAACGAGTGGGCCGCGCTGTTGCGCACAGCATCCCGCCCCTAGCGGAGAACGCAGAAGGCCCCGACCTTGCCGATCGGGGCCTTCGCGATGCTCACCAGAAGCATTATCCGAGAACACTCTATCCCGCTCCAGCGGTGTGGACAGGTGCCCTTGTCGACTAATCGTCTTCGTCGGCGTGCTTGGGCAGGACCACGACCGGGACCTTGGAGCGGTGCAGGATCCCCTGACTGACCGAACCCAACAGCAGGCCTCGGACGCTTCCCCTGCCCCGCGAACCGACGACGATGGCGTCGGCGTTGGTGTCTGCGGAGGCCTCCAGGAGGGCGTTCACCGGGTTGGACTGGGTCCGGACCACGGAGACCTGGATGTCGACGTCCTCACACTGGTCGTCCATGACGTCGGCCAGTAGCTCGGCGACGAGCGCCTCGGACTGCTTCTCGAAGACGTCGTCCTGGGGCCGGTATCCCGCTGCGGACATGGCGACCGGGTCATACGGGAACGGCACCTCCCAGCTGTTGACGACGACCAGTTCACCCTCGGTCTCGGCGGTGAGTTCCACCGCCAGGCCCAGGGCGCGGCGGGCGTTCTTGGAGTCGTCCACACCGACGACGACGCGCTCCAGCTTGGTCCTGGTGGGCTTGCCGTTCTCGGACGGCACCACCACGACGGGGCAGGGCGCCTGAGCGGAGACACGGACGCTGACCGAACCCACGAAGAGTGCGGCCACGGAACCGAGTCCCCTACTACCCAGAACGATGAGGTCGTGCGGGTGGCTCTGCCGGATCAGCGCCAGCGGAGCCTCCTCCAGCGCGGTGACGGTCTCGACCGTCAGCGAAGGCTGCAGCTCCTCGGCCTTCTCCTTGGCCGCGGTGACGACGGCGTCCGCCTGACCGGACATCTCGTTGGTCGGCTGGAAACGCTGTGGCCCCCCGTAGGCCGAGACGATCAGCGGCATCCCCAGGGCGTGGACGATGTGAAGTGAGACGCCGCGACGAACGGCTTCGGCCGCGGCCCATTCGAGCGCGGCCTGCGACTGGTGGGAACCGTCGACACCGACGACCACCTTGTTGTCTGCCATGAATCCCCCTTTGCGCTGCTGCCCATCATCACCGAGTAGAGCAAATTCATGCGTGAACGGCACAGGCTGAAGGTCCCCGAAATGTAGCCATTAGTCCGTTTCGTCCGAATGTGGTGGCAGGACCGCCACCGGGACCTTCGCGTGGTGCAGGACCCCCTGGCTCGTGGAGCCCATGATGAGCCCCCGCACCCCTCCTCGCCCACGGGACCCCACGACGATGAGGTCGGCGTCCCGCGAAGCACGGGTCAGCGCCTCGACCGGGTCGTCCTGCATCCGAACGGCGGAGATGTCCAGGTCCTCGGTCTGGTCGTCGACGACCTCGGCGAGCACGCCCGCGACGATCTCCTCGGACTGACGGTCGAACACCTCCTCGTGCATCGCCTCGGCGTCCGCCGCCAGGGACTCGGCGTCCTGTGGCAGCGGCACCTCCCAGCTGTTGACCACCTCGACGGAGGAACCCGTGAGCAGCGCGTGCCGCAGGGCGAAGCGCAGGGCCCGACGCGAGGAGTCCGAGCCGTCGACACCGACGACGACCTTGCCGTGATGTCGTTCGTCCCCGGCCTCGGGCACGACGACCACCGGGCAGGGAGCGTGCGAGGCCGTGCGGGAGCTGACGGAACCGAGCATGATGGCCCGGACCGCCCCCAATCCCCGCGAGCCGACGACGATGACGTCACCACGCGCGGCCTCGTTCAACAGGACCGCCGGCGCCTCCTCGGGTGCGAGGACGGTGGCGACGTCCAGGGAGGGACGGGCCCCACGCGCGTACTCGGCGGCGTCGCCCAGCAGTCGGTGCCCGGCCTCCCGCTCCTGTTCACCGGCCTTGTACCTCTCGGACCCGGTGTCGGCGAAGACACCCATCACCATGGGCATGCCCAGGCCGTGCACGATCCGTAGTTGTTCACCTCGTCTGGCGGCCACCTCCGTGGCCCACACCAGCGCCGCGTGCGCGGCCGGTGAGCCGTCCACCCCCACGATGATCGCCGGTGGGCGCTCCTGAGCGTTCATGTCCACCCCTTCCCCTCCCTTCCATTGTCGTGCCCACCCGCCCGTAAACCAGGGGAGAGGGGCCCGGGCGTCGTGACACCCCCGGGTCAGCGGTGGTAGGCGAAGGCCTCACCGACGTTAGCGGCCAGTTGCAGGTAGGCGTCCTTGGTGGCGGGGGCCAGACGGTCGAGGTCGACCTCCGCGCCCTCCTCCAGGTGACCGTCCCAGGGGACCCGCACGACGGACCGGCATCGTCCGGCGAAGTGGTCCTCCAGACGGTCGAGGTCGACGCTGCTCTTGCTGTTGGAGCGCACCATGGACAGCACCACGACGGCACCGGCCACGAGAGCGCCGTGACCGTGCGCTTCGAGCCAGTCCAGGGTGGCGCTGGCGCTGCGCGCACCATCCACGGAAGCGGAGCTGACCAGCACCACCTGGTCGGCGAGGCCGAGGACACCGCCCATGGCCGAGTGCAGCAGCCCGGTGCCGCAGTCGGTGATGCAGATCGAGTAGAAGTGCTCGACGATGCGGGCGACCTCGCGGTAGTCCTCGTCGCTGAACGCCTCGGAGACAGCGGGGTCACGGTCGGAGGCGAGGATCTCCAACCGGCTGGGCGACTGGGAGGTGAAGCCGCGGATGTCGGCGTACCGCGACACCAGGTGGCGCTCGTTGAGCAGGTCGCGGATGGTGGCGGCGGTCTCCAACCGCACCTTGTCCGAGAGGGTGCCGCGGTCGGGGTTGGCGTCGACGGCCAGGACCCGGTCACCGCGCAGGGAACCGAGGGTCGCGCCGAGGGCGACGGTGGTGGTGGTCTTGCCGACGCCACCCTTGAGACTGAGCACCGCGACCCGGTGATGTCCGGTGGCGACGGGGGTGCTGGCCCGGGCGACGAGTTCGCGTTCGCGCAGGACCTTGGGAGACTCCCCCGGGTTGATCAGGCCGAGGCTGGCCGTGTGCACGGCGCGGCGCCACCCCCCGGTGGGCCCCTGGCGCCGGTTGCGGACCAGGGTGGCGGCGTTGAGCGCGTCGGAGGTCACCCCGGGTTCGTACTCGGATGGTGGAAAGGGCGAGGAAGTGCCCCGGGAGACCAGGCCACCACCGTGTTCCCGCGCCTCGGTGTTCCCCGTCGTCCCGGTGGGCTCGGTCGTCCCGGTGGGCTCGGTGCTCCCCGTGGTTCCGGCCGGACCGATCCGGCCACTCGAAACCTGACCGGAACGATCCCGAAGGGGTTCGGTTCGTTCCACCGGCTCCGGCGAGGCCACGTCCGACCGTTCGGTCCGCTCCGCTTCCAGGGGCGGGAGCTGCTCGGGTTCGGGGACGTCCGAGTCGCCTCGTATCCGGCGGGGGCCGAGCGGGTCCTGGTCCTCGCGGCCGACCCGGCCGGGTCGTGAGGGCCGTGGCGGAATCCGGGGCTCCTCCTCCCGCCACGGGGTGTCCCCCGGCCCGCTCCGGCGAATGCCGGGCATGAGCCGGACCGTGCCGCCACTCGTCTCCTCCGGCTCGTCGCCGGAGTCCTCGTCGTTCCCATCCTCGGCCCCGGCCACCGACTCCGCCTCTGGATCCGGTGCGGCGTAGGCGGTCCCGGGCAACGGCGGTGGGGTGTCCTCGGGCAACCGGGCGTAGGGCGGGGGCGGGGGAGCCTCACCCTCGAACCCGCCGAACCACTGCTCGCGGGGGCTGGGGGTGGAGGGGCCCGGGGTGGACTCGGTGGCCGGTTCGTCGAGTTCCTCCGCAGCGCCCAAGGGACGCCGGATCGGCTCGGATCGGTCCGGCGACTCCGACTCCGCGCCTGTCCCGTTGTGTTCGTGCTGTGCCACCGGGGTTTCTCCTGCGTCAAGGGGCTTGCTGTGGAGGTGGGGCCCTCCCGGGGGAGATGTCGGGATCGAGCCCTCCAGGGGTCTCATACCCCTGCGAGCCCACCCAAGCATCCTTCCCGGTCACCTGAACAGTCTCCGACCGTTCCGATGTACTCCACGGGTCGGTCATGGATACTGTCGCCCCATGCACGCGATCCGAATCATCGAACCCGGGGGCCCCGAGGTCCTGTCCTGGTCAGAGGTACCAGACCCCGTCCTCAAGGAGGGTGAGGTCCTGGTGGACGTGGCGGCCACGGCGGTCAACCGCGCCGACGTCGCCCAACGCCAAGGCAACTACGCACCCCCGCCCGGAGCCTCCGAGTACCCCGGACTGGAGTGCTCGGGAACCATCGTCGAGGTCGGCCCCGGTGTCGAGGGCAGGTCCGTGGGCGACCGGGTGTGCGCCCTGTTGTCCGGTGGCGGCTACGCGGAACGGGTGGCGGTACCGGCCGGCCAGCTCCTACCGATCCCGCACGGCGTGGACCTGGTGGAGGCGGCGGCGCTGCCCGAGGTGGCCTGCACCGTGTGGTCGAACCTGGTGATGGCGGGCCGGTTGAAGGCCGGCGAGACCGTCCTGGTGCACGGCGGCGGCAGCGGCATCGGCACGTTCGCGATCCAGTTCGCGCGCGCCTTGGGCGCCCGTGTGGCCGTCACCGCGGGCAGCGACGAGAAGCTCGCACGCTGCCGAGAGCTGGGCGCCGAGATCACCATCGACTACGGGACCGAGGACTTCACCGAACGGCTGCGCGCCGAGGGCGGAGCGGACGTCGTCCTCGACATCATGGGCGGGTCGTACCTGGACGCCAACCTGCGTTCGTTGGCCACCAACGGCCGGCTGGTGATCATCGGCCTGATGGGCGGACGCCGTTCGGAGATCGACCTGGGCCGCATGCTGGCCAAACGGCTCTCGGTACAGGCGACCACGCTCCGTTCCCGCCCGGCCGCGGAGAAGGCGGAGATCGTCTCGGGAGTACTGGAGCAGGTTTGGCCGTTGGTAGAAAATGGAACCATCCGCCCCGTCATCGACCGTACGGTGCCCTTGCGGGACGCGGCGGAGGCACATCGTGTCATGGAATCGAGCGCGCACACCGGCAAGATCCTTCTCGCCCGTTGAACGCGTGCCGAACACAGCCGAACTAGGGGATCGATGAGCAACGCAGACGAACAGAAGGAGCCCCGGGTCCTGGTGGTGGGCGCGGACGCCGATCACGAGGACGAGGGGGGCGAGGGCGCGGAGGAGACGCGCTCGCTCGCGGACATGGTGGAGCAGCCCGCCAAGGTCATGCGGATCGGCAGCATGATCCGTCAGCTCTTGGAAGAGGTGAAGGCGGCTCCGTTGGACGAGGCCAGCCGCTCCCGGTTGAAGGAGATCCACACCTCCTCGATCAAGGAGTTGGAGGACGGTCTCGCACCGGAGCTGATCGAGGAGCTCGAACGGCTCACCCTGCCCTTCGCGGACGGAGCCGCGCCCAGCGACGCCGAGCTCCGGATCGCCCAGGCACAGCTGGTGGGTTGGTTGGAGGGCCTGTTCCACGGCATCCAGACCACCCTGGTCGCCCAGCAGATGGCCGCCCGTGCCCAGCTGGAGAACATGCGCAAGGCACTGCCGCCCGGCGTGGTCGGTCTCCAGACGCAGGGCCCCGGTGGCCCGGGTGAGGAGCAGGACCGTCCGAGCATGGGGTCGGGCCCCTACCTGTAGGTGTCGCGCCCCGAGCTCCGCCTGAACGAACGGGAGCCCGGAGGACCTCGGTCGAGGTCTTCCGGGCTCCCGCGTGTTCGTGTGCGAGCGTGGGCGAGCTACCTCTTCTTGCCCTTGGGCGCCTGGATCGGCTCCAGGACGTCCTTGCCCAGGTACGGGCGCAGCGCCTCGGGGACGACCACGGAACCGTCCTCGCGCTGGTGGTTCTCCAGGATGGCGACGATCCACCGGGTGGTGGCCAACGTGCCGTTGAGGGTCGCGGCGAAGCGCGGTTTGCCGTCCTCGTCCCGGTAGCGGACGTTGAGACGTCGAGCCTGGAAGTCGGTGCAGTTCGAGGTGGAGGTCAGCTCACGGTAGGTCTCCTGGGTGGGGACCCACGCCTCGCAGTCGTACTTGCGGGCGGCGCTGGTGCCCAGGTCGCCACCGGCGATGTCCACCACGCGGTAGGGCAGGTCGAGCTTGTCGAGCATCCGTCGCTCCCAGGCCAGGAGCCGCTCGTGCTCCTCGTGGGCCTGGTCCGGGTGGGTGTAGACGAACATCTCCACCTTGTTGAACTGGTGGACGCGGATGATGCCGCGGGTGTCCTTGCCGTAGGAGCCGGCCTCCCGACGGAAGCACGACGACCAGCCGATGTACCGGTTGGGCAGGGCGTCCGCCGGCAGGATCTCCCCACCGTGGTACCCGGCCAGGGCCACCTCCGAGGTTCCGACCAGGTACAGGTCGTCCTCGGGCAGGTGGTAGATCTCGTCGGAGTGCTCACCGAGGAACCCGGTGCCCTCCATGGTCTCGGGCTTGACCAGGACCGGGGGGATCATCGGGGTGAAGCCCGCCTCGATGGCCTGGTTCATCGCCATGTTGAGCAGCGCCAGCTCCAGCTGGGCGCCCACGCCGGTGAGGAAGTAGAACCGGGCGCCGGAGACCTTGGCCCCACGCTCCATGTCGATGGCGCCGAGCATCTCGCCCAGTTCCAGGTGGTCGCGCGGGGTGAAGTCGAACTCGCGGGGCTCGCCCGCGGTCTCCAGGACCACGAAGTCGTCGACGCCACCCTCCGGGGCGCCTTCCTCCACGAGGTTGGGCACGCGGGCCAGGACGGTGTCGAGCTCGTCGCCCAGTCGCCCGGCCTCCGCCTCGGCCTCCTTGACCTCGGCGGCCAGGGACTTGGCCTTGGCCAGGAGCTCCTCGCGCTCCTCCGCGGACGCCTTGGAGACGGACTTGCCCACGCTCTTCTGTTCGGCGCGCAGGGTTTCGAACCGGGTCAGCGCGGAACGGCGACTGGCGTCCAGTTCGAGCAGTCGGTCGGCGACGGAGGGGTCCTCCCCGCGGGCCCGCTGCGATGCACGGAGTCGGTCGGGGTCTTCTCGAAGAGCGCGAAGGTCGATCACGCCTTGCAGGTTACCGCCCGCCCAGGTCCGACCCCACATCTTTTCCCCGCGGTCACGTCATGAACGGCCCGTTCCCCCGTCTTCCTCCTAGGAAGGGCCGCCGGGGAGAGACACCGGCGGCGCGTTCGGAGCTTGGGGGACTGTCGTGAAACCGCTGGGTGAGATGACGACCGGGGAACTCACCGAAGCCCTGGAAGCGCTGGACGACGCGGGTTCGCAGGACACCGCGCTGAGGTTGGCGCTGTACCTGGAGCTGCGTCGGGCCGCGACCGAGGAGTGGGTGTTCGACGAGGAGGACCTCTCCGAGACCGGTTGAGCGCACGGTCGGGGCGACCGCCGGTGGGGTGGTCGCCTCAGTCGATCTCGCCGGAGCGGACACGGGCGAGCCAGCGCTCCGCCTCCGCGAAGTCGGCGTCGGTGGCCGCGCGCGGCCGCATCGGCGGGTCGAGTTCGGTGCCCTTGCTGCGGCGCGGATAGCTGCCGAGGAACCGGACGTCACGGCAGACCCGGCGAATGCCCATGAGCGCTTCGCCCACCCGGGCGTCGGCGACGTGTCCTTCGGCGTCGATGCTGAAGCAGTAGCTGCCGAGGCCGTCGCCGGTGGGGCGCGACTCCAGGCGGGTGAGGTTGACGCCGCGGACGGCGAACTGGTTCAGCACCTCGATGAGCGCGCCGGGGTGGTCGTCGGCGATGAAGGCGACCAGGGAGGTCAGGTCCGCCCCGGTGGGTTCGGGCAGGGCCCCGGCCCGCGACAGGTAGATGAACCGGGTGGCGGCGTCGGAGCGGTCGCCGACCCCGGTGGCCAGTGCGTGCAGCCCGTAGCGTTCACCGGCGATGACGGCGCAGATCGCGGCCTCGTAGGGCGACCCGGGTTCGGAGACGGCGCGGGCGGCGGCCGCGGTGGAGGACACGGTGTGGGTGTCGGCGTCCGGGAGGTGCCGGGAGAGCCAGCCGCGGCACTGCGCGAGGGCGTGGGGATGGGTGGCCACCCGCTTGACGTCCTCGATCACGGTTCCGGGTCGGGCGAAGAGCGCGAACTCGACCGGAACCGCGGTCTCACCGGTGATGAGCAGGGGTTCGCCGTTGATGAGTTCGGCGATGGTGGTGGTGACTCCGCCCTCGACCGAGTTCTCCAAGGGCACGACCCCGCCGTCCACCGTGCCGGCGCGGACCGCGTCGAAGACCGCGGCCACTCCATCGCAGGGAACGCGGGCTTCCGCGGGCGCGTCGGGACGCAGCGCGCGTAGGGCGGCCTCGGTGAAGGTGCCCTCGGGGCCGAGGTAGGCGTAACGGTTGGGCATGCTGTTCAGGCTATACGGGACGTGTGGGCCGGGTGGGATCAGTTCCGGAAGTCGGGGGTCACGGGTTCCGCCGTCTCGGAGTCCGGATCCCTGGGTTCCGGGGCGCGCGCCTCGTCGGCGCCGTCGACGCACGACTCGGTCCCCTCCCCCGCCTCGGTCTCCCTCTCGGGTCCGGACACCACGGTGACCAGGTCCTTCTCCGATTCCACGAGTACGGTGTCGTCTTCTGCCCGTGCCGACCCGGGTGATGTCGCGCCGATCCCGTCGCCGAGTCGCGCGGACCGGATCACCTGGCACTCCTCGGGGCTGAGCCGGTCCTCGGACTCGCCTCGGGTGACGACCTTGGCGTAGGTACGGGTCTCGGTACGCCCGTTTATGGAGGTGACCACCACACCGTCGCCGTGGCTGTTGAGCAGGGCCAATGAGAAGGAGCGCGCGCCCGTCATCTCCTCCAGGGCGTCGTAGTGCAGCACCGCGATGTCGCGGATGGTGCACGGGTCCGAATCGGTGGCGTTGACGGCGAGCGCGCGTTTGGCCAGGGTCCGGTACTCGTCTTGGGCCTCGCGGGCCCGAAACAACGCGTAGCCGCCGACGGTGAGGCCGACCAGTCCGATGAGCAGTCCGATGAGAGCCAAGATGGTAGTGAACACAGCGCGAGCGTATCGCCACGCATAGCACCCATGTGGTTACTCTTAGCGTTTTTTGCGAGCAATCTGCCCGATTTTCCGAGGTATTTCCCGACCAGTGGCCTGCACACCATCGACCGTGCGTCCCCACGTCCGGTGCAGGGCCGGACGCAGCTCCCGGGAGGTCAACGCCCTGGCCACGTCCACGAACTGGTGCGCCCGGTGCATCTGGGCCCGCAGGTCCGTGCCGGTCGCCCGGTGCTCCAGGGGCACCTCGACCTCCACCACACGGAAGCCGGCGCGCAGGACGTCGATGCTCAGCCCGGTCTCCACACCGAATCCCTGGGCCAGTGGTCGCGCCGCCTCGAATGCCGAGCGGGTCAAGCAGCGCTGTCCGTTCAACGGCTGCTCCGGTTCCCAACCGGTGGCCTTGTGGACCCCGCCCCGGGCCAGGCTGACCACGAACCCGTGGCCGCCCAGGCGTAGACGAGTGGCGGGGAAGAGGGCGACGGTCATGTCCGCGACGCCCTCCAGCACCGGTGTCACCAACGGGGCGGCGCCCTGGGCGCTGTGGGCGAGGTCCGCGTCGAGGAACAGCAGGTGGCGCGGTGGGTAAGCGGTTCCCGACGCCGCCTCGTGTTCCTCCACCAGGCGGATCCCCTCCGCCCCGGTCTCCATGGCGGCGCCCTTGCCGCGGTTGCGGCCGTGCCGGAACACGCGGGCCCCGGCGTCCAGGGCCAGGGCCACGGTGTCGTCCGTCGACCCGTCGTCGACCACGACGACCAGGTCCACTCCGGGCAGCCCGCGCGCGGCGCCGACGGTCGCTCCGATGCGCTCGGCCTCGTTCTTCGCGGGAATCACCACCGCGACGGACGCACCGGCCGCCTCTCCGGGCCGGTACGGCTCCTGGGGCATGGCCGCTACTGTGCCGTGCCGGTTCCCGCGGCCACCGGCAACACGTCGAGGTCGGAGTGAATGGTGAAGACCTCGTGCAGCCCGGTGACTTCGAGGACCTTCATGACCGCGGGCCGGGGCGCCACGATCTCCAGGTCGCCGCCCTTCTCACGGGCGCGCTTCATCGCCGCGAGCAGGACGCTGATCCCGGTCGAGTCGCAGAACTCCGTCCGTGACATGTCCACGAGCAGCCGTCGTGTCCCTTCATCAAGGGAACCGACGAGCTCGTCGCGCAACTGGGGTGCCGTGTACAGGTCGATCTCACCGCCAACGGTTACCACCACGACGTCATCTTGAGACCGGCTCGATATCTTCAACTCCACAGTCGTGACTGTAGCGCCCATGACAGAGCCGGGCCACCTCGCCGACGGCGTTTCGCGCCATCAGTCAGGTTCATCCGTTCCTGAGGCCGTGACCAGGGACGGAAGCAGGAGTGAAGCCGGTCAGAGCAGGGCCCCCCAAGCCGGTTCGTCATGGTGGCCGTCCAGATCGAGTTCGACGACGCCTCGGTCTTGGTCACGACGTGCCCGCTCCAGGAGGGAGAGGGGTGAATCGGTCACGGCGTCGTCGTCATCGCTCGGCAGGTCGTCGGCGGTGATGTCCAGGACCGCCCAGACCGTGGTCGTGGTCTCGTCCATCTCGGTGCCCCAACGTCCGGCCAGGGTCTGGACGATGCCCAGGCCACGGCCGCCCAACCCGGAGATCGAGGGACGGGACACTCTCGGCATGGTGGTCGACCCCCCGTCGCGGACCGCGATCTCCAGCCGGGCGCCGGAGGCCTCCTTGTCCACCGCCAACCGCCAGGAGACACCGACCGTGTCGTCGGGCAGGGGGCCGGCGTGACGGAGCGCGTTGCCGACCAGCTCGCTGAGGATCAAGGCGGCGTCGTCGACCAGGGAATCGCGGATCCGTAGGGATCGCAGATCCGCGCAAAGGTCGTGTCTGGCGTCGGTGACACTTTCGGGAACGTAGGGAAGAGTGACGCTTCGCTCGACCTTTCGAGGATTCTGGGGGTCCTCGGCGTCGAGTGAGGTGTGGTCTCCTGTCACGGCTTTCGTCCCTGCGCGTTCGTGCTTATCAGCCGGCCCGGAACCCGACCGTTGTATGACGGCGAATTCCACCAGGGGTGGAAATGCCCCGAACACCCGGGGAGGAAACCAACCCCGAGGTGAAACTACGCACACGTGGCCCCTCGACGATGCGTTCGGCCCCCTCATCATCTGAATTCCAGGGTTTCTCGGGTTTCCTGAGACCACTGGGGCCCATGGGTTCTAGGCGCGGGCAGAGGGCACCCCTCCGCCCTCCCCCGTGACATGGGATTCGGACAGGACCACGTCCGGGCCGGGGTCCTCGCCCCTATGCCTGGGCACGGTGATCCGCATCCGGGTGCCCTTGGTCAACCGGTGCGCGGTGACCTCACCACCCTGTTCCCGGACCAGCTGGCGCACGATGTACAGACCGATACCGAGCCCGCCGTAGCCTCGCCGATCGCCCCGCTCCCCACTCTGGAAGAACCGCTCGAAGATCTGTTCCTCGTCACCGGGGTCGATGCCGATGCCCTCGTCGTCCACGTGGATCGTGAGCGTGTCCTCGTCGACGTCCACGTGGACCCGCACCAGGCCGCCATCGGGCGAGAACTTCAGCGCGTTCTCCAACAGCTGGTCCATGACCATGCCGGTGACCAGGGGATCTCCCACGGTGCACAGCGGGCCCTCCGAGTCCAACACCAGTTCCTGGCTCTCGGCCAACGGGCGGAACGCCGCCACGGACTGGCCGAGCAGTTCCACCAGGTCGAACGGGACCCGGTCCAGGGTCATCTCGCCGCTGGCCACGTCCGAGCCCAGCCGCAGCCGCTCCACCAGCTTGGCCAGGGCACGTGCCCGGTCGAGGATGATCTCGCTGGCCTCCTGGCGCCCGGCCGGTCCCAGCCGTTCGCCCTTGCGGGACAGCATCGCCGCGTACCCCTGGATGACCGTGACCGGGGTCCGCAGTTCGTGCCCGGTGCTGGCCAGGAAGAACTCGCGTTCCTCCTCCAGGGCCTTCTGCGCGGTGATGTCGCGAAAGTCCACCACCCATTCGTCGGTGCTGGGGATCCTCGCCATGAGGATCTCCAGCCAACGCCCGCCCTCGTTCTTGTGCTTGACCGGGTCACCGTGGGCCACCGGGATGGGGAAGGGCGGGTGTTTGCCCTCCATCTCCTCGAAGGTGTAGCCGGTGAGCTCGGTCGCGGAGCGGTTCCACTTACGGACCTTGCCGTTGATGTCCAGCACCGCGATCCCGTCCGCGCTGGAGTCCGCGACCGCCTGTTCCCGCGCCCGCTGCAACTTGAGTTCCTCGTAGGCCATCGCGTTGCCGATCGCCACCCCGGCGTGCGACGCCAGGAGTTCCAACAACTCCAGCTCCACGTGCCCGACCTTGCGCCGGCTGTACAAGGCGTACAGCGCGCCATAGGGCCGCCCCTGGGCGTTGGACACGCACAGGGCGATGGTGTGGAGTCCGGGCAGGTCGGCCCAGATGAGGTCCTCCAGGCTGCGGGTGTCGCTGTTGGCCAACAGCACGGACTTGCCGCTGCGCAACAGTTCACCGAACAGGCTGGTCTCCAGCGAGGCGCTGAATCCGTACAACTCGCCGGACAGGTGGGTGAGGCTGACCAGCCGCACCTTGTCCTCGTCCAACAGCACGAACCCGCCGGCGTCGGCGCCGGTGAGCTCGGTGAGGCTGCTGGTGATCCGGTCCAGGACCGACTTGAGGCTGAGGTCGGCGTTGATGTCGGCGACGACGTCGGTGAGCCGACGGACCAGGCGGGCGCGTTCCATCGCCGAGGTCTGCGCCTGGGACTCCTTCTCCCGGGGGTAGAGGACCAGCACCCACCCGGCGTGCCGACCCTGGTCGTCGTACACGCACCCGGTGCTGACCCGCACGTCCAGGGCGGTCCCGTCCCGGCGCGTCCTGCGGCTGAAGATGGTCAACGGGGTTCCGGCGCGCACCTGTTCGAGCACCGCGCCGTGCTCGGGCCTCAACTCCGGCGGGACGATCGGCAGCTCGCCACCGATCACCTCGCCCGCGGACCAGCCGAGCATCCGTTCGGCCGCCGGATTCCAGAAGGTGACTCGGCGCTCGCCGTCGATACCGATGACCGCGTCCGCCGAAGAGGCGAGCATGGCTTCGGCGCTGAGGGGCGCGCGCTCGGAACTCACGTCGTCATAGTGCCACTCGCGAGCCTCCGAGTGGCAGGCCTTTGCGTAATCCGTCCGGATTCGACGCTCAGATCACACGGGGCTCGCTGTCCGAATCGGTCTCCATGTCCCGTCCGGCCTGCTCCCAGGCCTGCATGCCACCGGCCACGTTCACCGCGTCCCAGCCGGCCTGGTTGAGCGCCATGGTGGCCTGGGCCGAACGCCCGCCCGCGCGGCAGACGACGTAGACCTTCTTGTCCTTGGGCACCTCGGCGACGCGCTCGCCCAGCGCGCCGAGCGGAATGTGCACCGCGTCCGGCGCGTGCCCCGCGTTCCACTCGTCGTCCTCGCGGACGTCGAGGAGGTAGACGCCCTCGGGCACCTCGCCGACCAGCACCTCTGCGACCTGTTGACCGAACATGTGACCCCCTGTGTCAGGTGTGTACAAAGAATGTGAGAACCGGAGGAACCGAGTGATCCGGGTCTCCGTCAAAGCGGTATGCGTATGCACACCTTCGCAACGGCCCTGCCGACCCGCCTCGCCGCTCTCGCAGCCCTTGGCCTGCTTATCACGGCCTGCGGCAACGAGCCCGCCGAGGTGGAAGCACCCGCCCCCGGCGCGGAAGCCCCCGAAGAGACCGAGACCGAGACCGACGAAGACGATGAGGACGCGGAGGACTCCGAGAACTCCGAGGACGCCGAGGACGCCGAGGATACCGACGGTGGCGATGCCGCCGTGGAGCTCGTGATCGAGACCTCGGTGTCCGGTGAGGACGGCATGCCCGTCCAGGAGGGTTTCGAGGAGGGCACGTGGACACTGACCTGCGCGCCCGTCGGGGGTGACCACCCCGACCCCGAGGCCGCCTGCGCCGCGATCGACGAGATCGGTACCGAACCGTTCACCATGGACACCTCCGACATGGCGTGCACGATGCAGATCGGTGGCCCCGAAGAGGCCCGGGTGACCGGTCACGTCGAGGACACCGAGATCGACACCGAGTTCAACAAGCGCAACGGTTGTGAGATCGAACGCTTCGGCGACGTCGAGGCCGTCATCACTCACTGACCCCCACCGATCCGAGGGCCCCGAGGCCCCGAGGGGCGGACCGACCACCGGTCCGCCCCTTTTCCATGCGTCGTTTCTCCTGGCCGAAAGTTTCGGAAACCCGTCGGGCCCGGCTTTCCCCGGGCCTCGCCTCACCCACCTTCGATGGCGCTTGACGGGTGGGGCCTCTCAGAAAAGGGTGACCCGCACCTCCGAAGGGGGTTGACCCTGCGGGGACGTGAACGTACATTCACCGGCAACAAGTTTCGCGAAAATTTACGAAACTTTCGGAGCATGCCGGCCACCCCGGCGTACCCCGTGTCCCCACCATGGAAAGGCACTCCTTGACCAGGTCATCCGCTCGCCCCACCGACACACCCCCGGTGACGGCCGGCCAGCACTGGCAGGACCCCACCGCGACGACCGACGAGCGCGTGGAGTCGCTCTTGTCCGCGATGACCATCGAGGAGAAGGTCTCCCAGCTGTACGGAGTGTGGGTCCAGGCGAGCTCCGGCGGCGGACCCGTCGCCCCGCACCAACACGACATGTCCCAGGAACCCCCCGCCTGGGACGAGGTCGTCAAGGACGGGCTCGGCCAGCTCACCCGGCCGTTCGGCACCGTCCCGGTCGACCCCACCGAGGGCCGCGCCTCCCTGGCCCGCAGCCAACGCGAGATCATGGCCGCCAACCGCTTCGGCATCCCGGCCGTGGCCCACGAGGAGTGCCTGGCCGGATTCGCCGCCTGGACCGCGACGATCTACCCCGTGCCCCTGGCCTGGGGCGCCTCCTTCGACCCACCGTTGGTCGAACGGATGGCCGCGCAGATCGGCCGGAGCATGCGCGCGGTCGGCGCCCACCAGGGACTGGCCCCCGTGTTGGACGTGGTCCGCGACACCCGTTGGGGCCGTACCGAGGAGACCATCGGCGAGGACCCCCACCTGGTCGGCACGGTCGCCACCGCCTACGTCCGCGGGCTCCAGTCCAGCGGGATCGTGGCCACCCTCAAGCACTTCGCCGGCTACTCGGCGTCCCGTTCGGGCCGCAACCTGGCACCGGTCTCCATCGGCCCCCGCGAGTTCGCCGACGTCATCCTGCCGCCGTTCGAGATGGCGGTCCGCGACGGCGGGGCCCGATCGGTGATGCACGCCTACAACGACAACGACGGGCTGCCGGCCGCCGCGGACGAGGGCCTGCTCACCGGGCTCCTTCGGGACACCTGGGGTTTCGAGGGGACCGTGGTCGCCGACTACTTCGGGGTCGACTTCCTGCACAAGCTGCACGGGATCGCCGAGTCCCCGGCGCACGCGGGCGCCTTGGCCCTGTCGGCGGGCGTGGACGTCGAACTGCCCACCGTCCACTGCTACGGGGACCTGTTGGTCGAGGAGGTCCGCGCCGGCCGCGTCCCCGAGGCGACCGTGGACCGGGCCGTCCGAAGGGTCCTGCGCCAAAAGTGCGAGCTGGGCATGCTCGATCCGGGTTGGTCCCCGGAGGGTGACGAGGACGCGGGCATCGATCTGGACCCGACCGAACACCGCGCGCTGGCCCGCCGGCTCGCGGAGCGGTCCGTGGTGCTGCTCGACAACTCCGGCGCCGCCCTGCCGTTGCCGGACGCCGGAGACAACGGCGTCGCGGACGTGGCGCTGATCGGCCCGCTCGCGGACACCGAGGACGCCATGCTGGGCTGCTACTCCTTCCCCGCCCACGTGGGACGCCGCCACCCCGGTACTGAGACCGGGGTCGCCATCCCCACTCTGGTGTCGGCGCTTCGCGACGAGCTGCCCGGGCACCGGATCACCCACGCCGAGGGCTGCTCGGTGGACGGCGACTCGGTGGGCGGGTTCGACGCGGCGACGGAGGCGGCCCGCTCCGCGCGCGTGTGCGTGGTCGCCCTCGGAGACCGCTCCGACCTGTTCGGCCGCGGCACCTCCGGAGAGGGCTGCGACGCCACCGACCTGCGTCTGCCCGGGGTCCAGCAGGATCTCCTGGAAGCACTCGTCGACACCGGAACCCCGGTGGTGGCGGTGGTGTCGAGCGGTCGCCCGTACGTGCTGGGGCCGGCGGCCGACCGCTTGGCCGCCGTCGTCCAGACGTTCCTTCCCGGGGAAGAGGGCGGTCCCGCGCTCGCCGGTGTGCTCTCCGGTCGGGTCGAGCCCGGTGGGCGCCTGCCCGTGTCGATCCCTCGGCACCCGGGCGGCCAGCCCGCCACCTACCTGGGGGCACCGCTGGCCGGGAAGAGCCAGGTGAGTTCGGTCGATCCCACCCCGCGCCACCCCTTCGGGCACGGCCTGTCTTACACGGACTTCGAGTGGAGCGCCCCCGAGGTCGAGGGCGCTCCGGCCACGGAAACCGCGATCGAAGTCGCCACCGACGGCGAGGTGACCGTCGGCTGCACCGTCCACAACACCGGTTCCCGAACCGGTTCCGAGGTCGTGCAGCTGTACCTGTCCGACCCGGTCGCCCAGGTGACGCAGCCGGTGCGCCGCCTGATCGGCTACGCCCGAGTCGACCTCGAACCCGGACAGGGGTCGATGGTGCGCTTCAGCGTCCCCGCCGACCTGGCCGCCTACACCGGTCTTGACCTGCGACGCATCGTCGACTCAGGGGAACTCGTCCTCGATCTGGCCGCCTCCAGCGCCGACGTTCGGCACACCGTACGTGTACGGCTCACCGGCCCCACCCGGGTGGTCGACCACCGGCGTCGACTCGTCTGCGACACCCACGTGGAACCGCTCCTGGGCCGGACGCCACGCACCTGAGGAGGGAACCCCCGTCTCGCGCCTTTAGGCCTACGACCGGTTCGTCGAGGACGGGGGTTCCGGGGGTTCCCCCACCGCGCACCGCCTCGTCCGAGGACGCTCAGAGGCATCCGAACGCACTTTCCCAGAGTGATGGAGACCACTTATCGGACTCCCCAGCGCTCACCACCACAAAGGGATCCAGAACAGGCATGTGCGGTGATCTCCGAACCCGGGACCTCGACGACACCACCTCGGCCCCACACCGTGACCGGTTCCGGCCCCGGAGGGCGGGTTGCCCCGAACCTAACGATCCAAGATCGTTGCTACCGCTTGTCCCCCATTACGGCCCACCCGAAAAGAGCCCCCATGAGCACCATCGACGCCATCAGGTGTCGCGCGACGAGAGGTGCCGGCCAAGGGCCGCGACCGAGCGGCGCACCGCGAGGTACAGGGGCTCACACCCCCGGAGGACACAACAAAGCCGACCCCGGAAGTCGGCCGGAGGCCGACGACCAGGGTCGTCCCGGGGGTCTGGGGGTCGCCCCACAGAGGACACAACGAAAACGACCCTGGGAGCAAGCACAGCTTGCGACCAAGGTCGTCCCGGGGGTCTGGGGGTCGCCCCACAGAGGACACAACGAAAACGACCCTGGGAGCAAGCGCAGCTTGCGACCAGGGTCGTCTAGAGTTGAGTGGGCGAGGAGGGATTTGAACCCTCACATCCTTTCGGACACACGGACCTGAACCGTGCGCGTCTACCGTTCCGCCACCCGCCCGAGTGACTTATCCAATTATAGTGCCAGGTGATCCGGTGTTATTCCGGTTCGTCCTGGCGACAAGAAAAAGACTAGCACGGGCTGGAGGCGGCTCGCACATCGTTTGTGGACGGCCCCGATCGTGGCCGTTCGACACCGCTGCCGGGGGTGCACCTGAGACCAGGGGCGCCCCGGCCCGGTTACGATCGTCTACACATACGGAGTGGAGTACAAAGGGAGGTACCTCGTGGGAGTGCTCCAACGCTTCGAGCGCAGGCTTGAGGGCATGATCGAAGGCAC
This sequence comes from Nocardiopsis sp. NPDC055879, assembly GCF_053615935.1. Taxonomy (NCBI): domain Bacteria; kingdom Bacillati; phylum Actinomycetota; class Actinomycetes; order Streptosporangiales; family Nocardiopsidaceae; genus Nocardiopsis; species Nocardiopsis sp. NPDC055879. The sequence goes on from NZ_JBSHCT010000032.1 coordinate 20,186, forward strand.
CTTCGCGATGGCCTTCAAGTCGGAGCTCCAGCCGGTCGAGGTCGCGAGCGCCGTTCAGCGAGAGATGGACGAACGGGCCGCCATCGTCGCCCAGGGTCGGACATTGGTCCCGAACGACTTCATCGTCGAGTTGTCGGCCAGTGACAAGGAACGCCTGGAGGTGTACGCCGACAGCCTGGGTCAGGAACTGTCGAAGCTGGCCCGTGACTACGCCACCGAACAGGGTTATTCGTTCGTCGGTCCGGTGCGGGTGCAGTTCCGCTCGGACGAGGGACTGAAGACCGGACGATTCCGGATCCGTTCCGGCGTCGTTCGCGGGAGTCTGGTGGAGGGCGGTGAGCTCCGCCAGCCGGTGGGCGATCCGGCTCCGGGCTCGGCGCAGCCCCAGACGGGTCGTCCTCGCCTGCTGATCTCCCCTGGTGGGGCGACGGCCGAGGGCAACATCGCCAGTCAGGGCATGCAGCAGTCGTTCGAACTGACCACGCCGGTGACCCTGCTGGGTCGCGGTACGGACTGTGACCTGCGCCTGGTGGACAACGGTGTCTCCCGTCACCACGTGGAGATCCGCGTGGACGGTGACGAGGTCATCCTGGAGGACAGGGGTTCCACGAACGGCACCTTCGTCAACGGGCAGCAGGTCAGGCAAGCACGGTTGGTGGACGGTACCCGGATCAGTCTGGGCCGCACCACCATGACCTTCCGCCGCGACTGACCGCTTCCCCGACAGGCCACCGATTCCGACCCCTCCCGGACCGCAACCAACCACCTCGCTTCGGCATCTGAGGGTTCGGGACCGGTGGTGGGCCGACAAGGGACCACTGTCGGAGAATCCGGCCGGGAGGGTAGTCTCCGCGAAGACCTGACCGATCGGGCACAATGGCCGCGGCCGGCTCTGGGTCGCGGACAGCGACCTGGACTCACCGACCCGAAGGTGGGGCAGACACGGTGGCGGCGCCGATGACCGCCACCCCGGCCGAAGCACGACAGGGGCTGAAGAGCAGTTCGATGTCCAACTTGACCCTCATATTGATCAAGATCGCGTATCTCGCGGTGCTTTGGCTGTTCGTCCTCATGGCGGTCGGCGTTATCAGTACGGACCTCTTCGGACAGTCGAAGAGGAAGTCCCGCAAGAAGAAGCCGCGATCGGCTCCGCGTCCCGCGCCGCGTCGTTCCCCTTCCTCCTCTCAGGGGCGTTCACGGGCATCGCGTAACGAGCCCACGGTGCTGGCCGTGACCCAGGGCCCGTTGACGGGGACGACGATCAACCTCTCCTCCCAACCCATCCTCATCGGCCGCGCTCCCGATTCGACGTTGGTCATCACCGATGACTACGCGTCGGGGCGGCACGCGCGCGTTTACACCGAAAGCGGCCGCTGGTTCGTCGAGGACCTCAACTCCACCAACGGCACCTACCTCGGCCAGCAGAAGCTGAACCGCCCCCAGCCCATCACGGTGGGTCAGCCCATCCGTATCGGCAAAACCGTCCTGGAACTGCGCAAATGACAATCGCTCTCCGATACGCGGCGTACTCCGACGTAGGATGCCTCCGCGAAGGCAACGAAGACTCCGGTTACGCCGGCCAGCACCTCCTCGCGGTGGCCGACGGCATGGGCGGGTACGCGGGCGGAGAGGTGGCCAGCTCGATCGCGATCTCGTCGATCCGCAGCCTGGACACCTCCGACGATCCACGGGCCGAAGAGATGGCCGAGGTCCTGCAACAGGCCGTCGAGAAGGCCAATGAGTCCCTGGCCCTCCGGATCCGGCAGGAACCCCAGCTTGAGAACATGGGCACCACCCTGACCGCCATGCTGTGGTCGGGTTCACAGGTCGCCCTGATCCACATCGGTGACTCGCGCGCCTACCTCATGCGGGGTTCGCGGTTCGAGCAGATCACCCATGACCACACCTTGGTGCAGACCCTCGTGGACGAGGGCAAGATCACCGAGGAGGAGGTCGCCACCCACCCGCAGCGGTCCCTGATCCTGCGTGCCCTGGACGGCAAGACCCCGGTCGACCCGGACATCTCCATCAGCCGTGCCAAGCCCGGTGACCGTTACATGCTGTGCTCCGACGGGCTGTCGGGCGTGGTCAGCAAGAAGACCATCCACGAGACCCTGGCGACCGAGAGCGACCCGCGCGCGGCCGCCAAGAAGCTCATCGAGCTGGCGATCCGCGGTGGCGGTCCGGACAACATCACCACCGTGGTCGCGGACGTCATCGAGACGGACGACGACCAGGAGGGAGCGACCGTCGGCTCCCAGGTCGTGGGCGCCGCGGACCAGCGTGACGTGGCGACGGGCCCGAACGAGACCAGCCCCGCCAGACGGGCGCAGGAGCTGCGCGGCAACGGCGGCGACACCGCAGAGATGGACCCCATCGACGAGCAGGCGCCGCCCCCGACCGGTACGTACGGTGCTTCTCCCTACGAGGAGCACGCCTACGAGGCCTCGCCCCCTCGTGACCGGGACCCGGAGCCGGAGTACCGGACCCGTAGCTGGTGGCCGATCATCCTCGTCTTCGTCATCGTGGTCGGCGCGATCGCCGGTGGCGGCTACTACTTCGGTAGCCGGTACATCAATGACCAGTACTACGTGGGCGTCTCCGCCGACGGGGAGAACGTCAGCATCTACCGCGGCATCGACACCAACATCGCCGGGATCGACCTCTCCGAGGAGGTGGAGAGGACCGAGCTTCGACTGGACTCGCTCGCCCCCACCGACCAGGAAGCCCTCCAGAACAACATCGAGGCGACCGACCTCGCGGACGCCGAGGCGAAGGTCGAGGACCTGCAGGGCGAGGTCGAGAACTCCGAGCGGACCCGGACCGACTCGGGCGGCCAGGAGACCGAGACCGAGGAATCGGGGTGACCCATTGAGCACCACGAAACCTGAGGCACCGACGGCACTTCCGCCGGTCAAACGGCGCAACGCCGAGCTGGTCCTGGTCCTCGTCGCCATCGTCATCATGATGAGCGCGATGGCCACGGCCGGGCTGAACCTCAACAACCAGGTCCCGGGCGCGATGTGGGGCTATGGCCTCATCTTCGGTGCGCTCGCCCTCGCCACGCACATGGCACTGCGGTTCATCGCACCGTACGCCGACCCCCTGATCCTGCCCTGCGCACTGTTCCTCAACGGGATCGGTGTGGCGATGATCTGGCGCCTGGACGCGGCCGACTCCGGGAACATCGAGCACGCCGGTATCGGCATGCAGCTGGTGTGGACCGCGGTCGGCATGGTCCTGTGCATCGCGCTGCTGTTCTTCCTGAAGGAACCGCGGATCCTACAGCGGTACACCTACCTCACCGCCCTCGCCGCGATCATCCTCATCGCGCTTCCGATGGTCCCGGGCCTGGGCATCAGCGAGTACGGTGCCCGCCGGTGGATCGGCATCGGGCCGTTCACCATGCAACCGTCCGAGTTCGCGAAGATCGCGTTGGTGATCTTCCTGTCCTCGTATCTGGTCACCAAACGGCAGGTGCTGTCGTTGGCGGCCAGGTCGATCAAGATCGGCCGGTTCAAGATCCTGGACCTGCCTCGCGCCCGTGACTTCATGCCGATGGTCGTCGGCTGGGTCGTGGCCATCGGTCTGCTGGTCATCAGCAAGGACCTCGGTTCCTCGCTGCTGCTCTTCGGCATCTTCCTGGCGATGCTGTACGTGGCCACCCAGCGTTCCTCCTGGGTGCTCATCGGTCTCACGGTCTTCATCGGCGCGGCGACCGCCGCGATGTACATCTTCTGGCACTTCCGCCAGCGTGTCGACATCTGGTTCCACGCCTTCGACCAGGAGGTCTACGACCGGGTGGGCGGTAGCATGCAGATCGTCCAGGGCATCGTGGGCATGGCCTACGGTGGCGTGTTCGGTACCGGTTTCGGTGGCGGCCAGGCGCACAACATCTTCGCCGCGGACAGCGACTTCATCTTCGCCTCGCTGGCGGAGGACCTGGGCCTGACCGGACTCATGACCATCCTGATCGTGATCTTCCTTCTGGTCCAGCGCGGTATGCGCGTCGCGCTGGCCTCCCGTGAACTCTTCGTCAAGATGCTGGCGAGCGGTATCGCGTTCGTTATGTGCTTCCAGGTGTTCGTGGTGCTGGGCGGCCTGACCAGGATCATTCCGTTGACCGGTATGACCACGCCGTTCCTGGCCGCGGGTGGTTCCGCGTTGATGGCCAGTTGGCTGATGATCGGTCTATTGCTCCGGATGAGCGACAACGCGCGCAGACCCGCGCCACAAGCCATCCAGGACGAGGGGGCCACACAGGTGATCCGACGATGAACACACCCATCCGACGCCTCAGCGTCTTCTCGATGATCCTGTTCGGTGCCCTGATGCTCCAGCTCACCTGGATCCAGGGCTTCCAGGCCGAGGCCATCCGAGACCACTCTCTCAACACCCGCCAGTACAGCGAACGGCTCACCGAGATGCGGGGACCCATCGTCGTCGGTGGGGAGAACGTCGCCTACTCCGAGAACATCGCCGCCGAGGACGACCCTGCCCGCTACCAGCGCGTGTACGAGGGCGGTCCCCTGTACACGCCGGTGGTCGGTTCCTTCCGCAGCTACGGCGCGGACGGCATCGAGAAGAGCGAGAACGCGCTGTTGGACGGCACCGACGACCGGCTCGCGGTGCGCAACTTCCGCGACGTCATCACCGGCCGTGAGCCCGAGGGCGCGCGCGTCGAACTCACCATCGACCCCGCCGTGCAGCAGGCCGGTTACGAAGGCTTCGAGCAACTGGGCATGAACGGTGCCGCCGTCGCGATCGACCCGAGCAGCGGGGCGATCCTCGGCTCGGTCTCCTACCCCTCCTTCGACGCCAACGAGGTCGTGAGCATCGAGGAGATCACGGACGCGGTCACGAACTTCGACGCCTTGGCGGCCGACGAGAACCAGCCGCTGCTCAACCGGGCGCTGAGGGAGCGCTACCCTCCGGGTTCCACGTTCAAGGTCGTGACCGCCGCCGCGGCCATGGAGCACCTGGACGCCGGCCCGGACTCCACCATGGACGCTCCGGACACCCTGGAACTCGGTCACCCGCTGCCCAACGCCACCCCTGGTGGTACGTGCAACGGCGGGGATCCCGACACCCTGGCGCACTCCATCCAGATCTCCTGCAACACGTCGATGGCCAACTGGGCCATCGAGATGGGTGGTCAGGCCCTGGCGGACCAGGCGGAGGCCTTTGGGTTCCACCCGCAGGTCACCGAGGACGAAATGCAGGTTCCGCTGCCGGTCATCCCGAGCTACGCGCCCGTGGAGGAGGACCGCAACATCCTGGGCCGCGCGGGCATCGGTCAGTCCAACGTGGAGGCGACGCCGCTGCAGATGGCGATGGTGGCCGGGGGCGTGGCCAACTCCGGTGAGGTCATGCACCCGTACATGGTGGACTCGGTGCGCGACTCCGACCGCACCGTCGTCACCCAGACCACACCCGAGGTCTACAGCCAGGCCATGAGTGCCAGCACCGCGTCCGACCTGACGGACATGATGGTCCGGGTGACCGGACCGGACGGATCCGGAACCAACGGAGCCATCCAGGGCATGGACGTGGCCGGCAAGACCGGTACCGCCGAGACCGGCGGAGAACAGGGCACGCACAACTGGTTCATCGGGTTCGCCCCGGCCGACGACCCCCAGGTCGCGGTCGCGGTCGTCATCGAACACGGTGGCGGCAGCGGTGGCGAACTGGCCGCGCCGATCGCGCGAAACATGATGGAGGCAGTGGTTCTGTAGTGAACGCCTACGAACCGTCTTCCCGGAACGGTCCCGGTGACCTCACCGGGACCGTTCTGAGCGACCGATATCGGCTTGAGGAGCAGATCGGCTCCGGCGGCATGGGCACCGTGTGGCGGGCGACCGACACCCTGCTCAACCGTTCGGTGGCGGTCAAACTGCTTCACCCGGCCCAGATGGCCGAACCGACCGCGCGTGAACGGTTCCGCACGGAGGGCCGGATCACAGCCGGTCTGTCCCACCCGGGGATCGCTCAGGTCTACGACTACGGCGAGGAGCACGGGCGTGCCTTCCTCATCATGGAGCTCGTGGTCAGCGAACCCCTGTCGCAGGTACTGCGGGAACAGGGGGGACTGAGCTCGGACCAGACCCTCGACTTCGTGTGCCAGGCGGCCAAGGCGCTGGCCGCGGCGCACGCCCGTGGCGTGGTGCACCGGGACATCAAGCCGGGCAACCTGTTGGTGACCGAGGACGGACAGCTGAAGCTGACCGACTTCGGCATCGCACGCGGGGACATGTCGGTGACCCTCACCCAGACCGGCATGGTGATGGGCACGGCCCAGTACATCTCACCGGAGCAGGCGTCGGGACGACCCGCGACCGCGGCCTCCGACCTGTACGCGCTGGGTGTGGTGGCCTACGAGTGCCTGGCCGGGCAGCCGCCGTTCACCGGGGACAGTCCGGTGGCGTTGGCACTGGCGCACACGCGCGACGATCCGCCCTCCCTGCCCGAACACGTCCCCGCGGACATCGACGACCTCGTCTTCTCCATGCTGGAGAAGGACCCGGAGGATCGACCCTCATCCGCCGGGGAGGTCGCGCACCTCGCCGCGGTGATCCGCTCCAACGCCGGTACCGGACCACCCACCCCCTCCACCGGCTTCAACGGCATGGCCCAGACCAGGGTGGTCGGCGCGGTGCCCGATTTCGGTCCCCGCAGCGGCGCCACCGATCAGGTACGGCGAACCACCGGTCAATCTCCCGTAGCCCCTGATCAGGGCATGGATTCCACTAGGCTGGCGGAGAACCCGGACTCTGGTCGGCGGGTCAGGATGCCGGTCGTGCTCGCGGCCGTGGCCGCGACCGTCCTCATCGTGGGTGCGGCGGTGGCCGGGTTCATGATGGGTGACACCGGGACCGAACCGGTCAACAACAGCAACCGGCCGGCCGTCACCGACGAGTCCCCCGATTCCAGTCCCAGTGAGGAACCGGAGGAGACCGAGACACCCGAGGCCCTCGATCCGGTCCCGGACACCCCGGAGTGGACTCCGCCCCCTCAGGACTGGGACCAGACCGAGTCCCCGCCTCCTGGTGAGGGTGAGGAGGAATCTCCCCCGCCAGAGGACGACGTCACCGATCCACCAGAGGACGACGTCACCGATCCGCCCGAGGAAGAGGAACCCGGCGGAGAGAACCCGGGCGGAGAGAACCCCGGCGGAGGTGGCGGCGGGGGCGGAGGCGGCGACGGTAACAACGGGGAGGGACCCTGATTCCACTGCGAAGACCAGAGCCTGTGACCATGCAATGAGCGAGAGATGCTCAGGGTAGGCGGCGGCCCGCGGGCGGCCACCGGAAGACACGAGGATTAGTGCACGACATGTCCCAGCCCCGGCTCCTCGGCGGACGCTACGAGCTCGACACGGTTGTCGGGCGCGGTGGCATGGCCGAGGTATACCGCGCTCGCGACCTGAGGCTCGACCGGCTCGTCGCGATCAAGACCCTCCGACACGACATGGCCCGGGACCACGTGTTCCAGGCGCGGTTCCGCCGCGAGGCCCAGTCCGCGGCGTCCCTGAACCACCCCGCGATCATCGCCGTCTATGACACCGGCGAGGACATGATCGATGGCGTGTCCATCCCGTACATCGTCATGGAGTACGTGGATGGTCGGACGCTCAAGGAACTGCTCGACGACGAGCGCAAACTGCTGCCGGAGCGTTCGGCGGAGCTGGTCGACGGCATCCTCAAGGCCCTTGAGTACAGCCATGACAACGGCATCGTGCACCGTGACATCAAGCCGGCGAACGTCATGTTGACCCGCAACGCCGACGTCAAGGTGATGGACTTCGGCATCGCCCGGTCCATGGGCGACGACCAGGCGACGATGACGCAGACGTCGCAGGTCATCGGCACCGCTCAGTACCTGTCGCCGGAACAGGCTCGCGGCGAGCGCGTCGACCCGCGCAGTGACATCTACTCCACCGGTTGCGTGCTGTACGAGCTGCTCACCAGCCGGCCGCCGTTCACCGGCGACTCCCCTGTCTCCATCGCCTACCAGCACGTCCGTGAAGACCCGATCCCGCCGTCCGAGGTGGACCCGCAGGTCCCGGAGTGGCTGGAGGACGTCACCCTCCGCGCCATGACCAAGGACCGCGAGGAGCGGTACCAGAACGCCGCGGAGATGCGCGCCGACATCCAACGCGGTATGGCCGGAATGCCCACGCAGGCCGGCACCATGGCCATGGCCGCCGCCGGAGCGACCACGGCGCTTCCACCCGCGAACGACAACCGGTACGACGACTACGACGACGATTACGACGACTACCGGGACGAGAAGAAGGGCGGGAACAAGACAGCCCTTTGGGTCCTGCTCGTCCTGGGTGTCATCGCCTCGATCGCCCTGGTCGTCTTCCTGATGACCCGGGACGGGACCGAGGAGATCGAGCAGGGTACCGTCCCCGACGTGGCCGGCCAATCCCAGGAGGAGGCCGAGTCGGCGCTGATGGCGGAAGGCTTCGAGACCTTCACCGTGGATACGCAGGCCGACGACGAGGTCGAGGAGGGCTCGGTCATCGAGACCGACCCGACGGCCGGTACCGAGGCCCCACTCGATGAGTCCGTCGTCATCATGGTCTCCTCCGGCCCCGGCGCCATGGAGATCCCGAGCGTCGAAGGACAGACGGAGGCCGACGCGCAGTCGGCCCTGAGCGAGGCGGGCTTCGAGAACGTCACCACCGAGTCGCAGGCCCACGAGACGGTGGCCCAGGGCAACGCGATCGGCACGGATCCGTCCGCCGGCAACGAGGTCGCCCCCGACACCGAGATCACCCTGCGCATCTCCTCCGGGCCCGACCAGGTCGGAGTGCCGGACCTGCAGAACATGTCCCGTGACCAGGCCCAGAACGCCCTGGACCAGGCGAATCTGGTGGCACAGTTCGAGGAGCAGGAGAACCCGGACCACCCGGCGGACACCGTCATGAGCCAGTCCCCCGCGGCCGGTCAGAACGTGAACGCCGGTACCACGGTGACCGTGACGCTCGCGATCGCTCCGGCGGACGACGAGCCGTCCGAGCCCGAGGAGCCGAGCGAGCCCGAGCAGCCCACGGATCCGGAGGAGCCCACGGACGGCCCGTGGTTCCCGGGCCCGCCGGATGACGATTTCGCGATCCCGCGCCGCTGATAGAGGACGCGGGAACAGACACGAGAAGGGCCGTACCCGAAGGGGTGCGGCCCTTCTCGTGGTCATGAGACCGTTGGGGTTTCGGGACCTCCCCGACGGTGACGCCCACACCGGCCGGGGCGTAGACTGTGGGCCTATTCCGAACCGCCCCACAGTCCTGGAGCAGCGACCGTGCCCAAGTCCCGCAACGATCGCAAGAAGAAGGCCGTTTACACGCCGCCTCCTTCCAAGGAGCAGCCCAAGGTCAGTCCCCGTTGGCTCGTGCCGACGATGCTGGGCTTCTTCATCGTGGGCATCCTCTGGATCGGCGTGTACTACATCGCGGGTTCCCAGATCCCGTACATGCAGGACTGGCACAACTGGAACCTGCTGATCGGGTTCAGCGGCATCATCGTCGCGGTCATCCTGTCGACCCGCTGGCACTGACCCCCGCCGCGCACTGACAACGGCCGGGGCGTTCGCCCCGCCTTGAACCGGTTTTCCACAGGGTTATCCACAGATTGTGGGTAGCTCTGTTCGACGTACCCGGAACCGGTTCGACCTGGACATACGCGATGGCCCCCGGAGAGCGCGCTCTCCGGGGGCCATCGCATGAGTGCTCAGACCAGGAACGTCGTCCACAGGCTCGGAGCCACCAGGGTCAGCACCACCAGCAGGACCACGAAGGCCGCCAGAAGCAGGGCGTGCACCAGGGTGCGCCGCCCCGCCGTGGCGTCACGGCCCGGCAGGTAGGCGAAGACCGCCCCGATCAGCAGACCCCCGACCAGACCACCGATGTGGGCCGTCCAGGAGATGTTGGGGACCAGGAAGGTGATTCCGAGGTTGAGGGCGAGCAGCACCATGATCATCCGCGTGTCCAGCCGCAGCCGTCGACCGATCACGAACACCGCGCCGAAGAGCGCGAAGATCGCCCCGGAAGCACCGACGGAACCCGCGTTGGGTGTGGCGAGCAGGCTGAGCACCGAGCCCGCCAGGGCGCCCAGGATCCACAGGGCGAGGAACCGCCCGTGGCCCAGCCACCGCTCCAACTGCGGGCCCAGGATGAACATCGCGTACCCGTTGAACAGCAGGTGGAAGACACCCGCGTGCAAGAACGCGGCGGTGATGAGTCGATACCACTCGCCGTACTCGACGACGCCGTATCCCCACATGCTGAACAACCCGGTCAACGGCGACATCGTCGCCTGACCGATGGGGTTCGAGGTCCCCAGTTGGAGTGCGAAGCCCACCACCATCATGACCAGGATCGTCCAGGTCACGTACGGCTTGGCGACGACCTTGCCCCCGAAGGTGGTCCGGGTGGACCGCACCTTGCGGTTTCCCTCCGCCACGCACGAGGGGCACTGGAACCCGACGGACGCCTCGACCATGCAGTCGGGGCAGATCGGTTTCCCGCACCGGGTGCAGCTCACCCCGGTCTCCCGGTCGGTGTGCCGGTAACAGGTGCGCGGCGCTCCGGCGTCCGGTGTGGAGCCGGAGGGAGGGGGAGAAGCGGTCATGGGCGTCTGGTCACTCCTTGGTTCTCACCGTGTCTTTAACGGGTGATCTCGACACTGTTGATCACGATGTCCTCGCGGGGACGGTCCTGCGCGTCGGTATCGACCTTGCTGATGCCGCTGACGATGTCGGCGCCCTCGACGACCTCACCGAAGATGGTGTGGCGGCCGTCGAGCCAGTTCGGCTCGGTGACGGTGATGAAGAACTGCGAGCCGTTGGTGCCCGGACCGGCGTTGGCCATGGCCAGCAGGAACGGACGGTCGAAACGGAGGCTCGGGTGGATCTCGTCCTTGAAGGTGTAGCCGGGGCCACCGCGACCGGTGCCCAGCGGGTCGCCACCCTGGATCATGAAGCCGTCGATGACACGGTGGAAGACCGTGCCCTCGTAGAGACTGTTGTTGGACGGCTTGCCCGTGGCGGGGTCCATCCACTGCTTGGAGCCGTCGGCCAGCCCGATGAAGTTGGCGACCGTCTCCGGCGCCTGCTCCTCGAACAGCTTGACGACGATGGTTCCCTTGGAGGTGTTCAGCCGCGCGGTGGGCTGACCCGTGGAGTCCGACACCACAGTGCCTTTCGGTCGAGTGAGATTACGTGCTCACGTTACCGTTCCCTCCACGCCGGTCAGGCAGATCCCGAACGGCCGCGCACAGTGTCGAAACGTAGATCACAGACGCAGAGGACGTATGTTGAGATAACACCCGGATAACGGGGAAGGACGACGAGCAGCACCATCCATGGTCTGACGCGTCGACCATCGGGTGGAAAACCCGTACGAACTGGCGAAACGATCAAAGGAGCTGACGACGTGCCTATCACTGCCAAGCGTCGCAAGGCACGCAAGGAGGCGGAGGTTGCCCTCGCCCGCCTGCAGGACCTGGCCAGGGACCAGGCCGACCGATTCGGCCCCTACGCTGACCAGGCCAGGGACCAGGCGGCCCTGAAGCTCATCCAGGCCCGTGGCTGGACCGCGCCTCGGTTGGAGACCGCCGCGCTGCGTGTCGAGGACACCGTGGCCCCGCGGGTGGCCGGCCTACTGACCACGGCCGCCCATCGGATCGACCCCAAGCCCGCACGTCGTGGGCTGAGGTTGTTCCGCGCAGGCGGCCGTCGGATCCCCCGCGGTGTCGTGATCGGCGGTGCCGCCCTGGTCGGCGGTGTGGTCGTGTACTCACTGATCCGCCTGCGCCAGGCCTCCCAGGACGCCGAGTGGCAGGAGCACCTGGACCAGGCCCGCGAACAGGTCCGTGAGACCCGCGAGAACCTGGGGGAGAAGACCGCCGAGGCTGCGGACGAGGTAGCCGAGAACGCCAAGGCGGCCTCCGCCAAGACGAAGGAGAAGGTGCGCGCCACCACCGGTGAGGGTCGCGCCAAGGACAACGGCCGGCCCGGCAAGTGATCCTGTACCTCGGGCCCGGGGATCTTCTCCCCGGGCCCGAGGTGTGTCATCACTCCTGGTCGTCCTTGATGAAGCGATAGGTCAGCGGGTAACGCCACCCGTTGCCCATGATGTTGGTGGCCGCCGCCATGACCGGCAGGACCAACCCGCCCAGGGCCACCACGAGCAGCAGCACGATCGGGAGAACCAGGACCGACAGCACCGCGCTGGTGAGGATGGCGACGAGCCACCAGAGCTGGAAGTTCAGCGCCTCCAGCGCGTGCCTGCGCATGAAACTCGTACTGTTCGGACTGATCAACAGGACCAGCAACGGCCCCAGAAGAGGGAAGAAGAACGCCGAGCCGTGACTCAGGCCGGCTACGACCTTCTCCGCCGGGTTGTCGGTCCGCAGGTTCCGTAGGTCGTTCGGGCCACGCTTACCACCCCGGAACCGACCCTCCCGGGCCTGCCCTGGAGGCGTGTTCCCCTCGAACCCCTGAACACCCAGGTCCGTGGTGAGCGGAACGAGCTCCGAGGCGACCTTGGCCCGCATGGCCTGGTCGATCCGTTCGTCGAACTCGTCCTCCTCCAGCTGTCCCTTGGCGTAGGCCTCGCGAAGGACCTCCGCCACGGCGTCCCGGTCCTGGTGGGTGAGACGAACCTGTGGCCTTGGCTCGTTCGGGACCCATGGCCGCGGGTCCCGCCGGCTCTGCTCTGACATCCCCACTCCCAAAGACTGTGTGGGGGCTCGACCGTACGAGGATGATCGCGCCCTCCTCCATAATGCTGCATGGAGACGGGTGCGGATATGGGGGTCGTCCCTGATCCTCCCCTGATCCGCCGGTCCTCCGAAAGGAGGTGGCGGCCTTCCGACCATCGGCCCGTCCAGCCGGGTCGGCATGTCGATGAATCGGGTTGTTCCCCTCGCTCCGCGCCCGGCCTCCCTCACAGCCTCGCGCGAGCATCCTCGTCACGGTCGGCGTCGGGGCTCCCCTCCCCAACGCCCTCGGGTCAGTGCCCGGCGGCGACGGCCGGTTCGCCGCGCACCGGCTCCGGCTGGGTCCTCTCCTCCTCATAATGCTTCTCGGCGCTGGTGAGGAGGTCATACCAGCTGGTGACGTCCTTTCGGCGACGCAATAGAGCGCGACGCTCACGCTCGGTCATTCCGCCCCAGACGCCGAACTCGATCCGGCTGTCCAGCGCCTCGGCGAGGCACTGGGTTCGAACCGGGCAGCCACGGCAGATCAGCTTGGCGCGGTTCTGCGCGGCACCCTGGACGAACAGTGCGTCGGGGTCGATTTCGCGGCACTTGGCACGAGCCGCCGTCTTCTCATTCCACATGTTGCCCCACTCCCAAGATCAGCATGTGTGGTGATCGAAACCCGCCGACCGGCTGTCGGCGGACGAGGGATTCAGCGGACCGATCCGAGGACTTTGCAAGAGGCCGTACGGGGGGCCGTTCGGCTCGCCTTCGGGGGTCGTTCGTTTCGGCGCGCTGTGTTCCTCGTTGTCGTTGGTGTCGAAACTACGGATCGTCCCAGTTCACCAACAGACCCCAAGAGGCCTATTTCTCATATGGCCCACTCGGACCATTGCCTCCACAGGAAGTGTCATCATACACACACGGAGGGTCACTACATGTGATAGGAGCCCCCGCCGGCGAAAGGAAGGAAAGGTCTCCTTCGGACCATTCTTCCACAACCTTAATGACCTGCGACTTCACGCCATCCCATGAGCGGCTCACCCCACACGGACAGGCCTGACCGAACCGGGCGGGCAGGACACGAACCCATCCGAACGGACTAGAGAACACCTTCCGACGACCACACTGCGCAATCCCACCACCCACCCTTTCCCCACCCGCACGGAACGCCCCGAACTACTATTCAGTAACCCAGACAAATGGGCCGGCACGACACTCGGGACCCTCTTTCCAACCGGAAGAAGGTCCCGAAAAATGGTTTTCCCGACGAATTCTTCCCGGGGTTCAGGGAGCCGGAAGCCCGGCTCGGAACTCCCGGACCAGGTCCTCCAAGACCTGCTTGGCGTCGCCGAACAGCATCGTGCAGTGATCCCGCTCGAACAGCTCGTTCTTGATGCCCGCGTACCCGGGGGACAGGCTCCGCTTCACCACCATCACCCGCCGGGCGTTCTCCACGTCCAGGATGGGCATCCCGGCGATCGGGGACCCGCTCGCCCGATTGGCCGCCGGGTTGACCACGTCGTTGGCTCCCACGACGATCACCAGGTCGACGTTGGGGAAGTCGCTGTTGATCCGCTCCATCTCCACCAACCGGTCATAGGGGACATTGGCCTCCGCCAGCACCACGTTCATGTGCCCGGGCATACGCCCGGCCACCGGATGGATGGCGAACCGGACCTGGACCCCTTGTTCGGCCAGCGCGTCGGCCAGGTCGGCGGCGGTCTGCTGCGCACGGGCCGCGGCCAGGCCGTACCCCGGCACGATGACCACGTTCCGGGCCGCGTCCAGCACCATCGCCGCATCCTCCGGATCAGAGCCCACGACGTTCTCGTAGGAGTCCCCCTCACCCGAAGCGACCTCTCCCAGGCCTCCGGCGAAGACGCTCAACAGCGTCCGGTTCATCGCCACGCACATGATCTGGGTGAGCATCAGCCCGGCCGCGCCAACGATGATGCCGCCCATGATGAGCATCGTGTTGCCGATCGCGAACCCGCTCGCGGCCACGGCGAGACCGGACACCGAGTTCAGCAGCGAGATCATCACCGGCATGTCCGCCCCGCCCACCGGAGCCACCGCGAAGAACCCGACCGCGAGGCCGAACAGGAGCAGCAGCAGAATCGCCAGGACCGCGTACCGAACGTCCACCAAGGACAGCGACAGCGCCATCGTGACCAAGGTCAGCAGCGACGCCCCGACGATCAGGGGCCCGCGTCCGGGAATCCGGGTCAACCGGCCCAACCGACCCCACAGCTTGGCCTCGGCGAGGATCGATCCGGACAGCGTGGCCGCGCCGACCACCACGGAGATGGCCAGGGCGAGAGCGGAAACGGCCCCCATGAGGCCGATGGCGCCCTCCCCGGTGTCGGGGGCGAGTACCTCCTCCCAGAACAGCGCCAGCCCCACCAAGGCCGCCGCGGCCCCACTGAATCCGTTGAACCGGGCCACCACCTGCGGCATGGAGGTCGCCGACGCCCGCAGGACCGTGATGACGCCGACCGTGCCACCGGCGACGAACCCGAGAACCATCCAGGTGTAGTCCACCAGGCCCATCTCGACCAGGGTGATGATCACGGCCAGCAGGACACCGACGGCCAGGAAGAGGTTGCCCGTACGCGCGGTGCGCACCCGCGCCAGTCGCTTGATCCCCAGGACGAAGAGCGCCACCGGGACGAGGTAGGCCAGTCGGGTGATCTCCTCGGCGCTCATGAACGCTCCTTCCCACCCGGGGTGAAACTGCCCAGCATGCGGTCGGTGACCATGAAGCCGCCCACGACGTTGGCGGTGGCGAAGGCGACGCCCAAGGTGGCGAAGACCGTCGCGACCGGACCGGAAGTGGTCCCGGCCAGGACCAGGGCGCCGATGACGACCACACCGGACATCGCGTTGGCACCCGACATCAACGGTGTGTGCAGCATCGGCGGGACCTTGGTCAACAGCTCGTAGCCGAGGAAGGCCGCGAGGACGAAGACATAGATCGAGAGGATCAACGTGCCGGTCATGATGTGGCCTCCGATGTGTCCCGAGCGAACGCCAATGCCGCCGCGGTGGGTTCGTGGAGCACCTCGCCGTCCCGGGCGAGTAGGAACCCCGCGAGTTCGGGATCGGCGTCGACGTCCAACTCCCCCTCTTCGGTGACGATTCGGGCCAGCAGGTTGACGACGTTGCGTGCGTAGAGGGCGCTGGCCTCACGAGGCATGGCCGCGGCCAACCGGGGTGCGGGGAGGATCTTCGTACCGCCCCGGTCCAGTGGTTCGTCCGAGTCGGTCAGCTCACAGTTCCCGCCGTCCTCGGCCGCCAGGTCGACGACCACGGAACCGACGGGCATCCGGTCGACCATCTCGGTGGTGAGCAGTACGGGGGCGTCACGTCCGGGGATCAGCGCGGTACAGATGACCGCGTCGGCCTGGGCGACGTGCGGAGCGAGCGCCTCGTGTTGGGCTCGCGCCAGGTCCGCGCCGAGCTTCTTCGCGTACACGCCGTCGCTCTGGTCGGTGACCCCCGGGATGTGCACGAAGTCGGCCCCCAACGAGGCGACTTCGTCAGCCGCGGCGGCACGCACGTCGTTGGCCTTGACCGTGGCACCGAGACGTTTGGCCGTGGCGATGGCCTGCAGACCCGCCACACCCACGCCCAGGACGACCACGCGGGCGGGCTTCACCGTGCCCGCGGCCGTCATGGACAGCGGGAAGAGCTTGTCGATGGCGTTGGCGGCGAGGAGGACCGCCTTGTAACCGGCGATCCCCGCCTGGGACGAGAGCGCGTCCATGGCCTGCGCCTTGCTGATTCTCGGCACGAGTTCCATGGCCAGTGCCGTGATCCTGCGTTCGACCAGTGCTCGGGCGAGTTCGGTGTCGTGGACGGGCCGTAGGAATCCGATCAGGGCCGAGCCCTCGGGGAGCGCGGCGATCCGGGCGGGGGAGGGCGGGCCCACCGTCACCAGGGCCTCCGACGTGGCGAGGAGCTTCTCCGTGTCCACGACCGTCGCCCCTGCCTGACGGTAGTCCTCGTCGTCGTGTCCGGCGGCGGTGCCCGCCCCGGCCTCGATCTCGATCTCCAGGCCTCGATCGACCAGTGTCGCGACGGTCTCGGGTGTCGCCCCGACCCGTCCGTCGCCGGGATCCTCCGATCGCGCGAAGGAAAGTCGCATGCCTCATCACCTTCCGTAGGGTGTGGGCCGGCGACAGTGGCCTGGACGCATGGCCGGGCCGTGAGGGGACGCCTGAAGTCGGGGGAAAGGGGGGTGGCTGCCGTCGGCTCGGACTGACTACCTACCCGCGCCGATGGCCCGGATCACGCCCGGAAAGACGAAAGACCCTGCCGGCGCGTCGTACGCGCGAGCAGGGTCGTATCGAGGAGGAGTGGAGCCAAGGGGAGTCGAACCCCTGACCTCCGGTATGCAAATCTCGCGCAAGCGAATTCGCCACCTGCAACAACTCGGGAGAGCAGCGGATCACCTGCGAAAACTCGCACTCATAGATACCGCGTTATCCCCGGCCTTACCGCTGTCATCCGTACCAAATGCGTACCGGAAACAGAGAGCCCGACCAGGGGCCTATCCCTGGTCGGGCGGGCGGCCGGACCTACCCGAGAGGTCCACCTTGAACCACGCTACCCCGACCGTCGCCGTGCCGCTGTCCCTCACCGTCGGCGCCCTCCCCACCAGCGCCCCGGTCCGCGTCTACGACATCCCCCTCACCGTCGACCACACTCACCACCTGGTCGTGATCGACGAAGCCGCCACCATCGACCTTGCCGTGCACGCGTTCCGCGCCCTCACCGCCCCCGTGCGCTCCCTGCTGTTCGTCGCCCTGGACGTGCCCGACCCCGACACCGACCCGGCCGGCTACCGTGCGGCCCGTTGGTGGGCGCCCTCCCAGACGTTCACCCTCGACCTGATCCGGGGCATGGAGCAGGGCGGGCGGCTCGACCCGTGGCCCGGCAACAGCGACGCCCAGGGCGCCCAGGACGACACCGTGGAGGCGAACCGATGAGCCGCACCCGACTCCAGTTCTCCCCCACCCCGGACATGACCAGCGAGACCACCACCGGGTTCCCCGACGGGCACCCCGCTCACTGGGAGGCGACCCGCAACGGCGCTGTCGTTGGCCGCTACAGCTTCCTCTTGGACTACTGGGAGGCCTACATCCCCGGGCGGGAACCGCACCGGTGCCGTACCGAGACGGCCGCCCGGCTGTGGCTGATCCGGCACACACCCGACGTGCCGGTGGTCGAGCCCGACCTCGACAGTGCCCCCGACGGTGCTCTCTTCGACGCCGCCGTCCTCACCGGTCAGGGCACCATCGACCAGGCCATCGCCACCGTCGAAGCTGAACAGACCGCCGACGTACCCGACAGCGCCGCCGGACGTTGGTCGGCCACCTCCACCGGGGACACCGGCACCGTCCCCTTCGCCCAGGTGCGCGAACTACTTGACGCCGTCGAGGCTGTCCTCGACCTGCCGAAGGACGGCGCTCCGGATCAGCTGACCTACCGGTACTCCTTCATGTCCGGTGTGCTGTCCACCGTCGAGGACGGGCGCGGCGCCGACCACGCGGCCGTGCTCCTGCGCAAGCTGGCCAACGCCGCCCAGGGCACCGAGGAGGTCAACCGATGATGCACGGGAACCTTGTCGCCTGGTTGGCGTTCACCACCGGCGCCGTCGTCTCCGTGGGCGCCAACGTGTTGCACGCCCTCGACGGTGGCGGGGCGGTCGACTTCGGCCGTGTCGTCGCCGCGGGGTGGGCGCCCGTCGCCCTGCTGTTGGTCGCCGAACTGGTGGCCCGTGCCCGCCAATCGGGGCCGTGGTGGATCATCGCGCTTCGGTGGGCCGGTACCGCTGTCGTGGCCGGGGTCGCGGCGATCGTGTCGTATGGGCACATGCGGGACCTGTTGCTGTCCTACGGCGAAACCGCGTTGGTCGCCCACCTGTTGCCGTTGAGCGTTGACGGCCTGCTGTTGGTGGCGTCGTTGGCGTTGGCCTTCCCCGGCGACACAGGCGACCGTCCGGAGCGTCCCGTGGAGCGTGTCGAGGAGGCGCCCACGGTCGAGGAGGAACGGCACGGCTTGCCGTCCCTTGCCGCGCCGGTGTCGGTGTCTGCCGTGGACGGCACACGCGACACGGTGACCGTGCCGGTCGGCGACGCCCAGGACCCGGGCGGCGAACCGTTCGATGACCGGGTGCGGGCGCGGAACGCCTACCGTGTCGCCCGTACCGAGGGTGTGCCTCCCACCGGTAAGGAGCTTGCCGCGCGGTTCGGTCGCTCCGAGTCGTGGGGGCGTGCACGTATCAGGGAGTGCCAGGCCGCGTGACGCGGTGAGCACGGGGCCGGCCCTTCGTCGAGGGGCCGGCCCTTCCCGCTGCCCGGGGCCGTTGCGGTTGACCCCCTGACATGGCGAAGGCCCCGGCCTACCCTGTGAAGTGCGACCAACCAGGGAAGGACGGGACCCATGCCCGCACAGGATACCTCCGTGGCCGACCGGCTCATAGAGCTTCGACGACGCCGCGGGCTCACCCAAGAGGGCCTTGCAGAACGGGCAGGGATCAGCGTCGGCGTCATCCGCAAGGTCGAACAGGGCGGCACGGCCCGGATCGAGAATTACCACCGCATCGCCCGAACCCTGGGAGTGCGCACGGTGTGGTTCATGACTGCCGAAGCACCGGCGCCGCGGGTCGACGATGAGCGCGACGCGGTTCTCGCCGACATCCGGTCAGCCGTCAATCCTCCGTTGGGGTTGCGGGGGCGGCTCTACCCCGACGACGACGTTCCCCCGAACCTGGGCCTGTTGGAGCGCGCCGTGTCGTCGGTGGCGGCGCATTACCAGGCCGACCGGTATGACGACGTGGCGCGGTTGTCGCCCGCTCTTGTGCGGTCCGCTCACGCCCACGTGGCGTTGTTGGAGGGCGACGAGAAGAACGAAGCGATCCGCCTTCGGTCGGATTCCCTCCAATTGACGGCGCGGTACCTCATCCAGATCAGGGAGCATGATCTGTCGCTGATCGCGCTTCGTGACGCGCTCACCGACGCGCTTGCCGTTGGCGATCAGGGGCTTGCCGCGGCGTGCATCGGTGAGCAGGGGTGGGCGCTCATGCGGCAAGGCCGGTTCGATGACGTGGAACGCCTGTGCGCCGACACGGCAGACGCGTTGGAGCCCGAACGGCTCTCCAAGGCCGGCAAGGAGTCGGTGGCGGCGTGGGGGTACGTGCTCATGCGCGCCGGTGCCGCGGCCGTCCGCAACAACCGGCCCGACGAAGCACGGGAGTATCAGACGCTTGCCCAGACCGCCGGGGAGCTTGTCGGCGACGAGATCGCAACCGCTGGACACATGAGGTTCGGCCGCGCCACGGCGCTCATGAACGGGATGCAGAACGAGTTGATCGCCGACCGGCCCGACCGGGCGTTGGACCTGGTCGAGGAGATCCGGCCGCGGCAAGGGCAGACCACGGCGAACACTCAACAGCGGTACGCGCTCGACCAGGCCGCAGCTCACCTTCGGTTGCGCAACGTCGACCGGACAACCGAGATCGTGCTCGGGTTGAAGAGCCAGGCGCCGTCATGGTTCCGGCAACAGCAGGCCGCCCGGGACATCGCCGAAGACCTGTTGGAGCAGGCGAAGCGGATGCCGTCGAGTGAGCATCGGGAGGTTGCCGCGTTCCTCGGTGTGACCTGATCAGCGGCGCTACCACGAAGCGTGGCAGTTCTGGGGCGGTGGTCCGGGAACTGCCACGTTCTGTGTCTGTAGCGGGCATCACAGGGTCCGTAGCGTCGTTGTCACCCCAACCTCCGAGGTGACCGATGATGACCGACCAGCGCGCAGACGAACGGGCCGCGCTGCACGCCCATCCGTCCGCAATCGAGATCATCGCGGCCGACTACCCGCACTGGGAGATCAGCCGGACCCGTGACGGGGCCGTGCACGGCAACTGGACAGCGACCAGCGGCAAGGCAACCTTGACGGCGGCCGACACCCGCGCGTTGCTCGTCGCCCTGGAGAAGCACGAACTCGACCGACTCCAGACCGAGCACGGCGCTCTGTGGAAGGTGTGGCGCACGCCTCGGTATTGGATGGCTACCGCTCTCGTCGACGGGGTCGAACCCACGTTGATGGAGGAAACCCCGGGCGCGCTCGAAGCCAGGATGAACAACCCCGGCACGTGGGGACAACGACCGCGGGCAGGGGGCGCCCGGTGACCTTCGCAGAGTTCGCCCGACTCACCCGACCACGCCGGCCCCGACCGGCCGCGCCCGTCAACGACGGCGGACCGCTCCCTCGACGTGTCCCGCGCGCGTCCGGGCTGATCCCCGCCCCGCGGCCGTCTCCGGAGAACCCCGCCCCGCCCAGGGCGGCCTAGAGCCCCCGCGCGCCCGGCCCGTATCCGTTCGTTGTTCGGGTTCGTCTCCCCAACGGGTGCGCGGGTCTCATACGGCCGCGCCCTTCTGCCGTGGGGGAAGGCACAGGGGCGCGGTCCCCGCCCGGTGAGGCACACCTCCCGGGCACACAGCAGGGCCACAGGAACGCGACCTGTGGCCCTGCTTCATGCCCGGAGCGGGCGACACCTGACGAACCAGTACACGAGACCGCAGAGTTTTTACCGGAAGCGGGTATGACAGGGTGACCGACCCGCACGGGCATCATCACATTCCCGACTCTGGGAGCAGAGCTACCGTGTCTGCCTCCGGGTAATCAGCTCTCTCCGATCAGCCCATCCGCGCGAGTACGAGCATCCTCGGTAAGCCAGTTGATATGCGCCACCTTGCCCGTCGCCCCCACCTGGGGCGTGGACGTCAAGCCCTTCGCGTGCAACACCGCGAGCACGTCCGCCACAGTGCCAGCATCGAGTTTCGCGCCATTGAACTCGGCGATCCTTCTCGTGATCGTCACAGGGGTGATCATGTCGACCTGCCCGGGCTTGAGACTGCGTTCGTGAAGCCGGGCGCCGACGAGAACAAGATCTTCAGTGGTCATGTCGCCCATGATCCCTCGCCTTGCGACCGTCCGGGGTAAGCGCCAAGGCAAGAGCATGGCCAGAAACGGACAGCAGACGCGGCAACCCCCGGGCGCCGCTACCTTGTCGCTATGGAAACAGCAACATGGGAACTCGTTGTCGCCATCATCGCGGCGGTCATCGCGGCCGGAGCTCTCGTCGTAGCCTGGATTACGAAAGACGCCGCCAAGGAATCCGCCTGCACAGCAAAGAAGGCCCTCGAAGTAGCACGTGAGTCAGTCGAGGCCGCGAAACTTTCGGCCCATGCAGCAGACAGGTCAGCTTCGGCGGAGGAGAAGGCCCTCCAACTGGAGAAAAGCCAAGCCGAACACCGAGTCGCTCGATGGGAGATCAAGAAGGTTCAGGGCTCGACAGACAGGTTGTCAGCAACGCGCAAGGCGAAGATCACCAACGTTGGCGAAGAGGTCGCCCTCTCGGTCCGCATATCCGGCCAGCGGCTTCAAAGCTCGGTCACAGCTGATTCTGTCCCCGTGGGGCAGTTCGTAGAGATCACTTACGACGCCAGCGAGGTCGCCCCAGGCGCATTCCCGGTCGCCCATGAATATCTGGTCGAGTGGATGCGGCCCAGGCCGTTCCACGAGGAGAGTAAGAGTCAGCTCGTGGAACTACCCGAACTCTGACCTGCAGAAGGACCCGCACAAGGCGGGGCCCATCGTCGGCTCACAGCCACGGTCACCGTACTTATCGGGGGTCAGAAACCGGTCATTCGGCGGTGGTCTTGGAGCGCTTTCGACCGTCCCGCTTCCCCTGCTTCCTTCGTTCGGCGCGGCGCCGTTCGGCCTCTGCGCGGCGCCGCTGCTCAACCTCGACCCGCTCCCTGTAGTCGGCCGGGATGCCGTCGGGGGCGTCCTCGATCAGGACCCGCTTGTGCGCCAACACCCACACCGTTTCGGGGTCGTCGGTGTACGTCACCCCGTCGACCCACCACACCTGTTCGCCCTCCCGTGGCCCCGAAGTGGCCACGACCTTCCCCCGCTTCGGGATGGTGTCGTGGGTGATCTTGCGCAGCACCCGGGACGGGTTGTCGACGTAGGCCCGCCACTCGATCAACTCTTCAGCCGTGCGCGGCGCTGTCTTGCCCACTCGCAGGCGCCGAAGACGTTCCTGTGCGGGACTGTAGCCAAAGCGTTCCTGTGCCTGTTCGAGGCGTTTCTGAAGCTCTTCGGCGCGGTTCACCACTGCCCGTCTCCCTCTCCCATGTCGACCAGGTGATCGCCTTCCCCGGCGGCCACCAGAGCGGCCACCTGTAGGGCGAGAGCGTCCATAAGCCCGCGTTCCTCCACGGCCTTCCTGGCGCGCCTGTGGTGGGCTCTGACACCCCGGGGAGTGTCCGGACGGAGCGACGCACCCGCCGCGCCCGTCAACGCCTCACGGGCCGGCTCGGGGGCGTCCGGGTCGAGGGCGTTGGCCAACGCCGTGATGACCACCGGTCGGGGCCGGCGCTCCCCCGATTCGAGCCGCAACACGGTTGTGTGAGCGACCACCGCGCGGGCGGCCAACCCCCGGATGGACAACCCCCGTTCGGTGCGCAGGCGCCGAAGGAGGGCGCCGAAGGTGGCGGCCAACCTGGCGGTTTCGTCCGGGTCGGGTCGACCGTTCGCCCACCGGTCGGGGGTGGTCGCTGGTGTCTGTACCGGGCGGTGTCCAACGTCGTGACGAGGGGCCGGGCGACCGTTCGCCCGCTGATCCGGGGTGGTCGTTGGTGGGTGGTGTCCAATGTCGCGTGCGGGTGTGGGTGGGGTGGTCGACCGGTCGAGGTTGTGGGGCATGTGGGGTGTCTCCTGTGGTGGGTATGGGTCGGCCGCCCCGTGGTTGGTGCGGGGCGGCCGGGGTGGTGGGTTACTCGGTTGGGGTTGTGGTGGTGTTCGTGGGGGTGTTGCCGGTGCGGCGGGCGGTGCCCTCACGCTTGAGCTGGGCCATGATCGCTTCGCGGTTGGCGGCGTACTCGTCGGTGTCCATGTCGGCGATCTGGCCGCGGGTGAAGGTGGGGCGGGGTTCGGTCATCGGTTGGTCTCCATGCGCTGGGTGGGTGCGGTGTGGTTGTGGAGGAGGGCGCCCAGGTCCTTGCCGCCGGCGGGGAGTCCGCCGTGGCGGCGGGCGACCTGGCAAACGGCGTCGGCGACGTGCATGCCGGTCTTGACCTCGTTGATGCGGCCGTTCGGGGTGATCACTACGGCGCCGCCGGCGCCGGTGTACCAGGTGGTGCCGGACGGGTCGGGCTCTCCCTGGTTCTGGGCAGGGACGTCGAGGTTGTGCAGGCGACCAACGGTGGAGCGCACCCACTGGTTGCGGTCCTCGCAGGCGTTCACGAACGCCTCGACGGCAGTCTCGGCCTGGGCGCGGAGTTCGACCAGGCGGCGGGTGTCGTCGGTCTGGGCGTCGATGTCGGCGGTCACGGTGTCGATGTCGTGGCGGCGCTGCTTGGCCTGCTTGCGTGCGGTCTTGCGTCGGGCGGCTTCGGCTCGGAGCTTGGCGAAGCGGGACAGGCCGCGCTGCTGTTCGATGTGGTCGGCGGTGATGGTGTCGTCGCCGTTGCGTACCTGCTCTTCGAGTTCTTCGACTCGTCGGGCGGCTTCGGTGGCTTCGGTGTCGGCGGTGGTGATGGGGTCGTTGCTCATGGGGTGGTGTTCTCCTGTTCGGTGAGTTGGTGGAGCAGGTCGAGGGCGTTTGCCCGGGTGGTGTCGTCGATGTGGGCGGCGTGGGTGATGAGGTGTCGGGCGCGGTCTATGTCTTCGGTGATGTAGAGGGCGGCGGCGACACTGCTGGTGGTTTTGAACTCGGGTGTTCCGGGTTGGGTGGCGCGGTTGGCGGCGATGGCTTTGGTTCGGACGCGGGCGGCGATGTAGCGGGCGCTCATGTCCACCTCACGGGGGTGAGGCCGTGGCGGGCGGCGAGAGCGTCGAGCACGTCATCGGCGGCCGGGCAGTTGTCTTCGTGGACGACGGACAGCCGGATCACTTCGGTGTGCCCGTGTCGGTGTCGGGTGGTGATGCGTCGGCGCTGGGCGCGGTTGAGGCGGATGGGTGCGGCGCCGCAGGGGCAGGGGTGGCCGGTGGCGACCAGGCGGCGGCGGGCGATGCCTTCGCGGATGTCGGTGGGGAGGTCTTCGGAGAGTCGGGGGACGACGGAGAGGGCGGGGTAGCCGTCGACGTGGGAGCGAATCAGATCGCTCATGTTGCTTCCTTCCTGCCGGCTCTCCCTCTCACTCCCACCCCTAAAGGGGTGGGGTGTGGGAGGAAGTTAGGGGCGTACTGTCATGGGAGTTGGTGGGAGTAGGTGAGAGTCATTGGTTGGCGGGCACCTCCCGTAGTTGGTAGTGGGAGCGCCTACCGGCCCCGGTGTTGACCACCAATCCCTTATTGACCAGCGCTTTCAAAGCCCGGTAGAAGGAACTTTCGGCGACGTCGGATGCCTTCATGAGGGCGGACGCGGACGCGCCGGTACTCTCAAACAACTCTCGGAGCGTGGACAGAATCGCCTCTTCCGAAGGGGTGACGCGGGCGCTGTTACTCCCACCGGTGAGAACGGCGCTGTCGCCCTCGGTTTCCAGCCGCAACAGGAACGGATCGAAGGGGGTCGCGTCCTTCTGCTTCTTGCACTCCAGACGCACATGCGGGCCGTCTTTGAGCACGCGGACGATGGTGGTTGCGGCGCCCTCCATGGCGGTGGAGCCGCGCATGTTGTCGCCGCTACGCCCTTCGTGGTGGACCAACAGCACGCACGCCCGGGACGCGCGTCGGATGTCGTCGGCCGCGGAGACCAGGCGCCCCATGTCCTGGGAACTGTTCTCGTCGGCGCCGACGGTGACGCGGGCCTGGGTGTCGATGATGACCAGGGCGGGGCGTAGTTCGGCGACCAGGGCGACGAACGCCTCCTTCTCGCCGTGGTTCATGAGCTGCACGGCGACGGGCAGGAAGCGGACACCACCCATGCGGGCCTGTGCACGCTGCTCCCAGGCGCGCACGCGTTGGCGAACACCGGACACGCCTTCGGCGATGAGGTAGAGCACGGGGCCGCTGGTGACCTCTCGGGTCTGCCAGGGGAGCCCCAGACCGACACGTCCGGCCCAGTCGATCGCGAGGAAGCTCTTACCGTGTCCGGGTTTGCCTTGGACCCACGCGAGGCTGTCGAGGTAGAGCACGCCGTCGATGAGCGGTTCCGGGTCGGGGATTCCGTCGAGGCCGGCGGAGTCGACCAGTAGGGAACGAAGCTCGGAGAGCCGTGCGAGAGTCGGGTCTTCCTCGGTGTCGTCGAGGTCCTGGGCGTCGTCAGCGGGGGTCTCGTCGAGGTCTTCCTCCGGCGCCTGGTCGAGGGGCACCAAGTCGTCGAGGGACAGACCCGCGTCGAGGTGATCGGACACGTCGGCGCCCTTACGGTCGAGCGGGGACCGGAGCATCCGGACGGACGCGGCGGCCCCGTCGAGGGCCTGGGCGACCTTGTGGGCGTGCTCGATACCGGGGCCGTCGTTGTCGGCGATGACCACGACGTGCGCGCCCTTGAGAGCGACTGTGTAGTCGTGCTCCCACTTGGCGTTGGCGCCGTTGACGGCGGTGGTCGCGACGTGCCCGCGTTCGTTGAGCCGGTCGGCGTCCTTCTCTCCCTCCACCACGGCGACCGTGCCACCAGCGGCGGCGGCTTCGGTGACCGCGGGGAGGTTGTACAGGACCCGGACGCCGCGCGGCAGGCCAGCTTTGTCGGTGGCCCGGTTGTGCGGCCGGAACGTCTTGGCACCACAGGACCGGCACCGGTAGCGGCGTTGGGTGTAAAGCACTTCCCCGGCCGGGTCGACGTAGTCGTAGCTGGCGACGAGATCACTCGACTTCCACGGGCGGGCGTGGTCGCACTCAGGGCGCCGTTCGGTGTCTTCGTCGAACAGGTCCGTCATACGCAGGTCGAGGGCGGTAACGACGTCTTCGGTGTCGCAGCCGGCCTTACACGAGAGCAGGGCCTTACTGCCGTCGTAGCCGACGGACAGGGACGGCGCCCGGTCGTCGTGGGCGGGGCACCGTGCGGAGAGCTGGGTGTCTCCGTGAGGTGCGTGTCCGTGCGCTTCGAGGGCGTCACGGACTCGGGCGAGAGCGGTCACTTCCTCACCGTCCACGGGGGCACGGGGGCGCCTTCGTCGTTCCGGTGGGCGAGAGCGTGGGCGAGATCGGAGCGGACTCGGGCGATCCCGAAGGGGTTGGCTCCGCGCACCTCGACCGACGCGGCCCGGTGGACCAGGCACGCGGTCATGAACGCTTCCCACTCGGGGTCGGAGCGGAACCCGGGGGCGTCGCCGATGTCGACGATGATGTGCATCCCGGCGTAGGCGGCCGGCCCGATGGGCAGCCCGTCCTTACGGGGCGCTTCGGGGGCGATGGCCCCGTCGAACCCGGGGATGAGCATGTCGCGTTCGCGCTGGTGAAGTTTGCAGGTGAAGACCACGGTCCCGGTGATGTTCGGGGTGTGGTCATGGTGCTGTCGTACGCTGGTCATGACGTCCTTTTGCTGAGGGTGCGTCTTCTGAATGGCCGGGGTTGCCGCCCCGGCCATTCGCATGTGTGAGGTGGGTTCGGCGGTCATGCGGCGGCGCCGCCCTGGTGGGCGTCGAGCCACGCCTCGACGTCGGCCACGCGGTAGCGGACTCGGGACGTGCGTCCGGTACCGAGTTTGATGAAGCTGGGGCCGACGCCCTTGTAACGCCAGTTGCTCGCGGTCTGGGGCGCGACGCCCGTCATCTCGCAGAACTCGGCGGGAGTGAGCAGCTTCCTGTTCCCGTGGTGAGGCATCTTCCACTTCCTAGTGTTGAAAATTCACACTGCGGCGTTGACAGTTGCCGCTACACCGGGAATAGTAGCACTCAAGCAAGGGCGAGGCCAGTTATGAGAGGAGGGGAAAACCATGGGAACTCCGTCTACAGTGGGAATCATGACCACTAAAAAGGCGAAGAACCACGGACCTACTGCTATCCAGGTCGCTACGAACGTCGCCCGCCTACGCAAGGCACAGGGCCTGACCCGGAAGGAGCTTGCCAACAGGACTAACGGCCTGGTCAGCGTGGAGATGCTGCGCGGGATCGAGAACGGGGAATCACCCGAAACCGGCAGGACCACCCGCCGCGTTGACGTCGATGACCTGATGGTTCTCGCGCTTGCGTTGAACACGTCTCCGGTCGCCTTGTTGATCGGTACACCCACCCATGCGTGGGACTCCGTCGAGTTCACAGGGTTGAACCACAGCCACAATCACGTGGCCGCTGACGTATGGCGGTGGGCGACAGGAGATGACCCCTCCATCCTGGATGAGGGCAGCGACCCCGCCGAGATCCGCCATCAGCAAGCGCTCTTTCACGCCTACGCGCGCCCCTGGTGGGTCGAAGCGTCGGCGGAGTATCAGGAGGCGATCGACAAGCACCGGGCGGAGAAGCACGCCCGCAAACAGCTAGGCGACATCGCAGATGAGGAGACAGACGAGTGATCCGTGTATGGATCGAGGACCGGGCCAAACACGCCGACTACCGCGAACGCGCGGCGGCGGCCCGGAAGGCGAAGCGCACCCCGCCCGGCCGGTGGCGGGTGCGGTACTACGACCTGTCCGGCAAGGAGCGCGCCGAGACCTTCGCCAAGGAGCCCCAGGCGCAGGCACGGCGTACCGAGCTTGAGACTCAACTCGCGCTGGGCACGTACCGTGACCCGCGCGACGGCAGGGTGAAGCTGTCCACGGTCGCCGAAGCGTGGTTCGAGGCACAGCACGACCTGAAGCGGTCAACCCGGAAGGGCTACCGGGATCACCTCGACCTGTACGTGCTCCCCCGGTGGGGCGAGTTGGCCGTGTCGGACATCCGGCGCGACGACGTCGTGACCTGGGTCGCCGAACTGGTCAACTCCCCCGGGGTCCGGGGCGGCAAACTCAGCTCGTCGTCGGTGCGCAAGATCTACGGCGTGCTGTCGATGATCCTCGACTCCGCGGTCGCATCGAACAAGGTCGCCGCGAACGTGGCCACGGACGTCAAGCTCCCCCGGTTGCCCGTGGGTGAGCACGTGTACCTCGATCACCACCAGGTCGAGCTACTCGGCAAGGCGGCCGGCCCGTACCGGGCGTTCGTGCTCATGCTGGCGTACACCGGTCTCCGGTACGGGGAAGCCGCGGCGGTGCGGGTGCGGCACGTCGACATGAAGCGGAAGCGTATCCGTGTGGTCGAGGCGTTCGGCCGTGACGGCGGAGAGGTGTACGTCGACACCCCGAAGACGCACGAACAGCGGTCCGTGCCATTGCCGGCCTTCCTCGTGCGGGAGCTACGGCCCCTGGTGAAGGACCGGGAGCCGGACGCGTGGGTGTTCACCGCGCCCGGGGGCGGCCCGCTGCGCTACGACAACTTCCGGCGCCGGGTGTTCGATCCTGCCGTGATCGACGCCGGTCTCGGAGAGCAGGGCGTCACGGCGCACAAGCTCCGGCACACCGCCGCGTCCCTTGCCATCGCGGCCGGTGCGGACGTGAAGGTGGTGCAGACGATGCTCGGCCACAAGACGGCGACGATGACCCTCGACCACTACGGGCACCTGTTCCCCGACCGGCTCGACGAGGTGGCCACGCGCACGAGCACGGCGCGCGCGGCCGCCCTCCGGAAGGCGAAGCAGGACCCGAGGAAGTGACCATGTTCTGTACCAAGTCGTGTGCCATCCGTACCAAATGCGTACCGGGCACCGGAAACGCAAAACGGGGACCCCCGTAGGAAGCCCCCGTTACCACGTCTGATCTGCGCTTTTCTTGAGTGGAGCCAAGGGGAGTCGAACCCCTGACCTCCGGTATGCAAAACCGGCGCTCTGCCAGCTGAGCTATGGCCCCGTTTCGGTTCCGGGCCTGGCCCGTTCACCATTGCAGAGCATACCCGTATCGGCGGGTGCTCCGAGCGCACATGACAGGGGGCCGGACACAGCACAAAGCCGTGGGTCGCACCACGGGGTTGTCGGCCCACCCACGTCTTCGTGTCACTAGCGGACGCCGGGCGACACACGTGGTGTGCACCGTCGAACCCGTGACGGGAAACCCACCGGCCCCCTGTCGGTGGCCAGGAGGGTCCGCGATCAGCTCTCGCTGGCCGCGGTGGCTTCCGTCCACAGGTCGAGCTCGGCGCGGTCCGCCTGGATCTTGCGGTAGACGGCGAAAGCCCCGAGGGCCACCAGCGCCAGAACGATGATCTTCTT
Organism: Nocardiopsis sp. NPDC055879; assembly: GCF_053615935.1. Taxonomy (NCBI): domain Bacteria; kingdom Bacillati; phylum Actinomycetota; class Actinomycetes; order Streptosporangiales; family Nocardiopsidaceae; genus Nocardiopsis; species Nocardiopsis sp. NPDC055879. Next base: position 50,086 of record NZ_JBSHCT010000032.1, read on the forward strand.
CACTGTCCGGACCCTTTCTCAGTTGGAAAACCGGTCGTACACACGGGCTCTCGCCATTGGGCGAGGGCACCGAGGGCAACTTTATGAGGTTGTCACCTAGCAGACTAGCAAGCTATTGCGGGCGGTCCCTGCCATCGTGGACCGATTCACACCGGGTTTCTCGGTTGATCCACTTCCGAGCCCTCAGGTGAGCAGCGCCATCCGGCGCAGAATCCCCACGGTGGCCCGAGGATCCGCGGCGATGCCGGTGAGCCGGTCCCAGACTCCATGGCAGGAGCGGACGGCCTCCTCCGACTCGACGATCGCCCCGCCCTGGGTCGCTTCGACGTAGGCGAGGTCGGCCTCGTCCTCCTCGAACCCCATGATCGAGAACGGGCCGGCCAACCCGGGGTGGGGCCCGGCCGAGGTGGGGAGGAGCTGCACCGTGACGTGGTCGGAGCCCGTGGCGAGTTCGACCAGGCGGCCCGCCTGTGCCCGCAGCAGGGAGAGGTCCGCGGAGACACGCTGGAGCGCGTCCTCTTCCACCACGGCGTGGTAGCGGCCCAGGGCACCGGATTCGAGGATCTCCTGGCGTTTGAGGTGCGCGGCGACCATGCGTTCGGCACCGTGGTCACCATGGCCGAGGGACCGCGCCACGGTGGCCGTGTAGTCGGGGACCTGGAGCAGGTCGGGGACGAGGATCCCGGCATAGGTCCGGATGGTGACCGCGCCGGCCTCGTTGCCCACGTAGGCGGAGGAGAGAACGTCCTCATACTCCGTCCACCAGGGGCGAAGTCGGGATTCCCGGACGAGGGTCAAGATGGCCTCTCGCCGGCCGCCGGTGACCCCGTAGAGCTTCAGCAGGGCGGAGATCTCCATGACGGAGGGCCACTTGCGGATCCCGGTCTCTATGTGGCCGAGTTTGGCCGGCGACCACTCCAACTCGTCGGCCACGTCGTTGAGGGTCATCCCGGACCGCACACGGTGACGGCGGAGTTCGGCGGACAGTCGCCGTCGACGAACCGTGGGACTGGTCATAACACTGATCCAATGACGCGGAGTGTCGGAAGTGTCCCTCCAGCGAAACACGGTGTCTAGCATCTAGCAATGAGTTTCTAGAAAACCGGTGCCGATTCGATGCAATAAGGACAACGCGACTCGCTTCTCCTTCGTCGATTCCAGGCGTTTGTTACGATGAGTAAGCGAAGTTCGGTGTTGGGTGGTCACATGGCCCACAGGAGGTCGTTCACTCGTCGTGGCCCTCCTACGACGCTGCGGACCCAACCGGGGCGCGTCAGGAGGCGCGTACGATGCAGGAGGTGCCCGCCGCGGCGGGCGTACCCGCACATGTAGAGGAAACCCATGAGCTACCCGCTTGACGACGCAGAGCAGCTGATCGCGAACGCGGAGGCCGAGATGCCACCGAGTACCCGGTCCCGTCTCATCGCGAAACTCCGTATGGGTAAGCACATCGACGACGCGGCAGCGGAACTCGGGATCGGCCCCAAACAGGTGTTCTCGACCGCCCGCATCCTCACCGCTTTCGGCGACCAGCTGGACGCCACCCTCACCGAACAGCGTGACCCCTCGCTGCCGCACGGCACCGTCACCGGCTACAACAAACGCTGCCGTTGCCCCGAATGTCGAGCCGCCCTCCAGCAGCGCATTTGACCTCTAAAAGGCCGATGTCCGCTTTCGGCCACCCGCCTCCACCTGCGGCAACGGGTTGTTAACCCAGACTTCTCGAAGCAATACGGTTCTCCGAGGCTTATCAGCCGTGGGTTCGGGGGAGATCGCTGACATGAACGAGCACGTGGACTGGTCGGCGATGAGCGAAGACGATTTCGTTGCGCTGCTGCGGCAGCTCATCGAGGCCCCGGAGGTCGACGAAGACTAGGGCCTGTTTCCCCGCCACGGGCCTGACCTGGCCCGGCGAGTACGACCCGTGCCCATCACGGGTCGGTCCCCCACCCCTGCGCCTCCCCTGGCGATATCGGTGGTAGTCGGTAGCGGTCGCCGGCGTTGTCATGTCTCGGCCGTTGTCGTCGGTGTGTCGGTGTGTCGGTGTGGTCATTGGCCTGCCGTGCCGTGTCCGGCTATGGCCAGGGGCTCAAGGACATGTTCATGGACCTCAGCAGCCAAGACAGCAGCCACGACGTCAGTGGCCACAAAGGTGGAGAAGGGTCCCCCACACACGGAACCCGTGCGCGGTTCCGGGGCGGGGCGGCCAGGACGGGACGAACCCGGGTAGGCCCCGCCGAGTACGGTCATGCCCCGGTGTGTGCTCTAGCCCCCTTCAGGAACCCGGCATGCGACACCTGATCACGCCTCTGACCGAGGCCATGCCCGTGATCTGAGGCGCCCACCTATCCCGCCCTCTCGGTCACTGCTGGATTGTCCACAGGCGGGGAGTTCGGGGTGGTGAACCGTTCTGCCTACGTGATCCCATTGATCTTGGGGGAGCCGCTGGTTTCGCCGGTTTCGTGCTGCCCGGGGGTGGGGTGGGGTGCCTCAGGTTTTTGGCTCTTGGGGTTGGTGGGGGTAGCTCGGGTGTGTTGGTGGGGCGCCTCGGCTAGAGAACCTGCCGGTGGTCGGGCGGGGTGGGGGTGGGTTCTCCCTCCTTCCCCGCCGCGTGATTGTTGCCGCCCGCACCGCACGCGTCAAGGCGATGTTGAGTCCCCATCAGCGGTGCTGGTGGCCTTGACCCGTGCGGCGCGGGCGGCGGTTTGGCGGCTATCGGGGAAGGGGGGAGAGTGGTTGAGGTCCCAACGGCCCCGGGCTTCGCCCGGTCCGGCCGCAGGCGGCCGGATCCCTTCCCCTCCGCCTGGTGTCCTCGTGGGCCGCGTCGCCACTACGTGACGGGTGAGGTCACGAAGCACCCGCTACAGGTGGGGTGGGTGGTGGGGCGCGTCCCCGCGGTAGCCGGCTCTGGTCTTTTCAGCGATGATCTTGCTCGTAGCGCCCATTTGGGCGCCCAACATGGCGCTACGGACAAGATCGTTTCTCTTCAGAGCCCCTTCCCTCGAATTCGCCAGGAGTGTCTCCGCGATGGACGGATCCGGCCATAAGGAAAAGGGGGGTTCGGGCAACCCAAAACAGGGACTCTCGCATAGCAGGAATGCCAGCTCCAGAATTCGACTAATAAACTCACAGGGGGGCTGCCATTCTTGAGGGTGTTCGCATATAATCAGAGTATGAGCTTTCCTCCCCACGCACCGCGCCCGACCGGGAACACCCCGGTCGATAAGGCGATGGCGGGTGCGCGGGAGATCGCGGTGGAATTCTCCGAACGGGATATCCCGTTCGGGTGCGAAGCCGATGTACTCGCACAGTTCGGCCGCCTCAACCAGGAAACAGACCGCATCCGCTACGGGATGCTGCCCGCCCTGGCCCGCATGGAGACCACCGGTGCCCTGTTGGAAGAGGGCGGCCAGCGCAGCATCCAGGCGTGGATCACCCGCCAGTGGGGCACCTCCCCGGCCGAGGCCAAGAGCCTTGCCGCCCTCGCCCGGGCGTTGTACAAGCAGCAGCTGCCCCTGGTGGAAGAAGCCTTCCAGGGCGAAGTCTTGTCGTTGGGTGAGGCATGCGCGATCGCGACCTCCACCGAAAAAGCTGTGGCCGATTGGGCGCAGGTGTGGGAAAAGAGCGATGAGGATTTCCGGTCCGCCCACCCGGACGTGGAGGGGTTTCGGGCCCGGTTAGAATACGGGCTCATCGCCTATAAGCAGGAGTACCCGCAGGCGTCGGTGCGCCAGTTGCGGGACGCGGCGAAATGGTTCGTGGCCCGCCTGGACCCCGATAAGGCCGACCGGGACTATGACGAAACGTTCGAGAACCGGGGCGCCCAATTCTCGCCCACGTTCGAGTCCGGGTTTCTGTTGCGGATGTGGGGTCCTGGGGCCGATAACGAGCTGATCCAGGCCGCCCTGGAGGCTTACACCGAACCGTATGGGCCGGAGAACGCCGCCGTGGCGAAGCATCAGCGCACTTATGACGCGATGATGCGGATCTTCGAGACCGCTCTGACCCACCGGGGTTG
>NZ_JBSHCT010000033.1:0-49869 GCF_053615935.1 Nocardiopsis sp. NPDC055879
CAGCGAATCAACGTGCTTTGGGCGATGTTGCGGGACGGGCGCCCCTACGCCCGTCCCATCCCGTCGGTGGCTTGACTCAGACATTGAGATGCCCCCGCAACCGATGGGTTACGGGGGCGGGGCAGATCACAGCGCTACCGCCAGATCCTGTAGAAATCCTCCTCGACCCTCGAGGGCGTCGCGGCCGGACGCCCTACTTCTTCACCTCCGCCTCGTCCTCCGAGGCCGATGTGACGATCGTCGGTGACTCGTTCCGCTGCTCGGCGAAGATGCGCCGTGCGGTCTCGACGCGGATGCGCTCCTTCTGCGGCTCTGGCAGGTTGACAATGAATGGTTCAAGGGCTGTGAGGGTCAGCTGCACCTGACGTGCCGAGCGCTCCTCCTTGCGGTGCTGCCCCGACTCCCTGATGAGGACGTAGCCGACGGCGGCGGCGCCGACCGGTGCGCTGAGCTTCTGCAGGACAACCTCCCACCACTCCGAGTCCCCACCAACGCCGAACAGCGGGGCACCGGCCACAAGGAGGAACGCGGTGGCGGCGATCGACAGCGCGATGACCGCACCGATGCGCCACCGGTTGGCGGCCTCACTCTGCGCGTTCGCGTACGCGCCGTAGTCGGTGGCCGTTGCGTTGACGCCCACCGCCGACAGAACGTTCCGCGACTGTTCCTCGTGCCCGCGCATCGATGCGAGGTGTTCCTGCAGCTTTGTCTCGTTCGCTGCAAGGAGGTCAGACCACTTCTCGGTGCGTTCGTCCTGTGCAGATGAGAACTTCTCCTGGTGGGAGGAGAGCGCTGAGTCGAGCCGTGTCTTCTGCTGCTCGATGATCGAGGCCGCGTCTCTCGCGGCTTCTTGCAGACGCGTGAGCTCGTCCTGCAGCTCGGCGGTCTTCTCTTCGACGAGTGCCGTGAACTGCGTCCGCTGCTCCGTCAGAGCGGCCTTGTGCTCGTTGAGCGCTGCTGCGATCGTCTCCGACTGCTCGCTCGACTGCGTCTCGACTTCCGACAGGCGCTCGTCGAGCCGTTCATTCAGGGCCTTGAACGCCGCCTCGACCTCCTCGGCCCGCAAGCCCAGTCCGCTGAGCCGTGTTGTCCCGGTCGCCGGCCAGGTACGCATGTACTGCGCGAGCTGGACGAAGGGGCTCGGAGCAGCCCGGTTCGGCTGCAGGGAAAAGATTTTCGCGGGAGAGTCGGGGAGCGCGGCGTTGATGGTCGCGACGGTTTTCTTGACCTGCGTGAGATGCTCCGTCGCCAGTGCGGCGTGCGGCTGGTCCGCGTGACCACTGATCTCCGTGAGGAGCGCGCGAAGGTGGATCAGGTCGTCGGTGAGGTCGTCGGCAGGGACCTTGGACACTGCCTCCAGAGCGTCCGCCACAGAGCTCCACAGCTCATGGTCCCGATAGTTGTCTTCCCACGCCATCGGCGGCTCCTCCTGGTCATAGAGCCGTCCTACGGCGCTCGCTGCGACGCTTCCGCAGCGTATCGAGGGGGTTCAGGCTGAGCATATCGGCGACCTCGGACATCGAGCCTTTTTCATCCTGCTTCGCGGAGCTGAAGTACGAGTAGGGGCGCGAGGAACAACGGAACAGGATCGTGCGCTAAGCGTGGATTTTCGTTCCGATGTTCCTCAACCCCTTGCGCACCCTGCCCGTGGAGGACCTGGTGACCGCCGCCCAGGCCGATCCGGAGCTGGACCGGGTCGGGCGCCTGGCCGTGCTCGGATTGCTGGAACAGATGCGCCGGCTGTGGGAGCGCACTGAAGCGGCCGCGTTCGCTGCGGCCCGCGATCCTGAGGCTCCCGGAGGACAGGCGTCCTGGGCTCAGGTCGGCGCGGTACTCGGGATCACCCGTCAGGCCGCCCACGAACGCGGCCACCGCAGGGCCACAGGAGGGCCGTCAAGGCTGCTCTGACGCCAGATCCTGTAGTAATCCTCCTCGACCCCCGGGAGCATCATGAGGAGCTTGATCAAGCGGTTGGTGGGCGCGGAATCGGTGATGTCGACCATGACCATCTTTCGCTACGGAGGGTAGAGCAGCGTCACGCTACAGCCAGTCCTTCACCGGTGAGCAGGGAAAGCCACAACTGGCCAGTGGCGCGCGAGGACCCTGAACCCCATCTCTTGGACTTCGACCACCTGAGCGGCCGTGTAGGAGACGATCCGGCCACTCAGGTGCGGGTCGGTGGCGGCAGTGGCCACATGCCGTACCCGGATGACCAGTAAGTGCCCTTCGGTAACCTGTATGCCCTACACGACGAGCCTTCTGCGCAGAGGTCGTCCACCACGAGTCGTGCTCAGTCGAAGGCATCTATGGAAACTCTCCGGTTGGTCATTTCTGCGATGGCTCTCATCGCGCCTTTCGTGGCGGTCTGGATCTCGCACCGCAAGCTCAAGCCCGAGCTCGTCAAATTGTCGACTGAGTTGGACCACCTCACGCTTCAAGTGGATGAGGCCCGTGCTCTCGAAAAGAAACGGGTGCGGGAGCACGCCGACCAAGTCGAGATTTGCGCGCTCTACTTCAACCCCTTGGTTGACGACAGCACGGAGCAGTTCGAGCAGGTGGTTCTCAGCTACTTGCCCAAGCATCCCGATCCTCTGAACGCCCTGTTGGCTTGCGTGACCAACAAGGGCGCGTACCCCATTCGTGAGCTAGCGGTCACAGCGGCATGCTTCCGCCCGACCAGAGCATCCATGAACAATGAGGACCCCGACTTTGGAGTGCGTCTGGTGCCGGAGGACCTCGTGCCGCTTCGCCCTGGCGGTCGTGCAGTGTTCGCCTTCCCTGAAGAGGGGGCGCGTTCTGAGGTGGACAAGCTCGCAGTGCGCTTCACCGACGATGAGGACCGAAGGTGGAAGAAGGATGTCCACGCCGTCATCACTCCGGCAAATGAGTGATGCGACCGTGGGCCCCGTCCTCGTACTACTTTGCCCCTCGCCGTAGCTTCCGGAGAACCGGGCCTACAGCATCAGAACAAGGGCTCAGGGTGATCCTGAGTCTTCTCGTCCGCGAAGGCTTCGGTGGGGGCGCCAGCTATCAGCTGCTGGCGCCATCCTTTCGGTGGCGGCCACGGGACTCCCCACTGAGCCAAGGTCTCTCGGGTCCACCCACCGGCAGGTGTGCGGGCGGCGTCGATTTCTTCTGGGGTAGGCATGAGCCGCATGCTATTGGGCCTACATCTTCCGAAGCTACGGCGAGAGGCAAAGTTCTCGGAAGTCAGACCCTTTCCCGAGACGCGCCGCCTCGTGATGCGGGCATGAAAAAACCGGCCCGAGCAACCATGGTTGCTCGGGCCGGTTTCAGCTTCTCGACCTCGAATGAGGGCCGATCGGAGGGTGCCGCTCAGATCACTCGATCACTGGCTGCTCGTTGTGGCTCTCGGCGAGGGCCATCGTAGCGGCGGCCACGGCCAGGGTCGCGTGAACCTGCGCCGCGGCCAGGCGGGCGGAACTGATCTGGGGGTCGTCGTAGTCCGCTGCCTGTTCGATGAACCGTTCAGCCAAACGGCGGTTCAGGTCGTACTCGTTTGTGTGGCTCATGGGGCTCCTGTACGGGGTGATCAGCGCTGTGACCAGCGTAGAGATCAAGGTCCTCCCTGCCCGGAGAAAGCTCAAACCTCGGAGGAAAATCGGCTCTGCCAGATGCCCACAGGCGCACGAACAGGGCCTCTCCTGGGCCCTAGCATGGGCCGCTGATACCGGCCGGCACACTCAACCTGAGGGCATCGTTGCAGTTCAGGGGCGTTTCTTAGGCTGCCCGGGGCCAGATCTGTTCTAGCCGGGGCTCCCAGAAGTGGCGGTTTTTGCGCATCCGGTGCAGGGCAGTGATGGCTCCCAGCGCGGTGGACCAGGGCTCGTCCTGCTCGCCGTGCTCGGCCTCATCCAGGTCGAGGAACAGACGGTCGGCGTCCACGTCGGCCAGTCGCCCCGCGGCGCTGTCGTCGGTGGTGTCGACCTCGATCTCCTCGTACAGGTCCACGCGGCCGGCTTCTATGAGGGCCAGGATGTCGGAGTGGGTCACGCGCGCTCTCCCTGCTGCATGGTGCGGCCGACCGTGTGCATCTGCTCGGCCAGCTCTTGGAACCGGAGCACCTGAGGGTCGCCGGGGGCCAAAACGGCCGACGCCTGTAGCGAGGATCGCAGCCGGGCGGCCTCCTTCTGCACGTCTTCGCTGCGGGGCAGCAGGGTGCGGGCCAGCTCGGCCAGGCGCTCGGGGGTGTCCCAATCCGACCGGGCCCGACTGGCCAGTTCGTCGACCTTCTGCTCCAGGCGCTCGCGGACCTCGACCTCCTCCTCGATGGCGCCCGGGTGAATCTTGCCCAGCCGGCTGATCCGGGCCGCGCGCTCGTCTGGGGCCAGGTCGGGGTCGGCCAGCAGCCCGGCGCGCTCTCGTGCCCGGTCGGCCTTGCGGGTCAGCGTCCCGATCTGTCGACGCAGCTCCATGATCAGGTCCAGGCCGTACTGGGTTTCGTGGTCCAGGGCCAGGGTGGGGTCGATGCGCAAGGTGTGGGCGATCCGGTCCAGGGCGGTGCGCACCTGGGGGTCGGTGGCGCTCTCCAAGGCGCGGTGCAGGGTCTCGTGGGCACTGCGCACGGCCGGGTGGGTGCGCACAGCCTGGGTCGGGGTCATCGTGGTGGCGGTCAAGATCTCTCCTGCTTCTCGTGGGTAAGGAAGCGGCCGCCCCGGTGTGGGGCGGCCGCGAGGGGTGAACGTGTTCAGCGGACGGGGGAGGGGGCAGCCTGGGCGTAGTCCAGGACCGCGGCCAGGTCCGGGGCGGGCAGGCGAACGAGGTTGAGCATCTCGGCCATGTACACCCACACCGGCTCCATGCCGGGGCAGGCCTGCCAGTCCTGGTCGGCGAGGCGGCCGCGCACGTAGTCGACGGTGCGCTCGGCCAGGTGCTGGAGTTGGGCGGGGGTGCACCAGTGCAGGGCCTTCACTTCGTCGGGGGCGGCCGCCGTCTGCCCGGACCAGGTGCGGGCGCGGTAGACCATCCACTCGTGCCCGCCGCGGGGGAGTGCGGGGATGTCGGCTCCGCACCGGTTGGGCAGCCACCGGTGCAGCACCGGCTCCAGTTCGCCGGGGGCCACGGTGAGGCCGTACTCCTCTTGGGTCTCGCACACGGCCGCGTCCAGGTGGGTGGCGCCGGGATGGACGTCGTCGACGTGGCCGGCGGGCCCCAGCGCAATCCCAGCCGGGGCGGTGGCGCGGGTGTGCGCGAGCAGCCGACCCGCGTCGTCGTAGATCAGCACCGCGGTGCTCTTGCCGTCACAGATCCAGGTCATCGCATGTCTCCTTCGGTGTGCAGGGGTGGTCAGGAGTGCAGGGCGGGCGGGGTGGCGGCCAGGGACCGGATCGCGTCCAGGTCCTCACCGGGCAGGTCGACGTGTCCCAGTTCGCTCAGCCACTGGCACCAGACCGGTTCCAGGCCGGGCCGGGTGGAGAACTCGGCCGCGGTGAGCATCCCCGCGGCGTGATCAGCGGTGCGTTCGGCCAGGTGCTGGATCTCTCCCAGGTCCCACCAGCCCACGGCGGCGACCTCGCGCACCGAGGCGTCGATCTGTCCGGTGACGGTGGCCTCGAACAGGCGCCAGGTGTGGCCGGTGGATCCGGCGCGGCGGCACCGGCCGGGGTGGAAACCGCCGGCCCCCAGCTCGGTCAGGCCGGTGACCGTCAGGCCGATCTCCTCGGCCACCTCGGCGTAGGCCGCGGCCTTGTAGCTGGCGTGCTCATCGAGGGCGTGGCCGGCCACCGGAGCGATCCCGGCCGGCAACGTGTTGCGCTCGATCATGAGCAGCTCGCGACGGTCGGGCGAGAAGATGAGGACGCCGACGCTCGTCTTGCAGCAGGTCTTACTGGACACTGGTGGTGCTCCTTGTGGAGTAGGCGCGGCCCGCCCCGGTGTTCCTTGGGCAAGGAGGGGCGGGCCGTTGCTTTTCGTCACCCGGACCCGGGTGACGGTGGACCGGACGGTCCCCCCGCACGCCCCGCAACCAGTGGTTGCGGGGCGGTCAGAGCCAACGTCCGGGCTAGTTGTTGCGCAAGATCACGTAGACGCCGTCGCGCTTGTGGGGCAGGCCGCGCCCGACCCGGGCCAGTTGGGCCAGGCCGAACAGCGCCGCCACGCTGAGCCCGCTCAGCAGCAGGGCCGAACCTGCGGTGGGGGCGGTGATGATCAACGCGACCGGCAGCAACCAGCCCATGTGCCAGGCCTGGTCCAGGTGGGGGGCGCCGCCCCGGTCGTAGTAGGAGCCCTTACCCAGCACGGCGGCCAGGCCCTGGAGGGTGTGGCGGCGGTCTGCCCAGTAGTGGGTGGCGGCGTTGATCCCCAACCCCAGGGCGGCTTGGACGGCGGAGAATCCTTCGCCCACGGTGGCGGCGACCAGGGCCAGGGCGATCATCTGGCACAGGGTCAGGGTGGCCACATGGGCGGCGCACGCCGCTCGGCCCGACCACCCGTGCCCTCCTTTGCCGGTGGCCTGGTGGTCGGTCTGGGCCCAGTGGTCACCGATCCAATGGCCGGCGAGCAGGGCGACGAAAACGGTTCCAGTCACGGTGCTTTCCTCACGTTGGGTGATGCTGTTCCCGAGGTGGGGCGGGTTGTGTCGTTGTCTCGCTGGGGTGGCCGGCCCCGGGTTCAGGGGGTCGGAACAGGGTTTGTCTCGCGCGAAAATCGGTTGATTCTTCGCATGAAGGAACGAAGCGGGTGAGACATCCGTGGTGGTGTCTCACCCGCTTGTTCGGTGACTCAGCGTGGTTTCAGACGGCCAGTTGCCAGCCGCCGCGGTTGGCCAACGCCTCGATGGCCGACGCTTCGGCCAGGTCGTCCATGGCCCGGCCCACGGTGGCCCGGGAGCACTGCTCGGCTTCCATCACCTGCTTTTCGATCTCGCCGCGGCGAAGCTTGCCGTGCTCGATCAGCAGCTCCAGGACCCGCTTGGCCGCACCCGACCACCGCGCCAACAACGTCTCGTTGGGGTCGCGGCCCGCGGCCGCCAGGATCCCCAGACCGAGGTCGGTGTCGGTGAGCAGCGCCGGGTCGATGGAGGTGGGCATGTTCTCCAGGGACGGGTTGACGATGTTGGACAACGCCACCTGGGGGGCGGTGGCCTCCCGGGCGGTCGGGGTGTGCCCGGCCTCGTAGGCGGCCAGGCGCGCTTCGGCGTCGATGACCTGTTGGGCGGCGATCTCGTGCCGGCGGCTGTACAACCCGCCGCTCCCGGCGTCCAGGGCGCCGGCCGCCAGCGGGTCCAGCTCGGTGGGCGCCCCTTCGAGCGCGGCGTCCATCAACTCGGCGGTGGTGTCGTTGGGTGCCCACGCGGCCCGGAAGGCCACGTCGCGCCCTTCAGCGGTCAAGCCGACGCCGGTGATCTTGGGCAGCGCGGAGGGGTCCAAGGTGATGTCGGCGATCATGGACGCCTGGTTGCGGCTGACCCGCAACGCCACCGTGTTGCCGGCGGTGACGTTGGCCCGGACCGCGTCGGAGCCACCGAAGGAGTCCAGGCCATAGATCTGGGAGGCCAACACCATGGCGACCCCGGCCGCACGGCCCTCGCGGGCGATCCGGCCCACCCGGTAGGCGTTGTCGGAGGTGATGACGGCGTGGCACTCGTCCACGATCACCAGCACCCCGGGCCGGGCCGCGGTGGGCGTGAACCCCGACGTTTTCAGACGGGCACTGTTCTCCAGGCCGCGGGCTTCGACCAGTTCCACCAGGCCTGAGAGCAACCGGTCCCAGGTGTCGGGGTCGTTGGGGATGGCCCAGTGCGCCCGGTCGAAAATCCTGGGTGAGGAGCCTCCGTTCTTGGGGTCCAGGTAGATGACGATGGTGTTCTTCGTTTCCCACGCCCCCAGGGCGAGGTTGTCGATCAACCCGGACTTGCCCGAGCCGGTGGAGCCGGCCACGAACCCGCCCCACATGGAGTCGGCGGTGTAGAGCCGGTAGCGGGCCTGGCCGTCGCCGTCGGCGTAGGGGCCCAACCGGATCTGGACCTCCCCGTCGTCGTTGATGTCCAGACGTCCCGCTTCCAAGGGCACCTTCTTGTTCAGCAGGCCCACGGTCACGAGCTTGATGTCCAGGACCGAGGAGTCGGGTTTGGGTTCGTCCTCGGTGGGCTCCACGTGCTCCACCAGGATGTCGGCCTCATCCACCCCCAGGCCGGTGGCCACGTACCCCAGAGCGGCGCGGACCGAGTTGATGGTCTGCCGGCCCGGCACCAGGTGCAGGCGGCCGCGCAACCCGTAGGGCTGCTCGTCCAGGTCGGTGAGCTTGGTGCCCGGCAGCGGTCCCTGCCCGGAGGCCACCTGTGTGCGCCACTTACGCGCCATGGGGTGCTCCCCCGGCGGCGGGGGCGGCGGGGCGTGTTCCTCGACCCGCGCCAGGACGCGGGGCACCCGGTGGTGAGCCCAGAACCTCGACCCCAGCGCCAACAGCGCGAGCAGACCCACCAGGCCGGACCACCACCAGGCGGCCAGGGTGGCCGGCTGGATGAGGATCAGGGCGACCAGCCACAGTCCGGCCGCCCAGGAGCACACCCGGGCGTGGGCGGGGTCGATCTCGGCCCACTCCGATGCCAACTTCGTGGCGCGGTGTTTGCGGGCCTTGGTGGTGCCCAGGATGCGCAGCGCCGCCCAGGAGCCGGCGCCGGTGGCCAGCGCGAGCAGGATCGCGTGCGTGCCCGAGACCTCGGCGGCGCGGGCGGCGACCACCCCGGCCGCCAGTACGGTCGCCCCGACCTTGAAGGGATAGAACTGGGCCGCCATGTGGCGGCGGATGGAGTGTTCGCCGGGGCGGAACACCGCCTTCCATCCGGCCGCGATGATGGCGCCCACCCCCTCACTCTTGAGGGTGCGCGGCTCCTCCCGCGCGGGCTGTCCCAGGGCGGCCAACACCTCGGGCGGCAGGGAAGCACTCCCCGGCGCGGGGGTGGTCGAGGCGGTCTTCTTGGTCTTGCGGGCCACGACGGCCCTCCTTCCGATCGGTCACGGTGCGTGCTTGCGCCCCGGGGTGGGGCGGGATGTCTCGGTGTCTCACCCCCACCGCCCAGCCCCGGATCGGGGCCCATGGCGGGGGTTTGTCTCACCAGAAAATCGGGTGATTCTTCGTGTTCGGGGACAAGCGTGATGAGACAACGGCTGGTTTTGTCTCACCGTCGTCTCATCACGTTCAGTCACCGAAAACGGAGAAGAAGGGGGCCGCCCCGCAGGTGCGAGACGGCCCGGAGATGGAGCGTGGGGGCTACCGGCCGCCCATCTGGTAGGCCTTGTCGGCGGCCTGACCACGGGTGGCCTCATAGGCCTCCTGCACGGCGCGGTTGACCTCTTCGAGCTTGGCGCGGGCCTTGATGGCCTGGCTGATGTAGGCGGTGCCCAAATCGCGCAGCACCGCCAGCTCGGTGGTGACCTCCTCGCCCATGTCGGCGGCCCGCATCTGGGATTCGACGATCTCCAGCATCTGGTTGCCCTGCTGGACCAGGGACCCGATGCCGGTGATGGTCTGGGCGTGTGCGTCCAGCCCGGAGGCGTCGGAGTAGCGCAGCGTGGAGTTGGTGTTGGACGCGATCTGGTTACCCATGTTCGCCATGAGGTGTTCCTTCCAAGGGTTGGGTGAAGCTGGGGCCGGCCTCGGTGGCCGACCCCAGGTGGTGTGTGCTGGTCAGTGGTGTGTGGCTTCGCGGGTGGCCCGCTCGTGGGCGACCAGCGCGGCGATGGCCCCGTCGACCTCTTCGGAGGTCATGCGGGCGATGGCGTCGGTGTCGGGTGCGTAGCCGGCGGTGGCGAGCATGGTCATCAGCACCATGCGCCGGTGCGGCAGCGGCGCCTTGACCGCTTCCTCGTCGGGGTTGACCACCGCCACCTCCGACCCCGCGGGGCGAGTGGTGGTCTCTTCCTCGGTCACCGTGGTGGTGGTCGTGGTGGTACGCCGGGAGGACCGGCCCGACCGGGCACCCCCCGAACCCCCTGATGCCGGGGGCGGGGTGGTGCCCTCGTCCTCGTCGACGATCTCGGCGTCGATGACTTCGTCCGCGTCGTCGGGCATCGGGTCCTCACGCCGCCACCCCCACCGGGCGGTGAACTTCTCCCGGTCGGCACGTCGCTCGCGGGCCGCAGCACGCCGTTCGGGCCTGCTGGCGTGCCGGCCGGCCCTCCAGGCGTCCAACTCCTCGCAGGCGTCCAGGTAGCAGTGGCGCAGCACCATCTTCAGCCCGCCCCGCATGTCGGGGTCGGCCGCCAGACGGCGCCGCTCCTTGGCCGCCTTCTCCCGCAGCTTCGCCATCCGGTAGGCGTGCGAAGGCGGAGTCCGGCCGGTGGCCATGTGGCTGACGTCCAACGCAACGTTCTTGACGAACACGGCCGCCACGGCGGCCAGGATCAGCATCTCCACAGGTATCTCACCAGCCCAGCAGCGGGCCGAACATGGACGTTCCGGCGTCGGCCATCGAGGTCACCACGGACCCACCGACCGAGCCCATGGAGCCGCCGGCAGCCAGCAGGACCACCGGCAGGCAGATCGCGCACCACTGGCCGTACTCGTCGAGCTTCTTGTCGCGCCACACGTCGATGGCGACCATGACCAGGAAGAAGACGGCGATCGCAGAAAGTGCGGCCGCGGCCGAGATCGCTTCGGGGAACAGGCCCAACAGGAAGCCCAGGACCCACAGGATCAGCTGGGACGCCCACCCTCCGAGGAAGGAGAAGGCGAACAACGCGCCGCCGAAGACGGCGAAGAATCCGCTGATCAGCCAGTGCGCCTTCTTGCGCAGGAACCAGAACAGGGCCAGGCACAGGATCGCGCCGATGGTGAACATGGGTACTCCTTTCAGGGTTGTCGGTGCAGGTCAGAGCATGAAAGCGGCGGTTACCACGGGCAGGGCGAGCACGAGCCAGGCGGTGGCGTGCCGGGCCGGGGACCGCAGGATCCACACGGCCAGGTGCAGCGCACCGATCAGAGCGATCGTCGGAGCGGCATAGCCGCGTGCGGCGGCCCGCCACACACCCTGTTCGGGCAGGTGGGAGCCGTCCATGACGAACTCCCACTCCTCGCGCAGGCTCGGCTGGCGCTCGCGCCACACGTCCGGCGGCCGGTAGGTCACCCCGAGCCAGCGGATGGCGCGTTCGGCCTCAGCGGCGCTACGCGATTCCACCTCCACCAACTCGGCGCTCGCGGCCGCGGCCGCCTGAGCGCCCTGGTCCTGCTCGGGGGCAGGTGCCGGCGTTTGCGGGGCGGAGGGGGCCTCCGGCTCCGAGGCCGGCGGCTCGGGCGCCTTCGGCTTGGTCTTGGGCGGGGTCTGGGGGTCCAGGACCGCACAGGCCAACGCCTCCGGCAACCCGGCCGGGGCCGGCGTCGGTTCGGGATCACTCGTGGGCACCGCGGTCAGGCGCGGCGCATCTTCAGGTCGCCGCCCACGCCCAGGGGCGCGACGGCTCTCGTTCGGCAGGGCCATCGGCCCCTCCTGTTCTTGTGTGGATGTGCAGGTCAGGCGTCGAACAGCGCGGGCTGCTCGACTTCGTTGTCGTCGGTGTTGGGGTGGGCCTCGGCCAGGTGCTCCTCGACCTGGTCGGCCGCGAGCGGGCGGGTGCGCACGATGTCGCCGGCCCACCCGCACGAACATGCGGGCCGGTGCAGGGTCCACTCCGGGACCGGCACCGGGTGGACCTGGGTGCGGTGGCCCATCAGGAGGCCACCGCCAGGCGCTCGGCCTCGGGGGCCTCCCAGGCCGCGCACCCGCCCGGGGGCGGGCACAGCCCGCCGTTGGAAGTGGGCAGGTAGACGTCCCACACCCGGCCGCACTCGCGGCAGGTGTGCCGTGCCAGATGCGCCCTGTTCAGGGCACGCTCCTGAGCCGGGGTCAAAGGGCGGACCGGGCGGGCCAGCGAGCGGCGGTACAGGTACGCGGTGCGCACCCCGTTACGGCTGCCGGCCCGGGTGGACCGCCACATGAGCTGGCCGGCCACCTCCAGCCCCGCGATCGACAGGCCCTCGTCGCGGAGCTGGGCTTTGGTGCGCAGGTCCGCGTCGAAGGTGTGCGACCAGCCCCACGGGAACGTGGGGACACCGAAACGGGTGCCGGTCGGGTCGAGGAACGGGTGCATGGAGGTGGCCAAGGTGTTCTCCTTCCTGGTCAACAGGGGCGGTTTCCGTCACGCCTGCATGCGTGACGGAAAGGTTCGGCCCCGCCGTCAGGCGGGGCGCGGGCTCTGGGGTCGGGCAGGTTGATCAAGGCCTCCGTTCGGGTGAGGGGCGGGCAGGGACGTGGGGTCGTTCGCAGCCGGCTCGCAGGCGCTGTTCGCCGTGCGTCACCGGTAGCGGCACAACCCCCGGAGTGGTGAGCAGACCCGCCCCGCCCCGCAGGACGGGAAGGACGGGGAAGGCCTGCTCACCCGCCGGGGCGGGTGGCCGGCCCCCGCACTGCGGGGGCCGGGGAACGGGTTACTCGGAGTCGGGGTAGACGGGGTGACCGGCATCCCGCAGGGCGTTGCGGTGATCGCGCACCGTGGTGCGACTGATGCCCAACAGGCGGGAGAGCTCGGCGTTGGACACCCCGGCGCCCGCGTAGCCGATCTCCTCCAGCACCCGCTGGCGGGTGCCTCGACCGGCCGCCACACGCGCGGCGTGGTGCGGGGCGCGTTGGCCCTGGTCAACGCCAATGTCGCCACCCTGGCGGCCAATTCCGCCACCCCCAACGGTCGGGGAAGGGTGTTCGACCAGGTCAGGGGCAATCCCGCCAGGGGCGCGACCAATTCCGCCACCCTGGGCACGCAGCTCGCTCAGCCCGGCACCGAACCCCGCCACCGGCGGGACACCGAACCCGGACGGGTCATCGGGCACCTGTTGGGCCTCACCGGCGGGCAGCTCCCGGACGCTGTAGAGCGGCGAGGCCAGGTGGATGCGGTTGCGCAGTTCCGCGCGGCGCACCTCGATGTCGGCGGAGGCCTCGTCCACCGTCATCTGCTGCTCGGCCTGACGGCGGATCTGGGCCAGGGCCCGCTGCTGGTCGGCGTGGGCGCGGGCGGCGTCAAGCGCCAACTCCTTGTCGGTCTTGGCACTGACGTAGGCGGCCTCGCGCTCCAGCGCCGCCAACTCCGCCCGCTGTTCCTCGGTCAACTCGGCCGACAGCTTGCTCTCGCGGGCCTCCTTCTCCATCTCCTGGCGGCGGGTCTCCTCCTGGGCCTGGCGCTCGGCTTCGGCGGCGGTGCGGGCCGCAGCGGCCTCAGCGTCCAGGCGGGCCCGGGTCTGCTCGCAGCGCAGTGCGGTCAGCCAGTGCCAGCCGGCCTTGGCGGCCAGCGGCAGCACCGCCAACAGCGCCATGGGCCAAGAGGTGAGTACCCCGTGCACGACCAGGACCACGGAGGCCCCGCCGGCCAGCGCCCACCCGGTGCGGGTCAGCACCGGGTTCACGCGGCCGGTGCGGGTCGCCTGCTGCCACTCGATGGCCAACAACCACAGCCACACGGCCTCCACACCGATCCCGGCGCCCAGACCGACCACGTGCGGGGCGGCCTGGCCCTCTTCGGCGCCGTGGCGGGCCAGGTCCCACACCGACCACACGGTGAAGACCGCACTGGCGGCGGTGACCACCGAAGCGATGACGCGGGTGAAGTCGACCCCGGTCTCGGTGACGGCGGCCGCGGGCGGCGCCTGCTCGGGGGCCTGATCTCCGACGACCACCGGCTCCGGAGCGGAGACCGGCGGGGTGTCGGCCTCGATCGGCGGTTCGGGAGCGGGGTTGGCGGTCTTCTTCCACAAGAGCTTCATCAGCCCTCCTTCGGGGCGCGGCGGGTAAGAGGTCGGGGCAGGTCGTGTTCGGCGAAGATGACGTCGGTGCCACCGGTCAGGCGGATCAGGAGCGCGGGCACCGCGAAGGTGGCGGCCACGGCGACGACGAGGATCAGGGCGCTCATCGGGTCGCCCCGCAGTGGCACACGTAGGAAGCGCGCAGCACGTCCCAGTCCATGGCGGTGCCGCAGTGGTAATAGGTGACACACAGGCGCAGGAACCGGCTCACGCGGCGGCCCCCCGTTCGGCGTAGTCAGCGGCGGGCCACAGGCCGGCACCGTCCACGGGCACCAGGGCCAGGACGTGACTGCGCAGCTCCTCCTCGGGTGCGGGGAACCGGTCGGCCAGGACGTCGTCGATGGTGTGTACCAGCGGCCGGACGGTGGGGGTCTGGCCCAGCGGGGTGAGGCGGACCTCCTCGGCCAGGAGCTCGCGGACCTCGACCGCGACGGCCGGGTCGTCCCACCCGCCCTCCAAGGCGTCGGCCACCTCCACCGAGGGGTGCTCGTAGGGGTCGACGGTGGCCAGCTCGCTGGCGTCGGCGTCCCAGAACCGGGGGGAGTGCTGCCGGATCGCGAGCAGCTCCTCGATGTCATCGAGCGCATCGCGGTGGGTAAAGTCGTTGTCGTACATCGGTTGTCTCCTTCGCAGGTGGACAGGTGTGCAAGAGCCCGCCCGGGGTGCATCCCGGGCGGGCTCGCTTCGTTTCGTACGGGCTGGTCAGAACGGCCCGATGTCGGCGCCCAGCTCCTCGGTCAGGGCCAGGCCGCCGTCGGTCTCGTCGTCGATGCTGATGTGGTCCAGATCGTCCTCGTCCAAGACGCTCTCCTCACAGGTGGTGGCCCCTGGCGGTCCCCCAGGGGCGGGAGCTACTTCTTCTTGTCCTTCTTGGTGTCGGGGAGCTTGGTGCCCTTGACAACTTTGCCGTCCTTGATGGTGGCGCCCTTGCCGAACGCGGTGTTGGTGAAGCTGTTGTTGCCGCCCATGTTCACGATGCCGGGCTGGCTGGTGTTCTCCTCGCGGCGACCCATGTCACGCTCCTCGCAGATGTGTGGTGTGGACCCTGGTGGTCCCCCAGACCCCACCAGCGGGTGCTGGTGGGGACGGGCACCCCAGGGGGTCAGAACGACGCCGCGGCGTCGTATTCGGCCAGGCGGTCCCGCTGGTCCTGCTGGTAGCGGGCTCGGAGGTCCTCCAACAGATCCCGGACCTCGGTCTCGGTGAGCCCGTACCGCCACCGCAACCGGTCCTCGGCCCTGGAGGTGTTCAGCGCCTCTCCGTCCAGCTGCCAGCGGTCTCCCCAGTCCCCGACCGAGATGTCGTTCTCGGGGTGGAACGCCTGCCAGGGCAGAGCGGCCAGCACCTGGGCGCGGCCCTCCATGCCGGAGGTCAGGGCCCGGGTGACCGCGCGGGTCTGTCGGGTGCGGGCCACCGCGACCGGGGAGTCGTCCTCGGTCAGGTCGTTGATCTGGCACTCCAGCTCCCAGATCCGACGGTTCAGGTCCTGTTCGCGGTCCTGGGCGGCGGCGAGCCGGTCCCTGAGGCACTCGGCGTCCCCGGCCGCGTCCCAGCTACGGGAGGTGGCCGACTCGGTCTCGCTACGGAGACGGGCGGCTTCGTCCTGGGCGTCTCCGGCACGGCGGTCGGCGACACGGACCTCGGCCTCCAGGCGGGCGACCTGCTCACGCAACTGGTCGGTTTCGGTGCGGCAGCGGCGGTGGATCATGCGGCGGTGCTCCTGTTCGCGGTGGTGATCGGGACGACGGGGACGGGGTGGCCGGTGTGTGCGGCCTCGATGTCGGCGTGGATGAGGTCGGCGACCTCCTCGACCCGGGCCCGGACACCGCCGGGACGGGTGGTGTCGGCCAGGTCGATGCGGGCGAGTTGCTCGACCAGCGGCTTCATCGCATGCCCTTCGGGGCCAGGTCCTTCGGGGTCAGGGCCGGAACGAACGGCGTGGTCTCGACGGCGACCAAGCGATCCCGTTCGGCGGTCAGCGCGGCGATCTGAGCGTCCAGCAGCGCGAGGCGGTCCACGCCGCCGACCATCACGGTGTCGGAGCGCACCTCGGTGACGAGGTAGCCGGCGACCCGGAGCGCGGCGGTGACGTCGTCGGTGCCCTCTCCGGCGAGGGTGACCATCAGCCCGGCCGGGGTGGTCGCGGTCGCCCAGATGCCCTTGTCCAGGGCCTTGATCACCTTGATGACGGTGTCCTTGTTCGGAGGCGTCATGATGTGCGTCCTTTCGCAGGTGGAACAGGGTGTGAGCTTTACGGCGTAGATATTCAGGCGGCGGTGACGTAGGTGGCGTGCAACCGGCGGGCTCGGGGGTGGCGGCTGGACCGCAGCACGTTCGCGAGTCCCGTGTAGATGGCGGTGGTGGTGGTCCAGCGGGCCACCATGCGGTCGATGACCTCGCGGGGGGCGTTGGTGATGGCCGCGATGGCGGCCCATGCCTGGGTGCGGAGCTGTTCGTCCTCGGTCGGGGCCTCGGTGGTGTCGCTGAGGTGGTCCGGGGACACGCGGTTGGGGGACTCGGGGGAGGTGTCCTCCGCGTAGACGGTGACGTCCTCGACGTACTCGGCGCGGGGGTTGACCGGGGCGGGGGCCTCGGCCGGGGTGCCGGTGTCGGCCCAGATCTGGGCGATGTCGGCGGCGCGTCCGGCGGTGTACATCAGCTCGTAGGCGGACCGGCCGGTGATCGTCTGGATGGCGTGAGCGATGGCCCAGTCGTCCTGGGTGTGGCCGCCCTGGGTGGCAACACGAGCCACGTCGGCGCGGGTGGCGCCGGTGGCGGCAACAACCTGGCTGAGCAGGGACATAGCGCTCCTCCTTCGACATCTCCCCGGGTGACTTAGCGCCTCCCGGTAGACCTACTATCTCTCTCCAGTGATACTATGTCAAGCAGGTTGCTATAAAGGGTGTCGACGAAGGGAAGATTCGACCGACATGACCAGCCGATATCGAGAGATCGCCGAAGAGATTCGCGAGCGGATCTCCTCCGGCACCTACGCCCGCGGGAAACGCCTCCCGCCCCAGAAGTCGCTCGCTGACGAGTTCGACGTGAGTCAACCGGTGGTGCAACGAGCCGTAATGGCGCTGCGCACTGAGGGACTTGTCCGCATCGAGAGGGGGACCGGCACTGTGGTGCACGAGATCAAGCCGATCGTGAGAAACGCGACGGCCAGGTACACGAAGACCGCACGTGAACAGGGGCAATCTCGGGGTGCTTTCGCCACCGAGGTGCGTTCCCTGGGACACGTCCCGCACAGCAAGCTGGTGAAGTTGGGGCCTGCGACTCCTCCGCCGGAGATCGCGGAGATCTTCCAGTTCGGCCGGGACGACATCGCGGCCATTCGCCACCGCCATATGACTGCGGACGAGACACCTGTTCAGATCGCGACGTCCTACGTGCCGTGGGCGATCGCGCAGGATACGCCGATCACACAGGAGGACACCGGGCCTGGAGGAACGTACTCGCGCCTGGAAGACCTCGGCCATCGGGTAACTCGCTTCACGGAGCGCATCCGCACTCGACCACCGTCGGAGGAGGAGGCCGCGTTCCTGCGCCTGGGAGAAGACCAGCAGGTCTACTCCGTGCTGCACATCGCCTATACCGAGGACGAGACTCCGGTAGAGGTCACACAGCACGTCATGCCGACGTTCCAGTGGGTGCTGGAGTACGAGTGGGCGGCGGATTGATCGCATGACTTCACCGTGGCGAAAACGCCCCTGACCTGCGAGAGGCATCTGGGGGGCAGGGGGATGCCCCCCAGATGCCACCTAGACGAAGCCGTACGGAGTCGGGAGCGTGAAGGCATGAACGGGATGGCGCCGTGGGCGCGAAGGATCAAGAAGGAACGGGAGCTCCGAGGGTGGACGCAGCGCGACTGTGTCGAACGCCTGAGGTACGAGACCACTCGCGAGCTGCCCTCGCTGGCCACCATGCTCGATCAGTGGAAGCGATGGGAGGGCGGCCGTGTACTCCCTTCCGGCGAGTACCAAAAGATGATCGCCGCGTTGTTCGGCAGCGTCTCGGGGGCCTTCTTCGCCGCCCCTCGTAGCCCACAGGAGGTTTTGGAGGCCGCCGTTCCTGGGGCGGACACACCGGAGCTGCTGGCGCGCCTGCGGAAATCAGCCGTGGACCAGGCCACCTTGGACTCCTTGAGGCTCACGGTAGACCGACTCTGCTCGGACTACCCCGTGGTCAGCGCCCACCAGCTCCTGACCGAGGGGCGGGCCTGGCTGGCGCGTCTGGCGGACCTGCTGGAACTGCGGGTCAGCCTGACGCAGCATCGCGAGATCCTGTCCTTGGCCGGGATGCTCGCACTCCTAGTCGGCTGTCTGGAGCAGGACATCAGCCACAGCCCAGCGGCGGAGAGCACGCGCCGGTCCGCCCTGACTCTGGGCACAGAGGCCGGCGACACGAACATCGTCGGCTGGGCACACGAGATGAGCTGTTGGTTCGCCCTCACCCGAGGGGACTACCGCACGGTCCTAACCGCAGCGGAGGCAGGCATCAATGCGGCTGGTGATCAGTCGGTGAGCGTGCAGCTCTACGCCCAGCAGGCCAAGGCCTGGGCGCGTATCGGCAATCAGGGACGGGTGGAGCTTTCCCTCGAACGCGGCCGCGAGCTGCTGGAAACGCTGCCTCCGCCCGTGGACCCCAGCCACCATTTCGTTGTGGACCCGGCGAAGTACGACTTCTACGCCATGGACGTGCTCAGGAAGTCCGGCAGCGACCGGCTCGCTGACGGCCTGGCTGACGAAGTTCTCGCCACCGCCACGGACTGGTCGGGGCGCCTGGTGGCTCCCATGCGAGCGGCGGAGGCCTACGTGACCAAGGGCGTGGTCGCAGCTCGCTCCGGCGACCTCAACAGTGCCCTCGACTACGGTCGGCAGGCCTTGGAAGGAACTCGGCAGTCCGTCCCGTCGCTGGTGATGGTCGGCCAAGAACTGGGACAGGTCCTCACTGACCAGTACAAGGGTGAGCAGGACGCCCAGGACTACGTGGAAGAACTGCGGTCTCTCGCAGCACATGCCGCGTAGAAGCAGAACGAAAGCCCGGCCGCTCGCGGCCGGGCTTTTTCACAGGCTCTGGTGTGGCTCAAGCGCCCGTTGAGCGCTACCCAGGCGATAGCGTCTGTCGTGACGCGGTCGTCTGTGTCGAGTGCCGGACCGCACGCATCATCAAAGTTTCATCTGAGCCGTCTGAGCGGAGTGCCGGGCCGAACACAGCAGGAGGTCCCTGCGGTGTTTCCCGGTACCCCAGGTCAGCCGTCTCACCCCAGACATGACGAAGGCCCGGGTGGCAGCCCGGGCCTCGTCCAAGATCGAGTGACCTGCAACTCACTCTGCTACGACCCCCGCATGCGCGGGGAACTAGACACCGTCATCGTACCCAGGAAGGGACGACAGTTTGCACCCGACATGGGTGACAAGGTCCTCCCCTCCGGTCCTGACGGCGTAGCTCAGTGGGTCACGCAGGTCTAGAAAGCAGACCCGATGACCACCGAGGGCACCGTCCCCTACCCCGTCGTCCTTCGCGCCCCGGACATGGACTGGATCAAGTTCGATGCCGAGCTGGCTCGCGACGGCTCTGTCGAACCCGTAGTTAAGGCGCTCTACGCCGCTCTCGCGTCCTTCGCCGACCAGGTCAGCCGAGGCACCGACGAGACCGTTCACGAGGACGAGATCCCCACCCGCAAGCGTCTGGCCGCGTGCATCGGCAAGTCCGTCGACACCGTTGACCGCTGCATCAAGAAGCTTGAGGAGTACGGCCTATTGGAGGTCGAACGGCGCAAGGACCCAAACAACCCCCGCAGCAACATTCCCAGCATCTACCGCCTCCTGGACCGGGAACGCTGGGATGAGCGCGCTGGGGAACGGGCCGCGAAACGACGCGCTGAGCGCGAGCGCCACCGCCAGGAGGCCGAACAGGCCAAGCGGGAGAAGGCCGAACGCGAACAGGTTGAAAAGGACCACGCAGAACCGGATGCCGCACCCCGAAACGACGCGAACTCTCCTTGTGGCCAGGACTGCGAGGGGTGGCCGCATGGGTGCGGCCAGGGTGGCCGCATGGGTGCGGCCAGGGTGGCCGCATGGGTGCGGCCAGGGTGGCCGCATGGGTGCGGCGGTACCTCTTCTAGTCAAGAGAAGTCTTCTTCTTCCTCAGGAAGCAGCAACAGCACACCCATCACCAGTGGTGTCGAAGAAGAAGATGAAGCGCCTACGGCCCAAAAACCACAACGCCGTGCCGGCGTCGGGGTCGCCCTGGTGCAGGAGATGACCAACGCCACCGTTGAAGAGGCCCAAGCCGTCATCACCCGACTGCGGGAAGAGTCCAAGAGGCTCAAGGGCAAGGACATCGGCTCAATTCGCCGCTACCTCGCCAGCTTTGACCCCGAAGACCTTGACCCTCACTTGAAGGCGGTGCGCGCTCAGCGTGCGTCACAGGCCCGTACAGAGGCCAACCAGACCGCTGAGGCCGACACCCGCTGCCATGCACACCACGAACCGATGCCGTGCATCGTGTGCCACACGTCCTCCAAGCCGGTCCTGGCCGGATTGCTCAAGAAGTACGGGCCGGCCCGCCGTCCCGACATCGCTCAGCGCCTGGACGAACTCGTCGGCGCCAACTGACCTGCTCGACCCCGTGCACGAAACGGGGCGGGGCGCCCTGCTTGCAGGCCCGGCGCCCCGCCCCTTACCCACCCCTGCGTAGAGATGGAGCTTTCATCATGACCGATGAAACCTACGAGACCCGCATCCCCCCGCACGACATCCAGGCCGAGCAGAGCGTGCTCGGGGGCATGCTGATCTCCCCCGACGAGGCCGTGAACATGATGGCGATGCTGAACGCCGAACACTTCTACCGGCCAGCTCACCAGATCATCTACTCAGCGATCTGCGAGTTGACCAACCAGGGTGAGCCGGTCGATGCCATCACGGTCAACGCCGAACTGGTCCGTCAGGGCGAAGCGACTCGGGTGGGCGGAGCCCCCTACCTGCACACCCTGACCGAGACCATCCCCACCGCCGCCAACGCCGGCTACTACGCCAAGATCGTGTTCGACCGGGCCCTGCTGCGCCGCTTGGTCGAGGTCGGCACCCGGGCCGCTCAGCTCGGATACGCCGGTGAAGGTGAGGCCCTGGACCTGGTCGATCAGATCCAGGGCCAGATGATGAGCCTGACGCAGGGATCGACCACCGAGACCGGCACCCGGGCCAACACGCTGATGGAGCTGGTCGTGGACAGTGCTGAGACACGGTCCAAGCGCGGCCCTGGAACCCTGGTCGGTCTGCCCAGCGGATTCGCGGACCTGGATGCGCTCACCAGCGGGTTCATGCCCGGACAGCTGATCATCGTGGGGGCTCGCCCATCCGTGGGCAAATCGACCCTGGCCCTGGATATTTCTCGAGCCTGCGCGATCGGCGCCGATCACCCGAGCGTGTTCTTCAGCCTGGAGATGGGCGAAGAGGAGCTGGGGCAGCGACTGATCTCAGCTGAGGGGAAACTTCCGCTGCACCTGATCAAGGACTCCAGCCTGATGAAGGACCCGGACTGGATCACGATGGGCAAGGCCGCCAGCAAGATCTCCGAGGCCCCGCTGATCGTGCACGACAAGATCATGATGCTTTCCGCGATCCGCGCTGAGATCCGGCGCCTGCATCGCACCGAGGGCATCCGCCTGGCGGTGGTCGACTACCTCCAGTTGGTGGACACCGATGGCAAGAAGGAGAACCGGACCCAGGAGGTCGGGGAGATCTCCCGAGCGCTGAAGCTCCTGGCCAAGGAGTTGGGCATCGTGATCATCGCGCTGTCTCAGATGAACAGGGGTTCCGAGCAGCGCACCGACAAGCGCCCCATGCTCTCGGAGCTGCGGGAGAGCGGCAGCCTGGAGCAGGACGCGGACATGGTGATCCTGATCTACCGGGAGGACATGCACGACAAGGAGTCGCCGCGGGCCGGTGAGGCGGATCTGATGGTGGTCAAGCACCGCAACGGGCCCACGACCGATGTGAGTGTGGCTTTCCAGGGCCATTACTCCCGGTTCGTGGACATGGCCTCAGGGATCGCTCCTCCCCAGAACTGACCCGAGGACAACGGCCCCATACCACGCTGGTGTGGGGCCGTTCCTGTGCGCGGGAGGGCTTGCCGTGTCTACGGCATGACGTACCTACGGCAACCACTTGTCGCCGGCTGGTTTCAACAGAGCCCGTCAACCAGACAGGCAACAGACCCTGCTCGCCCCCCGAAAACCCCGCACCTACCTAGCATTTCGCCACCCCTGGTTGAAGGACCCCCAAGAGATCTATGTCGTAAAGCTGTCGCTACAGGATGCTGGTCTGTCCCGGCACCTGGTCCCGCCCGGCCCTGGCCCGTCCCAGGCACCGGCGGCACGTGATTGGACCGGGAGCCGGGTACAGCCGCAGCGGGTCCACAGCCGCGTGGCACTGCACGGCGGGTACTTCGACCCCGGCCCACATGTGGGTGGTGAGCCCGTGAACGACCCGCCCCTGGCCGATCCTGGCGCCCTGGGCGCCGGCCAGCTCGTGCCGGCGGCGACGCAACGTGGCGGCCAGGTGCTCGATGTCGGCCTCGGGTTCGTGGGGGTGGTCGGGGTGCTCGCTCATGTGACCAGGATGCCCATCACCGGCCGGGCAGGTACGGCCCGATGGTCTCCAGGATCCTCAAAGTCTCGCGGGCTTCGGCCAGCTCCTCCACGGCGCCCTCGGTACGGGCCGACAGGTCCCGGCCGGTGATCCCGTCGACCTGCTCCTGGTCGAGGTCGGCCTCCAGGGCGGTGACGCGGCGGGTCAGGTGCCGCCACAGGTGCCGGCCGTGCGAGCGCGGGGACAGGCCCAGCTCCGCGACCTGCTGGACCAGAGCGGTGGGGCTGTGCGCGGTCAGCCAGTGCACACACCAGCCCTCCCACCCTGGTTCCTCGGGAGAGGGGATCCCCGCCCACCGCCCGCCCCCTGAGGATCGCTGATCTGCCATCTGACCAGGTTAGGTGGGGTGAATACCCATCACCGGCCACTCCTCGTCGGGGTCGTGGACCGGCGCCAGCCCGCAGGCGGCGAAGAATGCGACCCGGCCTTGCACGCCCTGGTCCTCGTCGGGGACGGCGAACACCCACCCCACACCCGACTGGGCGGCGGCCGCCACGAACGACTTCACCAGTGCCCGGCCGATCCCGTGCCGTTGGTGGTCGGTGTCTACGACCACGGCCTGGAGGTAGCCGTGCGGGGCCGGGACCGGAGCGCCGGGTCCGGGGTATCGGGCATCGAACGTGCCGCCGGCCCATCCCGCCGGTCGGTCGGATCGGTCGACGGCGACCAGGAGCACGTCCGTGTTGGGGGCGTAGGCCACTCCGGCCCGGTGGGCGAGCACGGCCAAGGCGTGCTGTTCTCCGCCTTTGGGGGAGCGCACACCTACGGGTGGAGGACCGGAGGTCATCGCTGTCTCGTGGCCGTGGCGTAGATCCATCGCCACTCGCGGCGTCCGATCCCGGGAAGCCACTCGCCGTGCCCGTCCGGGCAGGTGACGGTGCCGGCGTATCCGTCCCAGGCCAAGCGCAGGTCGTTGGTGGCTCCGCACACCGGGCAGGCCACAGGCCGTGTACCGCCTGGGTCGGGCAGGGACAGGCCGTCCACGGTCATCGACACCTGCGGTTCACCATCGCTGGGACGGTCCGTGCCTTCGGCCACAATCGCCTGGTCGGCGGTGATCATCATCAGCGCCTCCACCCACATGTTGGTCTGCGTCTCAGCATCGGCTCCCAGCAGAGGCTCCAAGAGCATGCGCTGGTAGGCGGTGGCGGCCTCAGGAACCGTGGTGGGCCACTCCTTGGCGATGTTGATGCCGGGGTGGTCGTGCTGGGCGCGGCCGCGGGACTGGTCCCAGATCAACCACACCAGCACGGTACGGGCCAGATCCTCACTCACGGACAGGGGTAGATCCCTGTGGAGTTCGCGGTGGGCCAGGGCGCGGGTGCGGTGGAGGGCCTGGCGGGTCAGGATCTGGGCCAGCCCCCAGGCGGTCGCCTCATCAAGGACCGGAGCGGGCGCCCTCACAGCGTTTCCCCCTGCCCGGTCAGGTCCCATTCGGCGACGGGGCGCCAGGTGTAGGCCGGGACCGCGGGGTCCTGGGACACCCACACCAGTGCCAGGGAGCGCACGTGCACCGGGATGAGTGCTCGGGTGCGGCCGATGCGGTCGGCCAAGGCCCGGCCGGTGCCGGCGGTGTGGCAGTAGGCGGTGGCCAGGTGGTAGGAGCGGGGGCTGTGCACGCGGGTTGGTAGGTCGGGTCCTTCGATACCGGCGTCCCGAGCACCGGTGCGCAGCAGCGCGGCCATTCCCTCCAGGGAGGATTCCCAGGACCAGCCGGGAGGCCGACGCCACGGGTCGGGCCGGCCCTCATCGAGGAGCACCCCGTGCTCGGTCACCATCGGGACCATCAACGCCTTCACCGGCGGTGCGGCCAGACGGTCCACCCACTGGCCGATCGCGTCGGCCAGACGGGCCGCTTCGTCCTCGGTGGCCTGGCCCAGGCGGCCGACGGTGATGTGCCGCCACCGGGCCGGCACCGGAGTGATCAGATCCCGGTGCCCAGGGAGGATCCGCCCCTGCCGGTCGAGTTCGTCGGCCAGGGGGCCGCCCTCACAGCAGTGGTCGCCGCAGGTGTCCGGGAGGGCGTACAGATGCAGGCGCTCTTCCCTGGCGGGCCAGGGGGCCACCGCGCCGCCGATGAACGGCGCCATCGGCCGCAGGAGAGCGGCGACATGGGCGATCTCGGCACGGGCCGCGGCGACCTGTTCGGGTCCGGTCTCATCGGGTCCCAGCACCCCCTCCAGGTCGTGGCGCAGCCTCTCGCGTTCATCCAGCAGCCGGGTGTGGGCCTGCTGTAGCTCGTGGGTGGACATGTCCTCGTAGTGAAGCGCCTGCTCGGTCTGGGTGGCCATACGGGCCAGTGTGCCCGCCGGACGACACGAGCGGGTGTCCAGGACCGGCCAGAGCTGTTGTGGTCGGTGTCTGCAGTGGCACCAGTCGGGGGACCTGCGGGCGGGGTCTGCGTAGACGTTGACCAGGCTCGGAGGATCCGCACACCCCCGCCGGCCATAGCCGGCGGGGGTGGTGGCGAAGGGTGTGGCTACCCCGGTGGCGGGGGTTCGGGCCGGGCGGGGTTCCGGCGCAAGCAACGGATGGTTGCGCGCATCGGTTGTGCGCCGGGTTCCCGTCCGGGATGGCGGGGTGCGGGGGCGGCGAGCCCCCGCGTACACCAGGCCTGAACAGTAGTGATACGCCTCGCACTGGTGCGAGGCGTGCGACGTTCCTGGTGGGTTCGGGGCGGGTCAGCGTCCCATGCCGGGCCCTGATGGCCGCCGTCCCCGCCTCGGGGCCGGCGGCGTCGGAGGGGGCTGCGTCGGGGTCCTGGGCGGGCGGGTGGTGCGTGCGGGAACCGGTGTGGGCACCCCGACCTTGGTCATCGGGCGACGGTCCCCATGCCAGGCGACTCGGACTCCATGCGCGGCTACCCGGGATTGGAGATCCTGGCGCTGCTCAGGGGACAGGGCGCGCACCTCAGCGCGGGTCAGGCCGTGTTCGATGGCCAGCGGCTCCACCGCCGCCAACAGGCGGGCCTCCTTCGCCTGCTGTTGCTCGTGGCGGTGGCGCTCGGTCTGGGCCCGGCGGGCGATTTCGGTCCCCTGGCCGCGTGCCGTCCTGGCTTTGGTGGAGACCTCGTCGAACCGGTCTCTGGCGGCGTCGGCCACCGTCCGGGCCTGGCTGGGTGTGGTGCCCTCCATCAGCAACCGCACCCGGGAGAGCTGCGCACGTTCCTCAGCAAGTCGGAGTTCCTCCCGCAGGACCGGTAGACCGGCCTCCAACTCGTTCGCGCGGCGAATCAGAGCGTCGGCCTTGGCGGCCAGGCGCTCGTGCTCGGGCACCTGACGATCCTCGTGCTCGCCCTGGCCGTGCTCCTGGTCGTCGTTTTTGACGGCGGCCGCCGGTTCGGGGCGCATCTGCTCCAGTTCATCGAGCAGCAGCCGGTCGTCGTCCTTGGTCAGGGTGGCGACGTAGGCGGACACGACGCGCTCCAGGGCCTCGGTTTCGGTGGCGGCCTGACCCAGCCGGGCCCGGGTGGTGTAGGGCTCGATCTCGGCCCCGGGCAGGTACAGGTCGGTGCGCACCTTCGCACGGCTCATAGCGGGGTAGAGGGCGTGGGCATCGGCTCCCAGCCCGTAGACGTGGCACCGGTCGGTGGTCACGCCCTGGGCGGAGGCGATCGTGGTCGCATACCCCAACGCCAGGTCGCCGCGCCGGAGCTGCTTGGGGCTGATCCACGCCCGTTCGTTCTTGCCGTGTCCCCAGACCACCAGGGCACCGAGTTCGGCGTCCACGGCCGCGACGATGCCGCGGTAGCCGTTGAGCACGTCGGGCTCGTCGCTGTGCCTGCTCCGGTAGTCGTTGCGGCGCACCCGGACCTGTTCGCCCACGGCCAGGGCCAGATCACCGGAGCGGGTGGCGAAGACCAGTTCCTTCCCGAGGTGGCCGGCGGCGCGGGCGGCCTGGGCGGCGCGCAGGTTGAGCGCGTCCACGTCCGCCCTCGTTGCGGCGACCATGAACAGGCGCTCGACAGCGTCCAGGGGGTTGGTGTAGCGGGCCCGGTCCGCGGTCCAGGCGGCCGCCATCTGGGCGTGGGCGGCGTCGGCGTCGACGGGGGCGTGCACCATGCCGCGCTGGGCCCACAGGGCCAGGGCGGACTTGTGGGCGCCCTGGCTCCAGGCCTGGAGCGCTTGGCGGTCGACGGTGTCCTTCTGGCGACGGTTCTCGCGCAGCTCCGCACCGCCCATCCGGTGATGCAGCCGGGCGAACACGCTCCCGGCGGCCACGGGGCGGAGCTGGAGCGGGTCCCCGATCGAGACGATCTTCGTGCCCCGCTTGGCGGCCTCTTCGACCAAGACGGACATGTCGCGGTCCCCGACCATGGCGCCTTCGTCCACGACCAGCACGTCCACGCCCTTCAACCCGGGGCCGCTGGTGATGCGTTGGCGCCAGGACGCGATCGTTTGTGAGGTGATCCCGGCTTCGGCTCGAAGGCCAGCGGCCGCCACCGCGGCGACGGCGGCTCCTTCGACCCGCAGCCCGGCGGCCTCCCACGCGCACCGGGCCGCCGACATGATCGTGGTTTTGCCGGCCCCGGCGACCCCGAGCACGGTGTCGACGTGGTGGCCGGCCTCGATGAGGCGCACCACGGCCATGAGTTGTTCGCGGGAGAGGGAGAACCCCTTGACCTGCTGCCACACCTTGAGCGCGCGGGCGGCTTCGGCCCGGTCTACGACCGCCATCTGAGCGTTCTTGCCCGCTTCGGCGGTGCCCAGGATGGTCGCCTCAGCGGCGGGCAGGTCGGCGGCGGTGTACCGAGCCGAGTGGGACATGTGGGTGGCGCCCACGTCCGGCAACCGCAGTGCCATGGGGTGTTCGAGCACGTGGGCGGTGAGCGCCTCCAGCTCCTCCCCGTCCGCGATGCCGCCCTCGCAGGCGGCCGCCACGGCCGCCATCACCCGTGCCCGCGAGGCGACCTTGTGGTTGGCGGTCACCCCGGTCTCGGGGTCCCACACCGTGGCCGCCACCACATCGGGGTCGGGCCCCAGGTCAGGGCGCGGGCCTCGCGCGGCCGCGGGGCCTTCGGCGCCGGGTTCGCGGCCCTGAAGCGCGGCCCGCCACAGAACCTCGGGCGGGTACTTCATCTTCCGCATCCGCTGGTGCCAGGACTCGCGCTCCTCCGTTCGGGTGGAGGCGACCTTCTTCTCGGCCAGGCGGCGCGCGGCCGCCCGCGACGCGGCGCCCGGGGCTCCCTCCCCGGCTACCTCTTTGGCCTGGTTGCGGCGTCGGGAGAACCCGTTCTTGACCACGTCGGGGATACCGACCAGCTCCCACTGGCGTGACTCGGGGTCTTGGGCGTAGCGGAACCCGAACTCGGCGCTGAGCTTGCGGCGCTCGATGGCGCGCTGCATCTCCCCCAGCGTGGACACGTGCCGCATCAGGTCCCGGCCGCCGGCGGCGATCGTCCTCCACTTGCCGTCGACCGTGGAGCGGCCCATCACCGAGAGCATCACGTGCGTGTGGGTGTGCGGATCCCCCGGCTCCCCGGCCGTCATGGCGCGGGCGGTGCGGTGCTTGGTCGCCGTGGCGATGATCCCGGTGGCCTCCACCCGCTTGGCCTGTTGGCCGTCGCCGTGGTGGCCCACCATCACGTACCCCACCCACCGCTCCAGGTGCGCCACGGTCTCAGCCACCGCTTCGTCGTGGATCTCCTCCATCCGGCGGGCCGCCTCCGGTGGGGCGGCGGCCTGGGCGGCGTCGGTGCGCCGGTCGCGGGTGAAGACCACGTCGTAGGCGCGGGTACCGATGTCCACCCGCTCGTCGGCGTGGTCCTGGGCGTGGCCCAGCTCGACCGCGTCGTAGACCGCAGTCAGGTCCGCCCCGGCCGCCGTGGCGATGCGGGTCAGGTCCGCCACCGGCGCCCGGTGATGCTCGCCTTCGGAGGTCATGCAGCGCAGCAGCCGGTTGTACCGCTCCCACGACCACCGGGAACGCTGGGTGGTGGGGTGGGGCCGGGTCGCGTCTTCGGCCCAGGACAGGCGCCACAGCAGCTCTTCGACGCTCACCCCGTACTCGGCGGCCGCCTTGTCCACGGCATCGACCAAGGGGCGGGCCGGCAACAACGCCTCGGGGGAGGTTGCAGTCTTGAACTTGATCAGCTTCTGGCCGGTGCGGGGGTCGCGTCCGGCTACGACCTGGCGCATCTCTTCGACGTCGGCGTCCGTGGCCAGCACGGTGCCCGGGGCGCGGTCGAACTCGGCCCACCCCGACCCCAGCCGGACGATCGGGTCCTGGCCCTGGTCGACTGCGAGCCGGTATTCCACGGCCACGTCGGCGGCCGCCACCCGCTCCTCCCCACACGACCCGGCGAGACGGTAGTCGGCCTGTTCGGCGGTGTGGATCGGCGTCACGTAGACCCCCACCCGACCACCTCCACGCAGTGTCGTTTTTCGCCCGGTACGGGCGGTTTGTATCGCGACAGCGATACCTGACGCACTCACCTGCTTTCTGGGACCCTAGCGCGCACCCGATCACCCACCCCCGCGCAACCCCCTGTTTTCGGCCACGAACACGTCCGTGCGAGCACGGAAATGTCAGTGCCCACGAGCATGAGAACGTCAGCGAAGTGGTCCCGCGCAACGGAGTTCCACACACCGTGGCACTACTAGTGATCCAGGTTTCGTCCGGGACGAAAAGACCGGCGGGCCGGTACGGTGCCGCCATGGACGAACACCACCGCCACGGCGACGATGACGGCGAGGGCCAGGAGCTGTCCGAGGCCGACCCGCAGGGGCGGCCCTACGTCGGCAAGACCCGCGTTACCAAGACCACCCGCCAGCGCCTTGTCTCCCGCGCGTGTGCCTGGTGCGGCGACCCGGTCCCCTACTCGGGGCGGGGGCGCCCGCCGAAGTACTGCTCCAAGGCGCACCGGAACCGGCAGTGGGAGGTGGACACGGCCGCCAGGCGCCAAGAGCGCGACCGCGAGGCCGGCACCGCTCGGCCGGAGGGAGAGCCGGTCCGGGAAGTGGTGCGCGAGACCGTGACGCGCACCGCGATCCGCTCGGCCCGGATCGAGGTACCGGGGCGAGTGCGCACCGTGGAAGTCCCAGTGGAAGTGGAGCGGCCGGTGCGTCTGGAGTCGGCTGTGGAGGTGTGCGCGGTGCTGAGCGCTGTGGAGTCGGCCGTGCGTCAGGGGCGGTTCCCCGAGGAGGGCCTGGACCACGTGCTGCGTAGGGCTGCTGGGTTGATCGAGGCGATCCAGGACGTGGGAATCACGGACGGCTGAGCACCCGGGACTTACGTCCCGGACGAAACCATGATCACCAGTGGTGCCACGGTGTGATCGTCCTGGATCACTGGTAGTGCCTCGGTTTGATCGTCGTCTTGGGTGGGTGCGTTCCTTCATGGTGATTTATGGGCCTCGGTGGGTCGCTGATCTGGCATCTCACTGCGATGAGTGATGCGGTGTGAGCAGACTGGATGCTGTCGAAGGAGAGGGCGTGCAGTGGTGACACGGCGAGGTGGGCTGGGCCCGCAGGGAGGACAGTGGGTGCGGGCAGCCGCCGCGCACCATGTCCATGACGCGGAGCTGGTCGATGAGGAACGGCTGGCGGTCCCCGCTGGCACACCGGCTCTACTGAGTCGAGCGGAGGCCGATGACGTGATCGAGGTACTGGACATGGTCGCTGCGGCGGCCCCGGCCGGACCGGGGCGCACCCGTGTCGAGGAACTCGGACTCCTTCTGCGCCAGCGTCTCCGAGAAGCCGGCGTCTGACCGGCCGATTTACCCCCGCGCGTCGGTACCCGGTGGCAGGCTCGACCCATGAGCGAGACCGTCCCCTCCCCCTCCACGACGACCGTGCGCCTGGTTGGCGGCCCCGACGACTGGCGAGAACAGACCCTGAGCCACCTGACCGAGACGGATCTAGCGGGCCCCCGCGATTCGCTCGGGGCCTACTTGGTCAGCTCCCTGGTGCCGGCTGACCATCCCGACCCCGGTGCCAGGGCGGTGTACGAACCCGACGTAGAGCCCGGATCCCCGCGGGTGTGGTTCTTCCGTGGCTGGTCCCCGTTTAGCCCCACCGGTGCGGAGCTGCGCACCGCCGATCACCGCCAGGGCGTCGACGTCATCCTGGACGGTGACCAGATCCCGACCGAGTGGGTCACCGACGCCGGTGACCGCTACCGGGTCGACCGGATCCTCGGACACTGGGAGGCGACCGGGGAGAACGATCTCGCGCCCGACTGGTGGCACATCCGGTCAGCCAGCCGGGACTGGGAGCTACTCGCGCACCCGGGCCACTGGGAAGCCGGCCTTCTCCCGCGCCAGGACGAAGACATGGAATGAAACTCGGGGCCCTCCTACAGGGAGCGCTGCTGGCGTTCACCTCTGTCGTGGCGGTGGCATGGGAGGCGGTTGGTGCCCGCGGCGTCATCGACGCGGGCCAGCTGTTCTCCGTTGCTCTGATCCCGCTGTTCTTCATGCCGCTGCTCTATACCGAGTTGGAGAGGAAGGGCGAAGAGGCGACGGCGTGAGCGTCTGTGCGTGGATCCGGGACACGAAGACGTGCTGATCCGAGGAACCACGGGCCTCGCACTCACCTGAGCACGAGGCCTTTGCGCTGTTCAAGACGCAGTTGAGGCCGTTAAACCAATCCACCAATACACCGGTGTATCGGCGTTTTAATCCACCGATACACCGGTGTAATTAACCGCCCGTTCTGACTCTCTTCTCGACGGCCCTGTCCCTCTCCCCTTCGCCCCTCCGAAGGGGTGAAGGGGCCGCGAACCACGCGACGAACGCGCGTGCTGTCCATCGGCCTTCCACACCACGGAAAAGGTGGAAGGAGGTATCTCGAGTGAAGGCCTGCTTCTCCCGAAGCTACGGCGAGCCGCAAAGTAGCGGGATTCCTTGAGGTCACGGATCAGGTGAACCTGCCAGTAACCCGATGCCTGTCCACGATCGTGTGCGCTGTCGACCCCGACCGCCACGATCTGGGAGCGCCCCCTCATGCGCCAGGACTGGACCCCCGAACAACTCGTCGACCACTGGACCCTGGAGGAAGGCGACCGGACTCTGATCGGCAACAAGTCCGGCCCGACCCGGCTCGGGTTCGCGTTGGTGTTGAAGTCCTTCCAGCTCCAGGGCCGTTTCCCCACCTACGCCGAAGAGATCCCGCCCGCCGCGGTGCCCTTCGTCGCCGACCAGGTGAACGTCGATGCGGCCCTGTTCGGCATGTACGCCTGGACCGGCCGGACGATCGAGTACCACCGCCACCAGATCCGGAAGGAGTACGGCACCCACGCCGCCACCGAGGGCGAAGAGGACCAGCTCGCCCAGTGGCTGGCCGACCAGGTCTGCCCGGTGGAAGTCGACCGCACCGAACTCGCCCAGGCCGTGGTCAACCGGTGCCACACCCTCAAGATCGAACCCCCGCGCCCGGGACAGATCGAGCGGATCGTGGCCTCGGCCGGGCGCCGCTTCGAGGAAGCCTTCACCGCCCAGGTCACCGCCCATCTGGGCCCGGGGGTGTGCGAGCGTCTCCAGAGCCGGGTGCTGGGCACCGAGGGAGTCCTGCTGGCCGTGAAGTCCGACCCCGGCCCGCTGGGGCTGGAGACCCTGCTCACCGAGGTCGACAAACTGAAGACCGTGCAGGCCCTGGGGCTGCCGGACGAGCCCTTCGCCGGGGTCTCGGACAAGATCGTGGCCGCCTGGCGCTCCCGGGCGGCCCGGATGTACCCCTCCGACTTCGCCGAGTGCGCCGAACCGGTGCGCTACACCCTGCTGGCCGCCTTGTGCTGGTCCCGCCAGGCTGAGCTGATCGACTCCCTGGTGGAGCTGTTGATCCGGCTTATCCACCGGATCAACGCCCGCGCGGAGACGCGGGTGGAGAAGGAGCTGATCGGTCAGCTGACCGCGGTGCCGGGCAAGAAGTCGATCCTGCGCCGTATGGTGGACGCTTCCCTGGCCGAGCCCGGCGGGACGGTGGCCGAGGTGGTCTTCCCCGCGGTCCCGGGCGGGGAGAAGACGCTGCGCCGCCTGGCCAAGGAGTTGATGGCGACCGAGAAGGCGATGGCCGAGCGGGTGCGTTACCAGCTGCGCGGCTCCTACACCCACCACTACCGGCGGATGCTCTCTCCGCTGCTGGCCGCTCTGTCTTTTGCCTGCAACAACACCGCCTACCGGCCGGTGATGGAGGCCATCGAGCTGCTGGGCCGCTACACCGAGACCGACCGGAGCGAGAAGTTCTACGGGCCCGCCGAGCACGTGCCGATCGAGGGTGTGGTGCCCAAGGCCTGGCACGAGGCGGTCACCGACGCCGCCTCCGGGCGGGTGGAGCGCATCCCCTACGAGCTGTGCGTGCTCATCGCGCTGCGCGAGGCGCTGCGCCGGCGCGAGATCTACGTCCAGGGCGCCAGCCGCTGGCGCGACCCCGACACCGACCTGCCCGGCGACTTCGCCGAGAACCGCGACGTGCACTACGCCGCCCTGAACAAGCCGGTGGAGCCGAACGCGTTCGTGGAGGGGGTGCGCACCCGGATGCGCCAGGCGTTGGACCGGCTCGATGTCGCGATGGCCAAGGACACCACCGGCGGGGTGCGGGTGGTGACCCGCAAGGGCCAGCCCTGGATCAGCGTCCCGAAACTGGAGGCGCTGCCCGAGCCTCAGAACCTGCGCGCGCTCAAGGGCGAGGTGCTCAAGCGGTGGGGCACCCTGGACCTGCTCGACATCCTCAAGGACTCCGCGCTGCTCACCGGGTTCTGCGAGGAGTTCGCGTCGGTGGCCACCCGCGAGGCGATCCCCAAGGCGGCGCTGCACCGGCGTCTGCTGCTGTGCCTGTTCGCGCTCGGGACGAACATGGGCATCAAGCAGATGATCGCCACCGGTGAGCACGGCGAGGACGAGGGGGCGCTGCGCCGCACCCGCGCCTCCCACATCACCCGCGACAACCTGCGCCGGGCCATCGCGAAGGTGGTGAATGAGACCTTCGCCGCCCGGGACGCCCAGTGGTGGGGCACCGCCACCACCACCGCGTCGGACTCCAAGCGGTTCGGGTCCTGGGAGTCGAACCTGATGACGGAGTTCCACGCTCGGTATGGCGGGCACGGGGTGATGATCTACTGGCACGTCGACAAGGGCCGGGCGTGCATCTACTCCCAGCTCAAGTCGTGTTCGTCCTCGGAGGTCGCGGCGATGATCGAGGGAGTGCTGCGGCACTGCACCGACGCCGAGGTCGAGGCGAACTACACCGACACCCACGGCGCTTCGATCGTGGGGTTCGCGTTCACCGAGCTGCTCGGGTTCAAGCTGCTGCCGCGGTTGAAGAACATCGGCGCGGTGCGCCTGTACAGCCCCGACAGCGGCCCCGCGACGTGGCCACACCTGGAGCGGGTGGTCAAGAACCGGCCCATCGACTGGGCGCTGATCGAGCGCAACTACGACCAGATGGTCGCCTACGCCACCGCCCTGCGCCTGGGCACGGCCGACACCGAGCAGGTGCTGCGCCGCTTCACCAAGGGCGGCGGCCCCAAGAACCCCGTCTACCAGGCCCTGGAGGAACTCGGCCGGGCGGTGCGCACCATCTTCGCCTGCGACTACCTGGCCGACGAAGCCCTGCGCCGGGAGATCCACGGCGGCCTGGAGGTGGTGGAGAACTGGAACGGCGCCAACGACACCTTCTTCTACGGCAAGGAGGGCGTGCTCACCGGAGCCGACCGCGAGCACGCCGAGATCTCCATGCTCGCCCTGCACCTACTCCAGTCCTGCCTGGTCCACGTCAACACCCTGCTCCTGCAACGGGTGCTGGAAGACCCCGTCTGGGCGGGGCGGCTGACCCCCGAGGACCGGCGCGGGCTGAACCCACTGTTCTGGACACACGTCAACCCGTATGGCCGGTTCGTGCTCGACATGGACACACGCCTGGACCTGGCCGTCTAAGGAGGACCCCTACGTGAAGCTCGCACGTTGGAAGACCGCACCCCGCAAACCGGTCCGATTGCACGTGACCACCGACGGCATCAAGACAGCGTGTGGCGCGCTCATCCCCGAGACCGCCACCCTGACCCGCGACACCGACGAGTGGTACCTGCACACCACCTGCTACAACTGCGCTTACCGGCTCTGGCCCCAGCACGGACCCGAGGACTACCTCTGCCCGCACAACAGCAAGGACTTCCCGCCCCGTAAGCGGTGCCCGCACCGCAGTGACCCGCAGGGGTGCGTTGTGTGCACCCCCTCTGCCGCACAGTGTTGGCCCTGCCCCAACGGGTGCACCGATCCGGCCGACCACGACCCGGGGCACCGCTACACCAAGTGCACGGTCTTCCCGGCCCGCCGGGAGCCGGGGCCCGACGGCCGGTGCGCGCAGATGGGCTCTGTTGCAAAAATCGTGAAGCTTGAGCATGCTTGGCGGAGATTGGACGGACGGAACGATGACGGATTTCAAGTGGCGCCATTTCCAGGGTGATGTGATCCTGTGGGCGGTGCGCTGGTATTGTCGCTATCCGATCAGCTATCGCGACCTTGAGGAAATGCTGGCGGAACGCGGCATTTCGGTCGACCATACGACGATCTATCGCTGGGTCCAGTGCTACGCCCCGGAGATGGAGAAGCGGCTGCGCTGGTTCTGGCGGCGTGGCTTTGATCCGAGCTGGCGCCTGGATGAAACCTACGTCAAGGTGCGGGGCAAGTGGACCTACCTGTACCGGGCAGTCGACAAGCGGGGCGACACGATCGATTTCTACCTGTCGCCGACCCGCAGCGCCAAGGCAGCGAAGCGGTTCCTGGGCAAGGCCCTGCGAGGCCTGAAGCACTGGGAAAAGCCTGCCACGCTCAATACCGACAAAGCGCCGAGCTATGGTGCAGCGATCACCGAATTGAAGCGCGAAGGAAAGCTGGACCGGGAGACGGCCCACCGGCAGGTGAAGTATCTCAATAACGTGATCGAGGCCGATCACGGAAAGCTCAAGATACTGATCAAGCCGGTGCGCGGTTTCAAATCGATCCCCACGGCCTATGCCACGATCAAGGGATTCGAAGTCATGCGAGCCCTGCGCAAAGGACAGGCTCGCCCCTGGTGCCTGCAGCCCGGCATCAGGGGCGAGGTGCGCCTTGTGGAGAGAGCTTTTGGCATTGGGCCCTCGGCGCTGACGGAGGCCATGGGCATGCTCAACCACCATTTCGCAGCAGCCGCCTGATCGGCGCAGAGCGACAGCCTA
The DNA here is from genome assembly GCF_053615935.1 of Nocardiopsis sp. NPDC055879. NCBI lineage: Bacteria > Bacillati > Actinomycetota > Actinomycetes > Streptosporangiales > Nocardiopsidaceae > Nocardiopsis > Nocardiopsis sp. NPDC055879. The sequence continues at coordinate 35,598 of NZ_JBSHCT010000033.1, forward strand.
CCTCTGACTGCCGCCAATCTTTGCAACAGAGCCCACCATGCCCGTGCACGCGACAGCTGCTCGCGCAGGCTGGGTGCCAAGCTCTCGGGTAACATCAAGGCCCGATCCTTGGAGCCCTTGCCCTCCCGCACGATGATCGTGCCGTGATCGAAATCCAGATCCTTGACCCGCAGTTGCAAACCCTCACTGATCCGCATGCCCGTTCCATACAGAAGCTGGGCGAACAAACGATGCTCGCCTTCCAGAAAACCGAGGATGCGAACCACTTCATCCGGGGTCAGCACCACCGGCAAGCGCCGCGACGGCCGAGGTCTTCCGATCTCCTGAAGCCAGGGCAGATCCGTGCACAGCACCTTGCCGTAGAAGAACAGCAAGGCCGCCAATGCCTGACGATGCGTGGAGACCGAAACCTTGCGCTCGTTCGCCAGCCAGGACAGAAATGCCTCGACTTCGCTGCTGCCCAAGGTTGCCGGGTGACGCACACCGTGGAAACGGATGAAGGCACGAACCCAGTGGACATAAGCCTGTTCGGTTCGTAAGCTATAATGCAAGTAGCGTATGCGCTCACGCAACTGGTCCAGAACCTTGACCGAACGCAGCGGTGGTAACGGCGCAGTGGCGGTTTTCATGGCTTGTTATGACTGTTTTTTTGTACAGTCTATGCCTCGGGCATCCAAGCAGCAAGCGCGTTACGCCGTGGGTCGATGTTTGATGTTATGGAGCAGCAACGATGTTACGCAGCAGGGTGACGGTGTTCGGCATTCTGAATCTCACCGAGGACTCCTTCTTCGATGAGAGCCGGCGGCTAGACCCCGCCGGCGCTGTCACCGCGGCGATCGAAATGCTGCGAGTCGGATCAGACGTCGTGGATGTCGGACCGGCCGCCAGCCATCCGGACGCGAGGCCTGTATCGCCGGCCGATGAGATCAGACGTATTGCGCCGCTCTTAGACGCCCTGTCCGATCAGATGCACCGTGTTTCAATCGACAGCTTCCAACCGGAAACCCAGCGCTATGCGCTCAAGCGCGGCGTGGGCTACCTGAACGATATCCAAGGATTTCCTGACCCTGCGCTCTATCCCGATATTGCTGAGGCGGACTGCAGGCTGGTGGTTATGCACTCAGCGCAGCGGGATGGCATCGCCACCCGCACCGGTCACCTTCGACCCGAAGACGCGCTCGACGAGATTGTGCGGTTCTTCGAGGCGCGGGTTTCCGCCTTGCGACGGAGCGGGGTCGCTGCCGACCGGCTCATCCTCGATCCGGGGATGGGATTTTTCTTGAGCCCCGCACCGGAAACATCGCTGCACGTGCTGTCGAACCTTCAAAAGCTGAAGTCGGCGTTGGGGCTTCCGCTATTGGTCTCGGTGTCGCGGAAATCCTTCTTGGGCGCCACCGTTGGCCTTCCTGTAAAGGATCTGGGTCCAGCGAGCCTTGCGGCGGAACTTCACGCGATCGGCAATGGCGCTGACTACGTCCGCACCCACGCGCCTGGAGATCTGCGAAGCGCAATCACCTTCTCGGAAACCCTCGCGAAATTTCGCAGTCGCGACGCCAGAGACCGAGGGTTAGATCATGCCTAGCATTCACCTTCCGGCCGCCCGCTAGCGGACCCTGGTCAGGTTCCGCGAAGGTGGGCGCAGACATGCTGGGCTCGTCAGGATCAAACTGCACTATGAGGCGGCGGTTCATACCGCGCCAGGGGAGCGAATGGACAGCGAGGAGCCTCCGAACGTTCGGGTCGCCTGCTCGGGTGATATCGACGAGGTTGTGCGGCTGATGCACGACGCTGCGGCGTGGATGTCCGCCAAGGGAACGCCCGCCTGGGACGTCGCGCGGATCGACCGGACATTCGCGGAGACCTTCGTCCTGAGATCCGAGCTCCTAGTCGCGAGTTGCAGCGACGGCATCGTCGGCTGTTGCACCTTGTCGGCCGAGGATCCCGAGTTCTGGCCCGACGCCCTCAAGGGGGAGGCCGCATATCTGCACAAGCTCGCGGTGCGACGGACACATGCGGGCCGGGGTGTCAGCTCCGCGCTGATCGAGGCTTGCCGCCATGCCGCGCGAACGCAGGGGTGCGCCAAGCTGCGGCTCGACTGCCACCCGAACCTGCGTGGCCTATACGAGCGGCTCGGATTCACCCACGTCGACACTTTCAATCCCGGCTGGGATCCAACCTTCATCGCAGAACGCCTAGAACTCGAAATCTAACGTCCGTTCGGGCATCGAGGTCCATGTCGGGGTGGGACGGGCCCGTGGCTTCAAGATCACTTGCAGTCCGACCGCGATGTCTTGGTTGCGCGAGAGGTTGTCGATATGGCTCTGTTGCAAAAATCGTGAAGCTTGAGCATGCTTGGCGGAGATTGGACGGACGGAACGATGACGGATTTCAAGTGGCGCCATTTCCAGGGTGATGTGATCCTGTGGGCGGTGCGCTGGTATTGTCGCTATCCGATCAGCTATCGCGACCTTGAGGAAATGCTGGCGGAACGCGGCATTTCGGTCGACCATACGACGATCTATCGCTGGGTCCAGTGCTACGCCCCGGAGATGGAGAAGCGGCTGCGCTGGTTCTGGCGGCGTGGCTTTGATCCGAGCTGGCGCCTGGATGAAACCTACGTCAAGGTGCGGGGCAAGTGGACCTACCTGTACCGGGCAGTCGACAAGCGGGGCGACACGATCGATTTCTACCTGTCGCCGACCCGCAGCGCCAAGGCAGCGAAGCGGTTCCTGGGCAAGGCCCTGCGAGGCCTGAAGCACTGGGAAAAGCCTGCCACGCTCAATACCGACAAAGCGCCGAGCTATGGTGCAGCGATCACCGAATTGAAGCGCGAAGGAAAGCTGGACCGGGAGACGGCCCACCGGCAGGTGAAGTATCTCAATAACGTGATCGAGGCCGATCACGGAAAGCTCAAGATACTGATCAAGCCGGTGCGCGGTTTCAAATCGATCCCCACGGCCTATGCCACGATCAAGGGATTCGAAGTCATGCGAGCCCTGCGCAAAGGACAGGCTCGCCCCTGGTGCCTGCAGCCCGGCATCAGGGGCGAGGTGCGCCTTGTGGAGAGAGCTTTTGGCATTGGGCCCTCGGCGCTGACGGAGGCCATGGGCATGCTCAACCACCATTTCGCAGCAGCCGCCTGATCGGCGCAGAGCGACAGCCTACCTCTGACTGCCGCCAATCTTTGCAACAGAGCCCGCAGATGTGCGAGTCCACCGAGGACGCCATGCACCGGGCCAACCCGAAGCTGCGCTTCGACCTGGCCGACAGCGCGTACATGTACTGCTACCACTGCGACCATGCGATCGACTTCTCCTTGGGGACGGAGGGTTGGTGAACACGACGGCACCCGAGAAGTGGAGGCGACCATGGGCCCGCAGGATCCGAGGAACTTTGGCGGTAGCCCTCTCCGTGACTCTCGTGACTGAGCGCGCACCCCTGCGAGTGTCCATCTAACGATCGTTTGTTGGACAGGCGGCCCGAACGGCCACGGAGGACGCCGAACAGAGCCTGGGAGTGTCGGAAAAACGTGTTGAGAAATCCGACTGTCCAACAACACGGACGAGACCATTTTTCATACACTCCAGGGATGGACACCACCCTTGCGCTTCCCGACGACCCCCTCGCCCCGGCTCCGGTGTCCGGCGGCGGTGCGCTGGTCGGCTATGCCCGCGTCTCCACCCGGGACCAGAAGCTCGACCGCCAGCTCCGCGCCCTGGAGGCCGCCGGGTGCGCCAAGGTGTTCGCTGACAAGAACTCCGGGAAGAACGCCCAGCGCCCCGAGCTGAAAGCCTGCCTGGCCTACCTACGCCCCGGCGACACGCTCGTCGTGCCCTCCCTGGACCGGCTCGCCCGCTCCCTGGCCGACCTCATCACCCTGGTGGGCGACCTGCGCCGCGCCGGGGTCGGCTTCCGGTCCCTGCACGAGGCCCTGGACACCACCACCCCCGGTGGCAGGCTCGTGTTCCACGTCTTCGCCGCCCTGGCCGAGTTCATCCGCGAACTCATCGTGGAGGGGACCAAGGAGGGTCTGGAGGCCGCTCGCGCCGCCGGCACCCGCCTGGGCCGACCCCCGGCGATGACCTCGGAGCAGGTCCGTCACGCCCGCGACCTGCTCACCCGTCCTGAGAACTCGGTGGCCTCCATCGCCCGCCTGCTCGGGGTCAGCAGGTCGACGCTGTACAAGCACGTGCCGGAGCTGTCCAAGGGTCGGGCCGCGATCCAAGCCAAGTAGCCACCGACGGGTGTTCTGTCCTGTCGCCGGGCTGTTGGGGGCGCACTGGCTGCGTGCCCCGTGCCGGCCCACCCGGTTCGCCCTGCCGTGGCCTTGGCCGCCCAGGCCAAGGCCACGGCAGGGTCAGCGGGGTTCGAGGGACGCCGAGAGCAACTCCTGCACAGCGGGCAGGACCTCCTCGACCCGCGCCCCACGACTGGCCATCCGGTCGGCCCCGGCGCGCACGATGCCGCTGAGCAGGTGTGTGGTCATCGGGATGTCCGCCAGCGGACGGAAGGAGCCCTCGGTGACGCCGTCGGTCAGGACCTTCTCCACCGCGGCGGCCACCTGGGAGAAGGGGCCGTCGGGGTGTTCGAGGACCTCCTGGGGCACACTGTCGGGGGGCGAGTGCAGCATCAGCCGGAGCGCGGGGGTCGCGAACGAGTGCATCAGTGCGGCCACGATGTCGGCCAGGCGCTGCGGGGCGGGCCCTGGCCCCGCGGCGATCCGATCGATGCGCTCCAGGACGTCACGGCTGGCGCGCTGGGCGGCCTGGGCCACCAGGGAGGATTTGTCCTTGGCGTAGTTGTAGATCGTGTTGCGTGCGATCCCGGCCCGGGCAGCCACGTGCGCGAGGTTGAACCCCTCGTACCCCTGCTCGGCCAACAGGGCGCCCAGCGCCTCGGTCAGGTCGTCCCAGACCTGTTCGTGGTGGGCCTGGAACGTGGCCCCCTTGATACGTGCCATGGGCCCAGTATCACCGGCCCGCAGGAGTGTCGGCCCCGGGCTGTGCGGTGTTCGCGGTGGGACCGGCCCCGCTCATGCGCGACTTCAGCCGCCCGATCGCGCCGACGGTTGCCAGGACCAGGGCGCGCAGGCGTTCGGCCACCGGCCCCGAAGGCACGAACAGCTGCTGCATGATCCGGGCGCGGCGCTGGTGGCGGGTGATGAAGGGGCGCATGCCCTTCTCCCAGTCGGCCAGGGCGGCGTGCAGGTCGTCGGGGTGGGCCGCCAGGGCCTTGCCCAGGTCCGCGCCGCCGCGCATGGCCGCAGTGGAGCCCATCCCCGAGTACAGGTTCAGGCACCAGGCGGCGTCCCCGACCAGGACCACCCGTCCCGAGCGCCAAGTGGGCATCTTGACCTGGTTGACCGAGTCGAACAGGAAGTCGGGGGCCCGGCCGAGCTGGTCCAGCGCGTGGGTCAGGGCGGGGTGGTCCATGCCCGCGTACACCTCGCGCAGGGTCTCCAGGGCAGGTCGGGTGAACTGCGCGTCGACGTCCTTGGTGCGGTAGGTCAGCAGCACGGTGGGAGGGCGGTCGGCGAACCCGAAGACCCAGGCCGCCCGGCGGGAGCGGGCGTTGATGATGCCGTCCTGGGGCCCGTACCCGGGGACCTGCCGGTCGAGCTCGAAGGCACAGATGATGGCCTGCCACTGGTCCAGGTAGTCCCGGTGCGGGCCGAAGGCCAGCTCGCGCGTGCTGGAGCGCATCCCGTCGGCGCCCACGACCAGGTCGTACTCCTCGACCGTCTGGGCGCCGGTGGCCGCCTCCTCGAGCGTCACCTTCGCCCTGTGCGGGGTCTGGGTGATGGCGACCGGGCGAGTGTCGAACCGCACCTGGACGCCCCCGAGCTCCTGCAGCGTGCGCCACAGGCCCTCCTCGATGTCCCCGCGCAGGACCGCATAGGGGCCGCCGGGCTGGTCGAGGAACCCGGCGCCGGGTGTGGCCCGGCCCGAGGGGCCCACGCTCCAGTCCCTGCCGGCGGTGGGGTTGCGCACGTGCAGGTGCGGAGTCATGCCCAGGTCCTGGGCGGCCTGTTTGCCGTCGGGGAAGATCCCGACGAAGTACCCGCCCGTGCGGCGCTCGGGCGCGCGTTCCACGATCACGGGCTCCCACCCGGCCCTGCGCAGACCGATCGCCGCCGAGATCCCCGCGATGCCCAGTCCCACCACGAGCGCGCGCTTGTCCTGCTGTGTCATCGGGACACCCCTCCAAAAGTTGCGACAATCTGTCGCAACTTCAAGTTACGACGTTTTGTCGCAACTTTGGCGCGAGGGGTGGGTGTCCTGCGTCACGTGTTGGGTCGGGGCTGGGGCCGAGCCCAAGACCGTACTCAGAAGGGTTCCTGGCCGCCCTGGAAGCTACTCAGCGGTTACATTGCGGCTCGCCGTAGCTTCGGGAGAAGCAGGCCTGGTCGCCCTGGACCACTTCTTCACCCACCTCGGCCTCGGCCCGGCCAACGTCGGCCGCGACGAGCCCGAGCCCATCGCTCCGCGGGCGCTCACCCCGCGCGAGCAGAAGCGGTTCCTGCGCGCGGTGGAACAACGCCCCCTGGCCCGCGACCGGGCCATCGGCCGCCTGCTGTTCTACTCCGGGCTGCGGGTGAGCGAACTGGTCGCCCTGGACACCGACGACGTGCCGCTCTCGGCCCGCAAGGGCAAGGTGATCGTGCGCGCGGGCAAGAACGACGACGCGCGCACTGTGCCGCTCACCGACGCCTCGGCGCGCGAGGCGGTGGCCGCCTGGAAACGCGAGCGCGCCTCCTGGCCCAGCGCCGAGTCGGGCGCGCTGTTCCTGAACCGGCGCGGCGGCAGGTTGAGCGACCGGTCGGTGAACCTGCTCCTGGACGAGATCGCCACCGACGCCGACGTGGTCGACGAGGACGGCCACCCGGCGCTCTCCGCGCACGTGCTACGGCATACCTTCGGCACCAACCTGGCCCGCAGCAGCAAGGTCGACCTGGTCACCGTCGGCCAGCTGATGGGCCACAAGCGGTTGGAGACCACCCGCCGCTACACCCTGCCCACCACCGCCGACCTCGAAGCCGCGGTCGGCAACCTCCCCGCCGACGAGTGACCCGGTGAGCCCTTAGCGCGGGTTTTCGTTCCGATGTTCCTCAACCCCCGGCCCGTACCCGGGGACCTGCCGGTCGAGCTCGAAGGCACAGATGATGGCCTGCCACTGGTCCAGGTAGTCCCGGTGCGGGCCGAAGGCCAGCTCGCGCGTGCTGGAGCGCATCCCGTCGGCGCCCACGACCAGGTCGTACTCCTCGACCGTCTGGGCGCCGGTGGCCGCCTCCTCGAGCGTCACCTTCGCCCTGTGCGGGGTCTGGGTGATGGCGACCGGGCGAGTGTCGAACCGCACCTGGACGCCCCCGAGCTCCTGCAGCGTGCGCCACAGGCCCTCCTCGATGTCCCCGCGCAGGACCGCATAGGGGCCGCCGGGCTGGTCGAGGAACCCGGCGCCGGGTGTGGCCCGGCCCGAGGGGCCCACGCTCCAGTCCCTGCCGGCGGTGGGGTTGCGCACGTGCAGGTGCGGAGTCATGCCCAGGTCCTGGGCGGCCTGTTTGCCGTCGGGGAAGATCCCGACGAAGTACCCGCCCGTGCGGCGCTCGGGCGCGCGTTCCACGATCACGGGCTCCCACCCGGCCCTGCGCAGACCGATCGCCGCCGAGATCCCCGCGATGCCCAGTCCCACCACGAGCGCGCGCTTGTCCTGCTGTGTCATCGGGACACCCCTCCAAAAGTTGCGACAATCTGTCGCAACTTCAAGTTACGACGTTTTGTCGCAACTTTGGCGCGAGGGGTGGGTGTCCTGCGTCACGTGTTGGGTCGGGGCTGGGGCCGAGCCCAAGACCGTACTCAGAAGGGTTCCTGGCCGCCCTGGAAGCTACTCAGCGGTTACATTGCGGCTCGCCGTAGCTTCGGGAGAAGCAGGCCGTGAAGACGATCAAGAAGATCTTGGATAGAGCTCAGGAGGCGCTGCGACGTTGGGACCGGTTGGCTCACGTGATCGATGCGGTCGCACGATTCGTTCTGCACCTAGCCCAGGCTCTAGGCCTGATCTGAGAAAGGCCCTGGCGGGGACGTCCCCGCCAGGGCCTTTGCGTGTCTACAGGTACACCTATACACCGCTACACCGGTGTATAGGTGTACCTGGATGCCGGTTCAACGGCGGGGGCGACCAGGCTTACCTGTGCCCTTCACCGGGCGAGACAGCAGCTTCTCCACCACCTGTTCCGCGGACATGCGCTTCTTGAGCTCCTGCAACGCCAACCGGATGGTCGGACTGGTCACGGACCGCTCCCGCCGCGCGACAGCAGCCGCCTCGATCTCCCAGAGCCAGTCCATCAGCTCCTGGTCGAGGTAGGCCTCCACGGACGGGGTGCGTTTGGCCCGAGTGGCATCGCTGCGCCCACGCTCAGGAACACGTGCCTCGCTCCGCGTGGGGGGAGCCTGTTTCTCGGGCGCAGGAGGCGGGGCGGTCTGGGGATCGCGAGTGGGCTCTGTCTCGGCCCCGGACTCGGGGACAGGCTTCGTCTCCGTTTCGGGCTGTTCCGAGCGCGGGTGCTTGGGCGGCGGGGGCTGACGCCGTTTGCGTCGCTGGTTCAAGTCATTCAGCCCATTACTCATGCCCCCACCACCTCCGCGACCGCGGCGATCTCATCGGCGAAGTCCTGGCCCTGCTTGGTGACGGGCGGGGCACTGACCGCCATACGACGGGTACGTCGAGGCATCCACACGTAGTGCGAGATCGGAGGCCCCACAGGCACGTTCGCCTCCTCGGTGATCCTGCGGAGCCGGTCGATGTCTCGAGCCGGGGGCACAGGCGGAACCCGGGAGGGGATCACCATGAGCGGGTAGTCCGCGAGCTGTTGCACCATCCCCTCCAGCGCTTCGTGTTCCTTCTCCCCGAACGGGGCCGGCACCAGGATCCGGTGCGCGGCCGCCATCGCTCCCAAGGTCGAGGGGCTTCCGCCGGGATGAGTGTCCACGACCAGGTCTCGACCCCACTCCTTGGCCCAACGCTCCAGCAGAGCCGCCATCGTGTCCGCGTCGGGCTGGGTCTCCACGAAATCCTCGTGGCAGGGGACCAGGTCGGCCTTGCGTGTGCCCTTGAGTGGGCGGGGGGTGCGGCCGGCCTCGATCGCGTCCAGCAGCGGCGCGGTGACGCGCTCCTCGGTCCGATAGCCCCAGGCCCGGGTGGCGTTACCGCGGTCCCAGTCCAGATCGACCAGGATCGCGCCCATGACGTAGGCCAGCTCGCTGGCCAAGGTGGTCTTACCGACGCCGCCCTTGTAGCTGGCGACCGCATAGATCTTCGGGTCATCACTCATGGTCGCGAGTATCTCTCATACACCGGCTCTCCGGTGGGCGGGCCCACCGGAGAACGATTACACCGGTGTATCGGTTACCCGGTGGGTCGGTGGGCGGGTATGCCTGTTGATCTGGGAAAAGGTGCATGTTTCGGCGCCGATCCCCTATCTGGTTTGCAGATACACCGGTGTATCTGCAAACCAGTACACCGATAAGCCAGTGCATCAGCACATCGGCTTACCTGTGCGGCGTCACGTCTGGGGGAGCCGACCGTCAGGGTGTTCGTCGATCCAGGACAACCCGCCCACGTCCAGACGATGCCGGGCCCGGGTCACCGCCACATAGGCCAAACGGGCCTCGGCGGCGTCGATCTCGCCCCAGTAGAGCTGACCGTCGTCGCCCTCTTCGTCTTCAGGCTCGGTCTCGATGAAGTCGGCTCCGATACGCACATTGGCCCACTCCCGGCCCTTGGCCTTGTGCGCGGTCGATACGACGATCTCGGCCGCACGCTCCTCGGACAGGCGAGAGAGCGCGCCCAAAAGGACATCGGTGCCGTGTTCGTCGACCAACTCGACCAGTGGCAACAGGTCACGACCGGCCGGGTCGTACTCGGCGTAGTCCTGCAGGTCGCCCCAGGACTCGAACAGCATCAGCTCCCGGTGCCAACTGCGCTTGCCTTCCTTCAGGGCCTGGGCCGCGGTGGCGATTTTGGCCAGGGCGTCGCCGCCACCGACCAACGCCACCCTCTTGCCCGTCTCGAGCAGGGCCATGACCTCTGACATCGCACCGAAGTTGGTCCGGCACAGGATCGCGTCGGGGCGCTCCACCTTTTCTAGTTCGCTCACCAGGGCCGGGTTTCCGGTTAGACGGATGGGCGCGTCGACGATGTTCAGCCACCGGTTGGCCTCTCGCGCGAGAGCGGCACCGAAGCGAAATGACTGCGACAGACCCAGCCGGGTGCCGTTGAAGTCGGACATGACGTCGCGGGCACCTCGCCACCCGTAGATCGCCTGTGCCGAGTCACCGACCATGACGAGCTGGGCGTGGCCGCGTTGGTCGTTGAAGACCTTCTCGACCACCGCGTTGGTGTCCTGGGCCTCGTCCAGGAGGAGGAAGTCGGTGGGCAACTTGGGGTCGGTGAGCGCCCACATCTTCAGGTAGTGGTCGTGGCCGAACCGGACGACGCCTTCGTGGGGGTTCTGTAGGTCGGCCCAGGCCTTGCGGGCGTAGGGCAAGACGACGTCGATGAGTTGAGCGTGCAGGTGATCGGCCTCCAGACCACGCAGGCGGGGAACGTGTTGCGGCAGGATCTCCCGGTCAGAGGACTGGCAGTAGCGGGTCACCGTGTGCAGCGCCGTGGAGGACAAGGCCTTGTTGGTGACCTTGCGTTCGCCGATGTACACCACCATGTTGGCCGTGATTCCCAGCTCAGCCCCGACCTTCCAACTCGGCGTCCGGGCTGTGTCCATGCGTCTGGAGTAGCGGTGGCCGATCGCCTTGTAGGCCAGACCGTGCGCGGTGCGGCACTCGACACTGGAGGGGAACGCGCGACGGGCGGCCTGGGCGATGGAGCGGTTGAACGCCATGTACAGGCCGTCGCGCGGTGTGCTGGAGGCCAGCATCGTCAATGTGGTGGTCTTGCCCGTCCCAGCTCCGGCTTGGAGAACGAGGTGGTCTCCGCGGCGGAAGGCGGCTGTGGCGGCTTCTTGCTCAGGGGTGGGGGCAGGCACAGATGCTCCTTGTTCAGGGGGAGGCAGCTTCATAGCGCATCAGGATGATGACACTCAGGTATGCCTCTGAGGTGCTGAATGACCTGATGTGGCCTTTTCGTCGTTGCGCCCTCGCTCGAGAAGAAGCAGCTCCCCCACGACACGCCTCCTGTCGGAATTCAGTTTTTAAATCCTTTATGGAAATGCCCATAGGGAATCCGGAAAGGAATATAGTTACTTCGTTGGAAAGGGGCTTCCAACGTGGTTATAGATGGGTGTCACTGCACTCAAGGAAGGCGTTAATATGCTCATGTGCCCATGGTTATTGGGTTCTCATCGAGCATGATTGGGGTCTTCCTATGCCTGAAAAGCGTCGGCGTAGCATCGCGCTCTTCCTCGCGTCGATCTCCTTGTCATCACTGGTCAAGTGGGCTGCAGGCAAGGTGATCGAGTGGGTTGTCAGCGATAGGTAGCGGCTCCCAGGGCCCAGTTCCCCCAATTGGCGACCAGGTGAGCTCTAGTAACTCATCGGGTCGCCGATTATTTTTCGGGGATGCCCCGGAAGTGACTATGTTCCTCCCCGGGTTTCCAATATGCTCCCGGCGCATGCTGGGATCTACTTCAGAGCTTCATCATGCTGGCACCCACCCCTGGAAGGTCCACGCGGTGCGGGTGTCCTCGGATTCGGGGGCGTAGTGCGCCCGCCAGTCGACTCCCTCCTGCATCGACAGGTGGTCAGGGTAGGAACCGTCCTCGATCATCAGCAGAGCACCGACGTCGTCCAGGTCGAGGTCGTACACCGACTCGCAGTCGATCTCCAGGGTCTCGCCGTCCCAGGCCGGGTGACCGCCGGAGAGTTCAACGGTCACGGTCTTCTTGGGCCGGCCAGGTCGGGCGTTGCGGATCGCGCCGGGCCACCTCTCCCGGGCGGCCTGACGGGAGATGCCCACCGCTGCCCCCAGATCGGTGTAGGTGACGGCCGGGTTCGCTCCCAGATGGCGTGCTCGCTGCGCCATGTTGGCGGCCAGGGCGATGCGCAGGGCCTCGGCCCCGGTGAGCATCATGATGAGGTCGGCGCGGGCCGCGTGCGGGTGAGCGTTCAGTGCCTCTTCGGCGGTGGGGAACGCCACGTCGTCGTCCAGGGCGTGCGCGATGCGGCGCACCAGCAGGTCGATGTCGCCCTCGATGTCGGTGCGGACGTCCTCGTCTTCGATGTCGGACAGGGTCGGGCGGTCGGACACGGGTTCTCCTAGGGTCACCCGACGGAGGTTCCGCCGGTAATGACAAGCCTAGATGTCATTAGGGAGATTGACAGGCGTTCCTGTCATTTTTTCCATCCGGCCCTGACCCCCGATAAGTCAATGTTCTCGGAAGCCAAGGGCTTTGGCGAGACGTGGCGTCTCGCTGGGTGGGCATGAAAAAACCGGCCCGGGCAACGGATGGTTGCCCGGGCCGGTCTCGGTCTCTACCTTACGGCTCGCCGTAGCTTCGGGAGAAGCAGGCCGTTAGGGAAGCCCCTTCTCCTCGTGCCAGACCTTAAGCTGCGCGGCAATCTTCGTGTCCTTATGGAGCTTGTCAGGAGTACCGGTGAAGTCTCGGACATGCTCAAGCAGGACGCGATCCTCCCGCTCGGTGAGCTTGGGGGCCACGAGCTTCACCAACTCGCCCCACTTTTCTTGGTGCAGCGGGAGTCCCAGCTTCGGGGTGATCAAGGTGAAGGCGAAGGACCGGAGCGCGTATGCGGCTTGCGATCCATCGAACCGCTTAATGAGCTCGATGTAGTACGGCTCGGCGTTCCAGGCGACGCCGTAGCCGTTCGTCAGAAAAACGTTCACGAGCGTGGCAACGTAGGGGGCTGTAAGGAGCTTGGGAACCTCGCCGTGGCGGCCAACGACGTCGCGAAGGCGCCGCGCGACCGGCGGCTCCTCGTAGAAATTGTTGCGCGATGCTTGGTGTGCCCGCATGAGGTCGTCCAGCGCCTCCTGGATCTCCACGAGCCGATCGGACTCGGGAAGGTAGGCGGCTCCGCCGTCGACCAACTCCAGAAGCTCCTTGGCCCGGTCGGCCCGGTCCTTGTCCGCGTTAGCTCGGAAGCGTGCGAGCTTGACCCCGAGTTCGCGACGAGTGTCCTCGCTGATGAACGACCAGAGCTCGGGCCAGAGTAGACGGACGTTGTCCAAGACATGGGGGTCTGCGGTGGGCGGGGTGTAAATGCCGAAGAACCCATTAGCCAGGTTGTTGGCCTGGTCTTGCGGGAGGTCGCTGAAGAAGGTGGCTGCGTTCTTCAGTTCGGCCTCGGCGAGCGCCGCAGCCTTGACGTTGTGGAGGAGTCTTCCTATCTCCGCGACGACAGGCCGAGTCTTTAGCTGCATGACCTCTCGGATGCAGGTCTGCAGCCAGTCGGCGAGCTTCAGGCCGGTCAGCTTCTCCACGTTGGGATGCGCGGCACTCGCGTGGTTCCGCATGTAGTTGATGTGGGTCAGCTGCTGGTGAGCGACGTCGCTGAGGAGCTGGATCTTCTTGGCCGCGTCTAGCAGCGCGGCGTCGTTGATCTTGGAGAGGTCATCGCGGGTCTGAAGGGCCGCCCGTCGGGCGGGGTCGGCTTCGGCGAGGTCGAAGAAGTAGGCCACGTCAAAGTCCGCCACCCGGTCCCGCAGCTGGGTGATCGTCTCATCCCAGAGGTAACTCAGGGCGGCGTCGAACAGGCCGGCGGCTCCGGCGAGGATCATCTTGGAGATGTAGGGGGACGTCGCTAGCTGATTGGCGTCGAGCTCGTGAAGGATGTCGGGGGTGTTCTTGATTAGAACGTGGCGGTCGCCGGCGCTGACGATGATGTTGTTGGTCGGCAGGCCCCACTCGTCGAGCACCGAGAACATAAACTCTTCGAACGCCACCAGATCAGTGCGTGCGGCAGTTACCAGATCCTTCCGCTCGATGGGTGCAGGCAGGTTCTGCTGGTCGTCAGAGCTCACGGAATCCCCTTCGTGGGTTGAGGTGACTCTCTGCGGGGTTATTCGCGGCAGTAACTGGAGCGCGCTTCCCCGGCGAGGCCCTTCGATGGTATTCCGGGGGCCGACAAGATACGCCGGGAAGGGGCAACGAGGTCGTCCGTTGCCCCTTCCCGGCGTATCTTGTCGCCCCCCCAAGCGGGCATGAGAAAGCCTTAAGAATGGGTGTGTGGTCCAAGGGGGCCGGGTGAGGCTGATGAGAAGGTGCCGCCCATGGCTTCGCGGGGCATAGCCGCCCGGCTCCCTG